>JAGRKN010000195.1:0-464 GCA_020442275.1 Rhodoblastus sp. | reverse complement strand
CATTTCATAGGCCGTGCCCTCGTCGCGCGCATGGGTGGCGGCGTCCATCGGCTTTCCTCCGGATATCGGCGGTTTCGTTTGTGCCCGCTCGATGTGGCCGATCCTACTTTTTCAGTTGCCAGTGTCAACTAATAGTCGCCTGGCTCGATCAGTTGACAAAGCAACATTGCTAGCGCAACATTATTGATGATCGCATCGAACGGGACGCGATCCAATGGCCGCCGCTCGAACGGCGAGACCGATACGAGAGCCAAAACAGCTCGACGGGAGGACACATGAAGACGAATCTACTGGCCGGCGTGGCGTCGGTCGCGCTGGCCGCATCCGTAAACTTCGCTTGTGCGGAAATCTCCGACGGCGTCGTACGCGTCGGCGTCCTCAACGACACATCGGGCGTGTTCCAGGATTACAATGGTCCGGGTTCGATCGAGGCGGCCAGGATGGCGGCCGAGGATTTCGCGGGC
>JAGRKN010000021.1 GCA_020442275.1 Rhodoblastus sp. | reverse complement strand
CGATCGCCGCCTGGTCGAAACCCGAGAGATCGGCCTCCGCGCGACCGACGCGCCCCAGCAATAGCAAAGGAATCTGCCCCTGCAGCATAAGCTCCGGCAGGGGCGCGGGCTGCAGCATCAGGAACCAGTGATAATAGGCCGTCGCGAACGCGATGTCGGTGCTCTCGAACATTTTCAGCGTCGGCGAAATGTCGAGCACGGTCAGGGTACGAATGCGGCTTTCGTGGTCGCGCGTCAGGCGATGCGCGACGCGGCCGCCGCGATCGTGGCCGACGAGATGAAAGGTTTCATGCCCGAGCGTCTCCATCAGTTCGACCATGTCGAGACCCATGGCGCGTTTCGAATAATTGGAGTGGTCGGGCAGGCCTTCCGGCTTCGAACTGTCGCCATAGCCGCGCAGATCCGCGCAGATCACCCGATATTTCCGCGCGAGCTGCGGCGCGATCTTGTGCCAGCACGCATGCGTCTCGGGATAGCCGTGCAGCAGCAGCACGGGCTCCCCGGCGCCGCCCGCGACATAGTTGATCGTCGCGCCGCTGGTTTCGACGCGGCTGCCTTCGAAGCCGGGAAAAAGGCTCATGGTCGTTTCCTGTCTATGGCCGTCGCGCGCCCTCACGAAGAGATCGGGACCGCCGACCGTGCCGCCCTCGAATCCGTCGCGGTCTGCGCCGCGACGATCGCGCATCTCCTCCTCGGCTGCATCCAACGGCAAACACGCCGTCAAATCGCGCTCGTTGATGCCTTGAGACTGGCATATGCGCAGCTGTCGGGGCATCCGAGAATTGCGCTGACCGCTGACACGAAAAATCACAGCTCGCCAAGCGGCTCAGGCGAGACCTTTGGGCCCGGCCACATGAATGCGCCGGCCGTCGGTCAGATGGCGACGAATCGCGGCGGCTTGATCGCAACTGGTCGGCAACCCCACGCACTGCAAGCAACCGGTTTCTGAACCGTCCTGCGCGAAGGCGGAGACGATGCCCAAAGATTGTCAGAATATGATGGAAATCGCAGAAAACAGACGAACGGGAAAGTGGTGCCGCAAGAGGGATTCGAACCCCCGACCCCCTCATTACGAATGAGGTGCTCTACCAGCTGAGCTATTGCGGCCGCGGGCGCCGAGGACGGCGCGGGCGCGCTTCTCATATCGGCGTCGGACGCATTTGACAATGCCTTGCCGACCAGCGTCGAAAACCGTTTACCGGAGGCGAAGGGATTGTTACCCCTTGCAGCTCCATGTCGGCGCGTGACCCCCAGATTTTTGAACTTCTTCCATTACATGGCGTCGTCGCCGACGGCGCCGGCTTCGTTGCGCTCGACCCCGAGCCCTGGCTCGAGCTGAGGCCAGCTACGGCGCTGCGCGGCCGCGCCGCCATCGAGATCTGCTATTCGGCGGGCCTCGCCGACCGCGTTTGCCGGCCACTCCTGCAGTTTCGCGCGCGCGATGGCCGAACCTGGTCAAGGTTCCTGCCCGCCCCTTCGGAAGGGGCGGGCTTCTGGCGCGGCCGGGTGCCGCCGGAGACCCACGAAATCCGAATTTGTCCGACCGATCGGCCGGGCGCCTTTCATTTCCGGATCGAATCCCTGCGCACCCTCACGACCCGCGAGTTGATGAGGTTGCGCATGACCTTGCCCCGGCGCGGCCTGATCGAGACGGGCGCGCGGTTGGCGCAATTGCGCGAGGAAGCCGATCTCAACCTGCGCTGGGTGCTGGAACGGGCGGAAACCCAGAATTTCGAGACATGGCGCGCGCGCCGTCGGCGCGGCCAGCCCGTAACGCGGCAAATCTCCGCCCATGTCACGGTCGTCGTCGCCTCGGCTTTCGGCCTCGAGGACGTCGAGCGGACCTGCGCTTCCCTGATCGCCCAGTCTCACGCCGACTGGCGCGTGGTTCTTATCGACGGTTCGCGCGAAGCGGCGGCATGGGCTGACGCCCATCCCGATCCCCGCATTTCGCGCCGCGAGCGAAACCGCGAAGGCTATTCGGTGTTCCTGCGCGCCGGCGACCGCCTCGAGCCCAACGCGCTCTCGGCCTTTCTCGCCAAATTCGACCGCAGCCCGGAATGCGACATCGTCTACAGCGACGATGTCCGACGGGCTCACGCGGATGGAAAGCCGGAAGTAAGTTTCAAACCGGACTGGAGCCCGATCCGTCAGGCTTTCAGTCCCTACGTCGGCCGCGCCGCCATGCTGCGCGATCGGATCGCACAGCGCTTTCTCGTAGCCGACGGCGCGGCGCCGCAGGCGCTCGTCGACGCGGCGCTCGCCGAAACGCCGCCCGGCGCAGTCGGCCATGTCGCGCGCGCGCTTGTCGAACTCGCGGATAGCGCGCCGATGCCGCCACGCCAGAATCGCAAGACCCCGCCGCGGGCGCCGAAGCGGAGCGTCACGATCATCATCCCCACGCGTGACAAGGGCAAGCTCCTGGAGCGCTGCCTCGCCTCCATTTTCGCCCGCACCCGCGATGCCGACTACGATGTGCTCGTCGTCGACAATGGCACGACCGAACCTGAGGCCCTCGCCGTTCTCGAGCGCATGCAGCGCGAGGAACCGCGCCTGACGATCGCGCCCAATCCCATGCCGTTCAACTTTTCCGCGCTCTGCAATTTTGGCGCGGCGCGGGCGCGGGGCGACACTTACGTCTTTCTCAATAACGATACGGTCGTGCTGCAGCCGCAATGGCTCGCGCGGATGCTCGAGTTCGCTGTACGACCGGATGTTGGCGCAGTGGGATGCAAGCTGCTTTTCCCGGACGGGCGCGTGCAGCATTCCGGTATCGTGCTTGGCATGGGCGGCGTCGCCGGCCATTTCGGCGTGGGACTCGGCCGGCGCGCCCACGGCTGGCTCGGTGGCTCGCTCGCCCCGCACGAGGTTTCGGCGGTCACGGCCGCCTGCCTGATGGTGGAGCGCGCGAAGTTCGAAGCGGTCGGGAGGTTCGACGCCGAAAACCTGCCGGTCGATCTCAACGACGTCGACTTGTGCCTGCGACTGAATGCACGCGGCTGGCGAACGATCTGCGACTGCCGCACGATGTTCGCCCATCATCAATCCGCTAGTCGCGGCGGCGCCACGCTGCGCCTGCAACGCGTCTATCGCAAGGAACGCGAATACTTTCTGTCCCGCTGGGCAGCGGCCGTGCGCAATGATCCCTATTTCAACCCGAATCTGTCGCTCTACGACAATGAGCCGAAACTGGCATGACCGTGGCGGCCAACGCCTGCCTCATGCCCCGCCGAACGGAAAGCTCCAGCCCCGCCACGCGCGCGACTTGCCGGCGCGACGCGATGTTTCCCGGCCGAGCGCGCGGATGATGAAGGAAACTTTCGAGACGCCGGGCGTCAGATCCGGCCCACGCCCGGCCAGTCGCTCGCCGGCGAGAAAGCGATAGGCGAGGATGCGACGCGGCGTCGTCTCGCTGATGCGATGGGCGCGCTCTTCGTCGGGCGTCGGCGCACGGCTGTAAGCCCGCTGGATCGCGTCGCGCCATTCCCGCACCTGCTGCTCATGGATCGCATAGGCGACCATGCCGACGAAATCATGCTCGGAAGCGCAGAACAGGCCGAACGAGGGGTCGTCGCTATAGGCCGCGCGCGTCGAATTGTGCGAGCCGCGCCCTTCCAGACTCTCCTGCGCGAGAAAGCGATAGGCGGCGATCCGGCGCGGCGTGGTCTCGCCGAGCCTGTGAGCGTGAACTTCAGCCTCGGTCGGCGGTCGGCCGCAGGCGCGCGCCATTTCAGTGCGCCATTCCGCGAATTGCCGTTCATGCATCGCGAAGGCGACGAGACCGACGAGATCGTCGTCGCGCGTCACGAAGGAAGGGAAAGCCTGATCGCGGCTGCGGTCTTCGCGGGCCGGCAGGCCCGAAGCCTGTCCAAAATCGACGCTGTGAAACATGATGCTGAAACGCAACAAGAGGACGCGTCACGGCGCACTCGGTCGCTTTCGAAAATTCTGCGCAACGCGAGCCCCGCTCGGCACGAATACATGCTCGCACAATTTTGCAGAATTGCTGCGAAAATTAATCGGCATCGCGCGTTAGGGTTAGCGTCGCCCGTCGCGTTCACGCTCGATTAACCATGAGTGGATCGATTGCGGCGGTGCGGCAAAAACCATCCCGCGAATCTCTTTACGTTAAAACTGCATTAGCGAATTCGCTCGTATTGTCGCGGTCTCGTTGATGGCTAAGTGTCTGATCTAAAAGATATTGTGTCATCTGACCGCAAGGTCGCTTTCATCGATGGACGCAGCGCCGGGCCAAGCTGCGACGCCCTCGATCACACCGTGACAAGCGGCGGCTACAGGCCGTCCGCCCGAGTAGAGGATAGAAAAATGCGTATGGTTCGTATTCTGGCGGCCGCCCTTGCTGCTTCCACGATCGCTGGCGGCGCCATCGCCGCCGATCTTCCATCCCGCAAGATGGCGCCGCCGGCCTATGTGGCGCCCGCCCCGATCTTCACCTGGACCGGCCTCTACGTCGGCGTGAACGGCGGCGGCTGGTTCAACAATTCGCGCGTCAACGTCTTCCCGGGCATCTCGGGCAAGCTCGGCGGCGGCGGCGGCCTGATCGGCGGCACGCTCGGCTACAACTGGCAGACCGCCAACCGTATCGTGGTCGGCCTCGAGACCGACCTCGACTATCGCACCAAGACGACCGTCACCCCGCCCTTCAGCGTCTCGAGCCAGACCAACGACGGCTATCTCGGCACGCTTCGTGGTCGTGTCGGCTACGGCTTCGACCGCGCGCTGATCTATGTCACCGGCGGTCTCGCCTACGGCAACGCGGCTGCGCCCAACGCTATCGTCTCGCTGCCGCTGGCCGCCTTCGCGGTCCGCAACGGCTCGCCGGGCCTGCAGGCCGGCTGGACGGTCGGCGCCGGCGCCGAATTCGCCGTCACCAACAACTGGTCGATCAAGGGCGAATATCTCTACGCCGATCTCGGCTCGAAGGGCGTGACCTATACAAACGCCGCTCTCGTACCCTTTGCGGTCGGCGAAAAGTCGACCGATCACATCGCCCGCGCCGGCGTGAACTACCGGTTCGGCTTCGGCGGCGCGCCGGTCTACGCGAAATATTGATCGGACCCCAAGGGTTCGACGAGAAACGCCCGGCCATCGGCCGGGCGTTTTGCTTTGGCGTACTCAGATCTTCCCGAGCTTGCCGAGGATCTCCTCGATATCGCCGATGCGGTGATGGGTGAGGTCCTTGGCGACCTCGCCTTTCACATGCTTGAGCGTCTCGCCATGCAGGCTCTTGCGCAGATCGCCCAGGACCTTCGGCGGCGCCACCAGCGTGATCTCCTTGCAGGCGCCTGATCGCACGGCCGCGTCGATCTCGGCCGCGACGCTCTCGGCGAAACGATGCTCGGCGAGCTCGTGCCAGTCCGTATTCTCCATCGCGCTACGCGCCCCGCCGACGCTTGCATGCGCGCGGCCCGGCGCATCCGTCCCCTGCTCGCGCGTTGCGGGATTTTCGTCGAGCCGGACAGCGGTACGCCTGAGATCGAGCAGATCGGCGTCGCCTTCATTGCGCAGGAACAGGGCCTTGCGGCCGTCGCCGACGAGAACCCAGGCCTTGTTGTGAATGCGGACCAGCGTCATCGCTCTCTCCTTCTTCTTGTTGAACCTCGATTGAACGCCCGAACCAGCGACAAGACGATGATGTTGCGCAAGGACGAGCGTGCGACCCACGCGAAGCATTCGCGAATTGCTAACGTCCACCCGTCAGAATGATGAAATGCGATTCGCTTTTGCCCTGCTCGCGCTCGCGAGCCTGATATCGTCCAGCGGTTGCGCCGTGGTCACGGCAGTCGGCGCCGTGGGCTCTGTCGGCGTGAGCGCCGTCTCGACCGCCGGCAGCCTTGCCGTCTCGGGCGCGAGCGCGACGCTCTCCGGCGCGAGCGCTGTCGCCCGCGCCGCGACGCCGAGCTTCAAGAGCGACGACAAGCCGGCGCAGTAGCGCCGGGTTTCGCCATCAATTGCCGCCTTCGAGCAGGCGACGAGCGATCACCATCGCCTGAACTTCGGCAGCGCCCTCGAAAATGTTGAGGATGCGGGCGTCGCACAGCACGCGCGAGATCGCATATTCCAGCGCGAAACCATTGCCGCCATGAATCTGCAGCGCGTTGTCGGCCGCCGCCCAAGCGACACGCGCGCCGAGCAGCTTGGCCATGCCGGCCTCGAGATCACAGCGCCGCCCTTCGTCCTTCGCGCGCGCGGAGAAATAGGTGAGCTGGCGGGCGATGTGGGTTTCGACCGCCATCATCACGATCTTGTCGGACACGCGCGGGAAATTGATCAGCGCCTTGCCGAACTGCAGGCGCTCCTTGGCGTAGCGCAGGCCGAGCTCCATCGCGGATTGCGCGACGCCGACGGCGCGCGCGGCGGTCTGGATGCGCGCGGATTCGAAGGTCTGCATGAGCTGCTTGAAGCCCTGGCCCTCCTCGCCGCCGAGCAAATTGTCCACCTTCACCTCGAAACCGTCGAAGCCGATCTCGAATTCCTTCATGCCGCGGTAGCCGAGCACCTCGATCTCGCCGCCGGTCATGCCCTCGGCAGGGAAGGGATTGGAATCGTCGCCGCGCGGCTTTTCGGCCAGCAGCATCGACAGGCCCTTGTAGCCCGGCTCGTTCGGATTGGTGCGCACCAGCAGCGTCATCAGGTCGGCGCGGACGGGATGGGTGATCCAGGTCTTGTTGCCGTAGACCTTGTAGACGTCGCCTTCCTTGACCGCGCGCGTGCGCAGGCTCGCGAGGTCGGAGCCGGTGTTCGGCTCGGTGAAGACCGCCGTCGGCAGGATTTCGCCGGACGCGATCTTGGGCAGGTAATGCGCCTTCTGCTCGGGCGTGCCGCCTGCCAGGATCAGCTCCGCAGCGATTTCCGGCCGCGTGCCGAGCGAGCCGACGCCGATATAGGCGCGCGACAATTCTTCCGTGACCACGCACATCGAGGTCTTCGACAGGCCCATGCCCCCGAATTCCTCCGGGATCGTCAGGCCGAACACGCCGAGATCGGCGAGGCCCTTGATGACGTCGAGCGGAATGTACTCGTTCTTCAGATGCCACTTGTGCGCGTTCGGGATGACTTCCGCTTCCGCGAACTTGCGCATTTCGGTACGGATCGCCTCCAGCGTCTCGTCGAGGCCGGGCTCGCCAACGGTCGCATGCGCCTCGGCATGGTCGATGAGATCGGCCAGGCGCGCGCGGTTCTTGGCCGTATTGCCGGACGCGATCACGCCCTCGACCGCCGGCGTGCGGCGCTTGGCGATCTGTTCGGGCGTCAGGCCGAAATCGCCGGGGCGCACCATCTCGCCCTGGCTCATCGGAATGCCGCCGAAGATCTGCGCGATATATTCGCTGAGGCCGATGCGGGTCAGCAGGATTTCTGTCTCGCCGAGCTTGCCTTCGCCCTGCATGCGCTCGGCGTAGTGGATCATCTCGCGCACCGCCTGCACATAGGTGGCGAGCCACGACAGGCCGTGCGCGGCATGCTGCTCGCGCTCGAGCAAGGCGGAGGAAATCTTGCCGTCCTTGGAGACCTGCGCCCGTACGCCCTCGATCGCGTCGCGATAGAAACCTTCGATCGCGTTGAGCGCGCCATTGGCCTCGTCGAGCCAGTTGGCGGACGATGTCGCATTCATTTCGAGGGCGGCCGCAGTCATCGAACTCTCCTGAAGAGACGGAAGATCGGCCTTATTGCCATCGTCTCGGTTGCGGTGCAACACGGACGGGGCCTGCGCCGACCGATCCTCAGCCAAAGCAGGCGTCGCGGCCCCGCCTCGCCCGAACAGCCCACTGAGGCCGCGCAGAAGCGGCGCCAGAGCGAAATGAACGATCGGCAGGACGAGCGCCCCCACCGCCAGGCCGAACAGGCCATAGACGGCGGCGGACGCGAGCCAGCCGACGGCCTCGCCCGCGACAGGCGATCGCGCGCCGAACTCGGCGGCGGCCTCGGCCCAGCCTTGTGGCAAGACGATCCGAAAATGCGCGAGGCCATGGGCGAAGATCGACCCACCGACCCAGATCATGGCCGCAACGCCGATCACGCTCAGGGTCGCCATCAGCGGTGGCATCAGCCGCACCAGTCCGCGCCCGACCGCGCGCATGAAGGCCGTGTGGGCCTTGCCGGCGAGCGCGAGCCCGATATCGTCGGCCTTCACGATCAGCGCCACCGCGCCGTAGACGCCGACGGTCATGATCACGCCGACCAAAGCCAGCGACAGGGCCTTCGTCCACATGTCGCCCGCCTCGATACTGGCGAGCGCAATGGTCATGATCTCGGCGGAAAGGATGAAATCGGTGCGGATCGCGCCGCCGACCCGCTGCCGCTCGAAATCCGCGCCGGACGCGGTCGCCGGCGCGATATCCGCTCGACCGTGCCCGAACACCGCCTCGACTACTTTCTCGGCGCCCTCGTAACAGAGGAACAGGCCGCCGAACATGAGCAGCGGCTCGACCGCCCAAGGAGCAAAGGCGTCGAGCGCGAGCGCAAGCGGCAGCAGGATGACGAGCTTGTTGCGCAGCGACCCCAGCGCGATCTTGCCGACGATCGGCAGCTCGCGCTTGGGATCGAGCCCGGCGACGAAACGCGGCGTCACCGCAGCGTCGTCGATCACCGTGCCCGCCGCTTTCGCGCCCGCGATCGCGCTCTGGCCGAGCGCGTCGTCGATCGAAGCGGCCGCGGCCTTCGCGATCACGGAAATATCGTCGAGCAGCGCGAGAAGTCCGGTCGCCAAGAAATATGCCTCAGTAGGAAACGCGCACGCCGCGCCGCGCGAGATCGCCGACGATCTTGCGACGCAGGGCCACGATATCGTCGACGCGCGCCTTGCGGATCGCATTCACTTCCGCGGTCGTATATGCGGCATGCGGCGCGCCCTCGCCCCAGGCGTCGACGACATAATTCAGCACGCGCGCGGTGTCATCGTCCGAGAGCCCGGAATTGGCGACGCCCGGCACCAGCACGAGATAGCGCCGCCC
>JAGRKN010000194.1:2587-7991 GCA_020442275.1 Rhodoblastus sp. | reverse complement strand
GAAGTGCTGTCGGCGGCCAATCATCCGGTCGGCATCGTCACCAAATCGGCGCTCGTCCAGCGCGACATCGACATTTTGGGGCCGATGGCGGAGCGCGGGCTCGCCAAGGTCGCGCTCTCCGTGACGACGCTCGATCCCGCGTTGGCGCGAAAAATGGAGCCGCGCGCGGCTTCGCCTGAAAAGAGGCTGGAGACGATCGAGCGTCTGGCGGAAGCCGGCATTCCGGTCGGCGTCATGGTCGCGCCGGTCATTCCCGCGATCAACGACGAGGAGATCGAGACAATTCTCACCCGCGCGCATGCGCGCGGCGCGCGCGAGGCCGGCTATATCGCACTACGCCTGCCGCACGAGGCGCGCGAACTCTTCGCGGAATGGTTGATGCAACATTTTCCGGGCAAGGCGCGGCACGTGCTGTCGCTGGTGCGCGACATGCGCGAGGGCAAGCTCTACGACGCGACCTTCGGCAAGCGGATGAGTGGGACCGGCCCCTATGCCTGGATGATCGGACGGCGTTTCGAGATCGCGGTCGAGAAGATCGGCTTCGCGAAGACGCGGACGCGGCTGCGTACCGACCTGTTCCAGCCGCCGGCCGGTCAGGGCCAGCAGCTCAGCCTGTTTCAGCTCTAGGAGAGCGCCCTCGTCAGCCGCCGACCTTCGGCACGCCGTAGCGCGCGGCGTAATAGACGACGACGAGCAGGACGATCGTCAGGATGAAATAGACGATCGCCGACATGCCGAAGCCGCCGGACGCAGCCTTCGAGGGCTGCTGATGAAGCGCGACGGCGCGGGGCGCCGAGGGGCCGCCATTGGCGACATCGGGACCGTTGCCGGACAGGGTGGCGTCGGCCAGATGACGATAAGTGGCGAGCCGGCGCGGCGTGCTCTCGCCGATGATATAAGAATCGGCCTCGCCCTCGCTCGGCTCGCGCCCCTTGGCGCTCCGGAACTCCTGCAGCCAGTCGAGTTCATTCTGCTTGAAGATGGAATAGGCGACGAGGCCGGTAATGTCGGAATCGCCTTTCACCAACGCCGCGAAGACGGCGTTGCGGCCGCTGTCCTGGATTTCCGGATGGAATGCGGCCGCGCTCGCGGGCGCCGTCGATTCGGCCACGGGCAGCTTGGCCCGCGATTCGACGTCGATGATATCGTCCATTTTGCAGCTTCCTCGGCACGCAATTCGATCGGGCCAATTTACCGATTATTAAGGCCTCTGGCCAGCAAAGCGTGGAGATTCCGGCCGAATTTGCGTTCGTAACCCTAATTCGCGGGCATGCGATCACGCCTGCGCCCGCCTTGCCTTTCGCCGCCTGCGCCGATCGCGTTATCTGGAGCGCGAGGCGTCGCGTCCTTCTCACCGCGCGGCGCCCGAGGAATGCGAGCAGTGCCCGACTTTCGACACGAGGACGATCTGCCCCGCGCCGCCCGACTTGTCGTCGCGGGCATGGACGAGGTCGGCCGCGGTCCGCTCGCGGGTCCGGTCTGCGCGGCCATCGTCGTGCTCGATCGCAACGGGCCGCCGCTCGATGTCGACGATTCGAAGGCCCTGTCGGCACGGGCCCGCGAGGCGCTGTTCGCCGAGATCTGCGCCGGCGCGCGCGCCATCTCCTTCGCGAGCGCGTCGGCGCGCGAGATCGATGCGATCAACATCCGGCAGGCGACGCATCTGGCGATGCGGCGCGCCGTCGCCGGTCTCGCGCTGACGCCTACTCACATTCTGGTTGATGGGAACGATCCGCCGTCCGGCCTTCCGTGCGGCGCGACCGCCATCGTCAAGGGCGATTCCGCATCGCTCTCGATCGCGGCGGCCTCCATCGTCGCGAAAGTGCTGCGCGACCGCATGATGGCGCGGCTCGCCGCCTTTCATCCCGAATATGCTTTCGAGAAACACGCGGGCTACGGCACCGCGCGACACCTCGCCGCACTCAAGGCGCATGGCCCATGCCGCCATCACCGCATGACATTTTCGCCCCTGCGGCAGGCGAGCCTTTCCTTCTGACCCTTTCGACCGAACATTTTTTCGTTTGCGGCGGCTCTGAACGCGCTTGCGCCAACCCTTAATTAACCCGGCCGCGCTAGCCCCCGCCAAATAGTTGAAAAATCGACGCGTTTTCTTAACGCATGCGTCCGAAAAAGGGACAGGAATTTCCTCTCCCGCTAAACCCCGCTTTTACCTCGTCCGGGCATATTGCGCGTGTTGGTAGCGTAACCGGTATGAGTTCATGCGTAGCGCACGTGCCGGGGCGGCGAGCCCGAAGGCCCAGATTCAGGTATCGCGTACTGGTCCTTCGGCTTCGCGCTTCCCCGGCGTGCAACGCGCCGGAGCGCAAGCCCTTCCCAAGGACGAAATTCTCATCGGCGACTGCATCGCGCATCTGCGCGGTTTGCCGGAAGGCTGCGCCGACCTCGTCTTCGCCGACCCGCCCTACAATCTGCAGCTCGAAGGCGCGCTGTCGCGTCCCGACCAGAGCATGGTCGACGCCGTCGACGACGACTGGGACAAGTTCGCCTCCTTCGCCGACTATGATTCCTTCACGCGCGAGTGGCTGAGCGCGGCGCGGCGCGCGATGAAGAAGGACGCGACGATCTTCGTGATCGGCTCCTATCACAACATCTTCCGCGTCGGCGCGATCATGCAGGATCTCGGCTTCTGGATCCTCAACGACATCGTGTGGCGCAAGGCGAACCCGATGCCGAATTTCCGGGGCCGCCGCTTCACCAATGCGCACGAGACGATGATCTGGGCGGCGCGGGATGCTTCGACCAAGTCCTACACGTTCAATTACGAGGCGCTGAAGGCCGGCAACGAGGATTGCCAGGTGCGATCCGACTGGTACCTGCCGATCTGCACCGGCGGCGAACGCCTGAAGGACGATTCCGGCCGCAAGGTGCATCCGACGCAGAAGCCCGAAGCCCTGCTCGCGCGTATCATGCTATCGGCCTCGAACGCCGGCGACACGGTGCTCGATCCCTTCTTCGGTTCGGGCACGACGGGCGCGGTGGCGCGCCGCATGAACCGCCATTTCATCGGCATCGAACGCGACGTGAATTACGCTTCCGCTGCGCGAAAACGCATCGCCGCGGTCGAGCCGCTGCCGGCAGAAGCGCTCGTCGCTGCGCCCTCGAAACGCGCGGAGCCGCGCGTCGCTTTCGCGAGCGTGGTGGAAGCCGGCCTGATCGCGCCGGGCACGGTTCTGACGGACGAAAAGCGCCGCTATCGCGCGATCGTGCGCGCGGACGGCGCCCTGTCGCTCGGTCCCGCCGTCGGTTCGATCCACAAGACCGGCGCGCTGGCGCAGGGCCTGCCCGCCTGCAATGGCTGGACCTTCTGGCATTTCGAGGACGGCGCGCAATTGCGCTCGATCGACACGCTGCGCTCGATCATTCGCGACCAGATGCGGGCCGCGGGGGAATAGATCTCATTTTTCCCGAGGCTTGAAACGGGCTAGTATCGCGCCTGTAACAGAGCGCGGGGTCCATGGTTCTCATTCCACTCGCCGACGACGCCCCGCATGCGCGGCGCGAGACGCCCTATGTCACCTATGCGCTGATCGCGCTCAACATCGCGATCTTCGTCTGGCGGCTGTCCGTCTCGAAGGGCGAGGACATCGTGTTCGAGCGACATTGGGGCGTGACGCCGGGCTTGATGTTCGGCACGAACGACCTCGGTTTCGTCGAACGTTTCCTGCCGCTCTTCACCTACATGTTCCTGCATGGCGGCTGGTCGCACATCATCGGCAACATGCTGTTCCTCTGGATCTTCGGCGACGACATCGAGGATGCGCTGGGGCATGGACGCTTCATCGCCTTCTACCTGCTGTGCGGCATGTTCGGCGCGCTGCTCTATTGCGTCTTCACCACGCATCCGCAGGCGCCGCTGGTCGGGGCGTCGGGCGCGATCGCCGGCGTGATGGGCGCCTATCTGATGATCCGCCCCTGCGCGCATGTGCGCGTGCTGGTCTTCATCAAGGTGGTCGCCATCCGCGCCATGTATGTGATCGTCGCCTGGGCCGCGCTGCAGGTCTGGCATGTGATCACGCCGGGCGAAGGCGCGGTCGCCTGGTGGGCGCATATCGGCGGCATGCTGGCCGGCGCCGCGCTGATCCCGGTCATGAAGCAGCCCGGCGTACAATTGTGGGAATGCGTCCAGCAACGAACCTTCGTCAGCCCTTGGGATACCGACCTGAGGCCGCCATCGGCGCGCGGGGCGCGCCCGAAATTTTGATCTAGTCGAACTCGACCGTCAGTCCGTGGCGATCGCATTCGTCTTCGATCGCCGCGAGAATCAGCTGCAATTTCTCGACGTCGATTTCATCGTTCTCGTGTGGGGCGTCCCAGCGCTCGATATCGTCGAGGCTGATGATGAAGTCGGGCGCGTCTTCCGCAGCCGGCGGCGGCGGACTGGCGACGACCGTCAGCGTGCGGCCGGCGTGGCGCACGCGGATCGCGCCTTCGGTAATCTCGACTTCGATCGCCGGCTTGCGTCGCGCCATCTTCAGGGCCTCGGGATGGGCTGTCGCGGAAGGCCTATCCTGCATCGGCGCGAGCGCAAGGCAAGTCGCTCATGCGCGCGAGCGCGCCGGCAGGTCGAATCCGGCCCGCCGGGCCACTTTGCGCATCAGGCTCGGCAAGGCTTCGCCGGACAGGCCCGCGACAGGCGCCCAGCGCGCGCCCTCCGGCGCGGCGCAGGATTTCGGCGCCTGGCCCACGAAGACCGTCAGCTTGAGGGCGAAATGCGTGAAGACATGCTCGACTTGGCCGGGCGCAGCCTTCCATGACAGCTCCAACGGCGCGGCGTCGAGCGCGCGGGAAGAATCGAAATCGCCGCTCCATTCCGTTCCCGGAAATTCCGCCATGCCGCCGAGCAGCCCCTTCGGCGGGCGCGTGCGCAACAAGACGCTATCGTCCGCGCAAATCGCGACGAAGACGGCGCCGCGTCGCTCCGGTCGCGCGGATTTCGGCGCACGACGCGGCCAATTTTCGGGCGCACCGGTTTTCCGCGCATCACACGCTTCCGCGAGCGGACAGAGAACGCAGGCGGGCTTCTTCGGCGTGCAGACGGTCGCGCCGAGATCCATCATGGCTTGCGCGAAATCGCCGGCGCGCTTGTGCGGCGTCAGTTCGTCGGCGCGCGCGCGGATTTCGGGCTTGGCCTGTGGCAAGGGCGTGTCGATCGCGAAGAGGCGGGCGACGACGCGCTCGACATTGCCGTCGACCACGACGGCGCGCCGGTCGAAAGCGATGGCGGCGACGGCCGCCGCCGTATAGGGGCCGACGCCCGGAAGTTCGCGCAAACCCTCTTCGTCTGAGGGAAACCCGTCGCGTTCGGCCAGCGCGCGGGCGCAGGCGACGAGATTGCGGGCGCGCGAATAATAGCCGAGGCCCGCCCATTCGCGCATGATCTCCT
>JAGRKN010000194.1:744-2577 GCA_020442275.1 Rhodoblastus sp. | reverse complement strand
CTCCTCGTCGGGCGCGGCGGCGAGCGCAGCCACATCGGGCCAGCGCTCGAGGAAGCGACGGAAGTATGGGCCGACGGCTGCGACCGTCGTCTGCTGCAACATGACTTCCGACAGCCAGACCGCATAGGGATCGGGCGTCTCGCCGCGCGGCGCGCGCCATGGCAATTTGCGCGCGTGGCGGTCGTACCAGGCGAGGAGCGCGGCGGCGGGCGTGGATCGAGGCGGCATCGGCGGCACTGATAGCACGGCCGGGCGCCGCTCGCGCATTTCCGACCCGCGCGTTATCCTCCCCGCATGCCGCCGCCACGCCGCCCCTTCCGCGCGAAGCCGCTCGCCGAATTCCTGCCCGACGCGCTCGATCCGCTCGTCGCTCGGCTCGGCATGTCGCAAGCCACGCTGGTGCTGGACTGGGCGGAAATCGTCGGCGAACGGCTGGCTGGCGTTTGCGAACCCGCAAGATTGCGTTGGCCGCCGCGCGGACCGAAGAGCGATCCGACCAAAGCCTCGGAGCCCGCGACCCTGATGCTGCGCGTGGCGCCCGGCATGGGGCTGGAAATCCAGCATCTCGCGCCCGTGCTGATCGAACGCGTCAATGCGCATCTGGGCTGGCGCTGCATTGGCAAGATCGCCCTGCGCGCCGAGCCTTTTTCGCCGAAACGCAAGCCGAAGCGCAAACCGCCGGTGGCCGACCCGCGGGCGCGGGCGGAGGCCGAGCGGCTCGCCGAGGGGATCGAGGACGAGGCGCTGAAGGCGGCGCTGACCCGGCTCGGGACGGCGGCGCTCGCGGAAAAGCGACGCTGACGCCCTAGCGGCTTGCCGTATCCCTGCATTTGCCATATTCGGCCAGCAGGACTTGCCTTATCGCGGCTGGATTTTCCTCCGCAGCATGGGATCGAGCATGACCGAGCCGCTTTTCCTCTCGCGCCGCCTTCTTCTTGCCGGCGTCGCCGCCTCGACCGGCCTCGCGCTCGCGCCCGAACTGGCCTTCGCGCTCGACGGCAAGGTCGACGTCAAGGAACTGATGGCGCCGGACGCGCTGCCGGACGTCTGGGTCGGCAAGGCCGACGCGCCGATCACCATCGTCGAATACGCCTCGATGACCTGCTCGCATTGCGCGGCCTTCCACCAGGAGACCTATCCGCTCCTGAAGAAGAACTATCTCGACACCGGCAAGGCGCGGTTCACGCTGCGCGAATTCCCGCTGGACGCGCTGGCGGCGGCGGCCTTCATGCTGGCGCGCGCGGCCGGCGACAAGCGCGAGGCGCTGGTCGACCTGCTGTTCGCGCAGCAGCGGAACTGGGCTTTCGTCGACAAGCCGCTCGATGCGCTCGAAAACACTGTCAAGCAGGCGGGCATCGGCTCGGACGAGTTCAAGAAGGTCCTGCAGGACAAGACGCTCTATGAGAACGTGCTGAAGGTGCGCCAGCGCGCCGCCGACAAGTTCGGGGTGGATTCCACGCCGTGCTTCTTCATCAACGGCGAGCGCAAGAAGGGCGAGATCGCGCCAGGCGACCTCGACAAGCTGCTCGCGCCGTTCCTGGCGGAAAAGAAGTAACAGTCTTCCGTCCGCAAAAAATTCCTGTGGATTGCGCCGGACTCGATTCCGACTCGCGATTCACAAGAAAACGCCGCGATTTGCTTGCATTTCCCGCCTGTCTGTGACGCTTTCTAGTCAGTCAGATTGAGCTGCCGTGCGGCGGCGGGAACCGTTCATGAAATTCAACAAGCTGCGGCTCGTCGGCTTCAAGAGCTTCGTCGAGCCGACCGAATTCCAGATCGAGCCGGGCCTCACCGGCGTCGTCGGGCCCAACGGCTGCGGCAAGTCGAATCTCG
>JAGRKN010000194.1:0-622 GCA_020442275.1 Rhodoblastus sp. | reverse complement strand
GAGGTCGGGCTGGTGCTCGACAATTCTTCTCGCACCGCGCCCGCCGCCTTCAACGACAGCGAACTGATCGAGGTCACCCGTCGCATCGAGCGCGAGGCGGGCTCGTCCTATCGCGTCAATTCGCGCGAGGTGCGCGCGCGCGACGTGCAATTGCTGTTCGCCGACGCCTCGACCGGCGCGCGTTCGCCGGCGCTGGTGCGGCAGGGCATGATCGGCGAGATCATTTCCGCCAAGCCACAGGCGCGTCGACGTATTCTCGAAGAGGCCGCCGGCGTCGCCGGCCTGCATTCGCGCCGGCACGAGGCGGAACTGCGCCTGAAGGGCGCGGAGGAAAACCTGACGCGTCTCGAAGACGTGATGAAGCAGGTCGACGCGCAGGTCGATTCGCTGAAGCGGCAGGCGCGGCAGGCCTCGCGCTACAAGTCGCTCGCGTCGGACATTCGCAAGTACGAGGCGCTGGTCGCGCTCAGCCTGCATCGCGAGGCCTCGCAGAATCTGGCCGACGCCGAGCGCAAGCTCGAGGCCGACGTGCGCGAAGTCGCCGAACGCACGACGCAGCAGGCGGAAGCCGCGCGCCTGCAGGCGATCGCCGCGCACGGCCTGCCCGGTCTGCGCGACGCCG
>JAGRKN010000193.1:9835-10680 GCA_020442275.1 Rhodoblastus sp. | reverse complement strand
CCGAATGTCGCGCTGGGATGGAGCGCGGATCAGAAGCTTCTGCACGCCTACGACGCGAGGACGCGGCAGCCGGCCGCCTGGCCTTCGCGTGCGGACAGCCTTTCCATGTTGCGTGGC
Source organism: Rhodoblastus sp. (assembly GCA_020442275.1). Classification (GTDB taxonomy): domain Bacteria; phylum Pseudomonadota; class Alphaproteobacteria; order Rhizobiales; family Beijerinckiaceae; genus JAJXWB01. Next base: position 10,563 of record JAGRKN010000193.1, on the reverse strand, counting down.
GTGCTAGCCTTCGCCTTCCTCAATCCGGGCTTCGCCGCCGCGCTCGGTTGCATCTACGCTTTGTTCGGGTTGCTCGCGCTCGGCATCGGGCACCTATATGCGGCCGTCGTTGCGCTGATCGTCGCGACTGCGTCCTTTCAGGATTATACCCGCCGGCAGGAAGGTTCTCGCGCGCGCGTGAAGCTGTTGTCGTTGCTGAATGGCGCGGCGCATTCCCTCGCCTTCGTCGGGCTGGTCGAAGTCTTCCTGTTGATTGCGCCGCTGGCGCCGAACGAGCCTGTCACGAATGCAGCAATGCTGCTCGCCTGGCTCGCGCTCGCCGGCGGCGCTGTCGCCGGCACCCTGTTTGGAATCTACCTCTATGTTTCTTCGCGCTGGCTCGACATCGGCCATGTCGACGCCTTTTCCGCGATGCGGCGCGACTCGCATCGTCACTTCCTGCGCCTGCGGATCAAGGGCGACGAAGTCACGGTCTATCCGATCGGTCTCGCACGCACGCCGCGCAGAAACGAATGGCGCGGGAATCCCGCGCCATCGCCTGCCGAGCCCTCGGCCTTTGTCTCTGATCCGCCGCTCGAAGCGCAGTTGATCGAGACGCCGTTTGTTGCGCGCGCTACCGATCAGCCTTTGGCGTGATCATCCGCGAGCACGCTGCGGTGGATGAGACCGCCGACGATTCCGCCGATGATCGGCGCGACCCAGAACAGCCAGAGCTGCTGCAGCGCCCA
>JAGRKN010000193.1:7432-9827 GCA_020442275.1 Rhodoblastus sp. | reverse complement strand
GCGAACAGCGCCTGGCTCGTCGAACGCGCGGGGTTGACGGAGGTGTTGTCGACGGGGATCGAGATCAGGTGAATCAAGGTGAGACACAGGCCGATCGCGATCGGCGCGAAACCAGCCGCCGCGCGCGCCTCGGTCGATCCGAGGATGACGAGCAGGAATACGGCGGTGAGCAGGATTTCGATCAGCAGCGCCGAGGCGAGGCTGTAGCCGCCCGGCGAATGGGCGCCAAAGCCGTTGGAAGCGAAGCCGCCGTCGAGCGAGAAGCCCGCCTTGCCGGACGCGATAACATAGAGCGCCCCGGCGGCCGCAACGGCGCCGAGAACTTGAGCAATGACGTAGGGCACGAATTCACCCCACGAAAAACGGCCGGCGGTCGCGAGCCCCGCAGAGACGGCCGGGTTGAAATGCCCGCCGGAAATCGGGCCGAAAGCGTAGGCGCCGGTCAGAACTGTGAGGCCGAAGGCAAGGGCGACGCCCGCAAAGCCGATGCCGAGGTTCGGGAATGCGGCCGCCAGAACGGCGCTGCCGCAGCCGCCGAAAGTAAGCCAGAATGTGCCGAGGAATTCGGCCGCCAGTTTCTTGCCAAGTGGATTCATGACCCCAACCCCTTTTAGACTTGTCAGACTTGCTTGGACGCGACGTTTCACAATCCGCCCACGGCGCGCATGTGCCGAAAGTCATTGGGCGCTTCTGGCGGTCCTGTCTGGTTTGCTCCTGATCGCTCCATCGGCGCGCGCCGAAGAGAGTGTGCTGACGGTCGTTTGCCGATTGATCGAGAATTCGGCGCGGGCTGAAAAACTGCCGGTCGACTATCTGACCAAGCTGATCTGGCAGGAAAGCCGGTTCAACGCCCATGCCGTCAGTCCCAAGGGGGCGCAGGGCATGGCGCAATTCATGCCGGGCACGGCCGCCGAACGGGGGCTGGCCGACCCCTTCGATCCGGAGCAGGCGATCCCCAAGGCCGCCGATCTGCTGGCCGATCTGCGCGCTCGTTTCGGCAATCTCGGGCTGGCGGCGGCCGGCTACAATGCAGGCCCCCAACGCGTCGCCGACTGGCTTGCGGGCAAGGGCGGCATGCCGGCCGAGACAAGGAACTACGTGCTGATCGTGACCGGGCTCGATGTCGAGGATTGGCGAAGCGGCGCCGCCGCCAAGCCCTATTCTGGCTCCTCGGAGAGCTGCGAGAAAATCACGGTCGCGCTGAAGCGGCGCGGCGGCACGCTGATCGCCGCGCTTGCGCCGACCGCCCCGTGGGGCGTGCAGCTTGCCGGCAATTTCTCGAAGGCGCTGGCTATGTCTGCCTTTTCGCGGACGAGGGCGCGGCTTGCCTCGGTACTCGGCGGCGCCCAGCCGATGATCATCGGGTCGCGGGTACGCAGCCGGGGGACGCGGGTCTTCTACCGCGTGCGCGCGCCCGCCCAGAGCCGCGCCGAGGCGCAGGGGTTGTGCGACCGAATCCATCGGGCGGGCGGGGCCTGCGTGGTGCTCAAGAGCTCGCGCTGAGCGGGATTGCGCAAACTGGCGTCGCGGCGCGGTGGCGCGCCGGGGTTTAGGCGCTATTATCCCGGCCAAATCGGGAATTGCGGGCGAACCCGCATGAGGAGACGCGAGATGAAATCCGACCCTATCGTCATCGTCGGTGCGGCGCGCACGCCCATGGGCGGCCTGCTCGGCGACTTCGCCTCCATGACCGCGCCGCAGCTCGGTTCGGCCGCGCTCGACGCCGCTGTTTCGCGTAGCGGGCTCAAGCCCGACGACATCGAGAATGTCGTGATGGGATGCGTGCTGCCGGCAGGCATGGGCCAGGCGCCGGCGCGGCAGGCCGCGCTCGGCGCCGGCATGCCGAAGTCCACGGGCTGCACGACGATCAACAAGATGTGCGGCTCGGGCATGCAAGCAATCATGTTCGCGCACGACATGCTGGCCGGCGGCTCCTTCGACGTGATGGCGGCTGGCGGCATGGAGAGCATGTCGAATGCGCCGTACCTGCTGCCCAAGGCGCGCGGCGGCTATCGTCTCGGCCACGACAAGGTGATGGATTCCATGTTCCTCGACGGGCTGGAAGACGCCTACGATCGCGGCCGGCTGATGGGCACGTTCGCGGAGGACGCCGCGCAGTCCTATCAATTCTCGCGACAGGAACAGGACGCCTATGCGGTCGCCTCGCTCGAACGCGCGGTGAAGGCTGGCAAGGACGGCTCCTTCGCGGACGAAATTACGCCGGTGAAGGTCAAGACGCGAAAGGGAGAGGCGCTCATCGACATTGACGAGCAGCCGGGCAAGGCGCAGCTCGACAAGATCCCGACGCTCAAACCCGCCTTTCGCGAGGGCGGCACGGTGACGGCGGCGAATTCCTCGTCGATCTCCGACGGCGCGGCGGCTGTGACGATGATGC
>JAGRKN010000193.1:0-7397 GCA_020442275.1 Rhodoblastus sp. | reverse complement strand
CGCCGATTGCGACAATCATCGGCCATTCGACGCATGCTTCGACGCCGGGCCTGTTTCCTTCGGCGCCGGTCGGCGCGATCAACCGGCTGCTCGAACGCGTGAACTGGAACGCGAAGGATGTCGATCTCTGGGAGGTCAACGAGGCCTTCGCGGTGGTCGCGATGATCGCGATGCGCGACATCGGCATTGCGCATGACAAGATCAACGTGCACGGCGGCGCCTGTGCGCTCGGCCATCCCATCGGCGCATCCGGTGCGCGAATCGTCGTGACGCTGATCTCGGCGCTGCGCAAATACGGCATGAAGAAGGGCGTAGCCTCGCTGTGCATCGGCGGCGGCGAAGCCACCGCGATCGCGCTGGAGGCCGCATGATCCTCTCCGAAGAGCAACAGATGGTGCGCGACATGGCGCGCGAATTCTCTCGCGAGAAATTGGCGCCCTTCGCCGCCGAGTGGGATCGCGAACATCGCTTTCCTTCGGAAGCGCTCGCCGAAATGGCTTCGCTCGGTTTTCTCGGCATGAACGTACCGGAGGAGTGGGGCGGGGCGGGACTCGACTACGTGTCTTATGCGGCGGCCGTGATCGAGATCGCTGCGGGTTGCGGCGCGGTCTCGACCATCATGAGCGTGCACAACGGCGTCGGCTGCATGCCGATCCTCAACTACGGCGACGATGCGCAGCGCGAAAAATATCTCAAACCCATGGCGCGCGGCGAATGGATCGGCTGCTTCTGCCTGACTGAACCTGACGCAGGTTCGGACGCTGCCTCAATTCGCACGAGAGCGAGACTGGAGGGCGATCATTACGTCCTCAATGGCGCGAAGCAGTTCATCACGTCGGGCAAGAACGCGAAGGTCGCGATCGTCTTTGCGGTTACCGATCCGGAAGCGAGAAAAAGCGGCCTCTCCGCCTTCATCGTGCCGACGGATACGTCCGGCTTTCGTGTCGAGCGCGTGGAACTGAAACTCGGTCAACATTCCTCCGACACCTGCGCGCTCGTGTTCGAGGAAATGCGCGTGCCGGTCTCGCAGCGGCTCGGCGCCGAGGGCATGGGACTCAAGATCGCGCTCGCCAATCTCGAGGGCGGGCGGATCGGCATCGCCGCGCAGGCGGTCGGCATGGCGCGGGCGGCGTTCGAAGCGGCGTGCGGCTACGCGAAGGAACGCAAGCAATTCGGCAAGCCGATCTTCGAGCACCAGGCAGTCGCATTCAAACTCGCCGATATGGCGACACGGATCGACGCCGCCGAATTGATGGTGATGCGCGCCGCTGCGTTGAAGGACGCTGGCCGGCCCTGTCTGAAGGAAGCCTCCATGGCGAAGCTGTTCGCCAGCGAGATGGCGGAACAGGTCTGTTCGGACGCGATCCAGATCCACGGCGGCTACGGGTATTTGGCCGATTATCCGGTCGAGCGGATCTATCGCGATGTGCGCGTGTGCCAGATCTACGAAGGCACCAGCGAAGTGCAGCGTCTCGTGATTTCGCGGGCGCTAGCGGCGGCGTAGGCCGCCGCTACGCCCCGAACTGCTCGCGAAGAATCCGCTCTTCCATCGAGTGGCCGGGATCATGCAGCAGCGTAAGGCCCACCGCATGATCCATTTCGACCTCGACGCGCGCGACCTTGCGGAATTCCTCGTGGTCGGCGACGGCGGCGACCGGGCGCTTGTCGGATTCCAGCACGTCGATCACGACTTTCGCGCGATCCGGTAGAAGCGCGCCGCGCCAGCGGCGGGGGCGGAAGGCGGAGATCGGCGTCAACGCCATCAGCGGCGCGCCGAGCGGCAGGATCGGACCGTTGACTGAGAGATTGTAGGCGGTCGAGCCGGCCGGCGTCGCCACCAGCAGGCCGTCCGACACCAACTCCTCCAGCCGCGTCTGGCCGTCGATCGCAATGCGCAGCTTCGCCGCCTGATGGGTCTGGCGCAGCATCGAGACTTCGTTGATGGCGCGCGCCTCGTGCGTGAGGCCGTCATTCGTCGTCACGCGCATGACGAGGGGATGGACGACGGACGAAGCGGCGGCCGCCAGCCGTTCCGGCAGGCCCTCTTCGCGATAATCGTTCATCAGGAAGCCGACGGAACCGCGGTTCATGCCAAAAACAGGAATGTTGCGGCCCATCAGCTTGTGCAAAGTCTGGATCATCAGTCCGTCGCCGCCGAGCGCGATCACGACGTCGGCCTGAGCCAGCGGGCTCTCGCCGTAGTGCGCGACCAGACGCTCGCGTGCGTCGTCCGCCTCCGGGGTCCCGGAGGAGAGATAGGCGAGCCGTTCGAGACGGCGGGGAGCGACCGGTGTGGTGGGCGGCATGGTCCTGCTCGTTCTGGCCATCCTTGTAGGCTCTCGCCGGTCGGGCAGATAGTGGCCATTCGGATCATGGTTCAGATGAAGCGGGCGATCTCGTCCAGCGGTTTCTTGGCTATGGCCGGCACTCGGCACCCTTCGGCCGGCTTGCCGACCACGAGCAGGACGATGGCCTTCTCGTTGTCCGGGCGGCCGCAGATTTCGTTGAGAAAGCCCATGGGCGAGGGCGTATGCGTCAGCGTCGCCAGGCCTGCCTCGTGCAGGGCGGCGATGAGGAAGCCCACGGCGATGCCGACCGATTCCAGCGCGTAATAATGTTTGACCCGCTTGCCATCTGGACCCTGACCCCAGCGTTGCATGAAAATGGCGATCAGCCAGGGCGCGGTTTCGAGAAACGGCTTTTCCCAATCCGTGCCGAGCGGCGCCAGCGCCTCCAGCCATTCCTCGCCCGCACGACCCGCGTAAAAAGCCTTTTCCTCCTCTTCCGCCGCCGCGCGGATGCGCGATTTCACGCTTGCATCGGAAATGGCGACGAAGGTCCAGGGCTGCTGGTTGGCGCCGGATGGCGCGGAGCCGGCGGCGAGGATCGCCTGCTCGATGATGTCTTGCGGCACGGGTTCGGCGGAGAAATCGCGCACGGTGCGGCGCTTGCGCAGGCGTGTGGCGAAGGCCGCCAACCGCTTGCGGCTCTCCTCCGGCGCGATGGCCTCGAAGGCGAGAGGGATGGTCTGATGATCGCTCATTCCTCGTCCGCGCCCGGCGTGTGTCGCAGCATGAAATGGCCAAAGGCGGAGGCGATCGGCTTTGCCGGATCGTCCTGCCAGGCCTGCGCCTCGAAAGCGACGACGCGGCGGCCCTGCTTGACGATCGAAGCCTTCGCGTAGGTGTCGAGCGCGCGGCCGGAGCGCAGGTAGTTGATGGTCAGGCCGATCGGCTTCGGCGGCCGGGCGACGCCGAGTTCGCGCGTGAGACTGACGATCGCCGTCGTCTCGAGAAAGGCGCCGGTGATGCCGCCGTGGATCGCGGGAAGGATCGGGTTGCCGATGATGCGCGTCGAGAACGGCATGACGGGGGTCCCATCGTCGCCGACCCTGATGCCCAGGCAGCGCGCGAACGGGCTGTTGGCGAACAGGCCGGTCGGATCCTCCGGCGCGTCGAGGGGCGGGGGAACCTGATAGTCGCGCGGCTTGTCCTTCAGCATGTTGGTGCGGTTGGCGCCGGCCATGAAGCAGGCGGTGGCGGTGGCGACCGGCTCGTCCTCCGATTCCTGATAGGCGGTGGCGCGCACGAAGGCGATGGAGCGCGTGACCTTCACGCAGACGGCATGCGCCTTGATGTCGAGGCCCGGCGTTGCGGGTTTTTGATAGTCGATGCGCAGGTCGAGGGTCGCGATGGCGCGCCGGCCGTCGAGCGCGAGCTGCACGGCCATGCCGCAGCTCTCATCCAGCATGGCGGTCACGACGCCGCCATGCAGCACGCCGGATTCGGTATCGCCGACGAAGACCGGCCGGTAGGGCAGGCTCGTCCAGGCCTCGCCGGGCTCGGCGCGGTCGAGTTTTAGCCCGCTGAGGTAGCCGTAAACGGACCGGCGCTTGTGGACGGCCTTCGAGAGGTCGTCGAAAGGCATGGTGGGGTGTTCTGGGGTTTCGGACATGGGGCGTGTTCTAGCCGATGGGGCGTGGGGGGCAAAGGTCGCCGCGCCCACCCTGTCCCGCGAAGCGCGATAGGGGGGGCTCCGCGAAGCAGGGTCGGGTGAGAGCGCTGCGATTGTCCGAATTTTCGCGCATCGGCGCGTCCCTCGTCTCGCACGAAGTCGGCGCCAGCCGACTTCGTGTCGTTCCGCGCGGCCCCTTTTCACGTTTCACGCGAGAAGGGGCGCGTGCGCGCCTGCTACAATACGAAAATCGGATGTGCGGTCTTCGCACCGACCGCGAACGCGAATCTGTCCCCGCGCACATCGATATCGCTTCCGATGCGTTCTCGGCGAACGGGAATGGAAGCAGAACGCATGAAACAGGAAAATAATTGGTGATAGAGGTTTCGACTTTCGTGGGGCTTCCTCACGCGGCCCCGCGCAGGGCCATGCGTAGCCTCAAAAACAAGCGGCCGTCGATGACAAGCAGTGAGGCGGCGACAATCAAGGCGCCGAGCGCTTCCGGCGCCGCAATGATTTCTCCCAGGACGAAATGCCCCAACACGATCGAGGTGACGGGAATGAGGAGCGTGACGAGCATGACGTTCGAGGCTCCCGACCGCGTGAGAATCCTGAAGAACACGATGTAGGCGAGCGCTGTGGACAGACTGGCGAAACCCGCGAGAGACCAGAGCGTCGCGGCGCTCGGAACCGGCAAACGCCATGGCTTGTCTAACAGGATCGCCAACACTCCGACCATGAGCGTCGAGCAGATCAATTGGCACGTCGCCGATGTCAGCGGCGCGACGCCTGCCAGGTTCCGACGCCCCCACAAACCGGCAAAACCGTAGGACAGCGCTCCTGCGAGGCAAAGATAGAAGCCCAGCGTGCGAACATCCGCAACGCCAAAGGCGCCGTTCGACTTCAGGACAGCGACGCCGAGCAGGCCGAGACAGACGCCGGCCGCCTTTCTCAGAGTGAGCTTCTCTTCCGCGAAAGCCGCCATGACGACGACCGTGAACAGGGGCGTCGTCGCGTTCAGCACGGAGGCGAGGCCGCTTGGAATTTCGCGCTGACCCAGCGCAAACAGCGTGAACGGGATGACATTGTTGAGAGCAGCCATACCCGTGAAGGCCCGCCAACTGGACAAGGACCTCGGCAGCGGCCCCGCCTGAAAAAAGTGGAGCGGTATGAGCATGAGCGCAGCCAGACCAACCCGCGCGAGAACAATCGTCAATGGCGGGAGTTCGCGCACCGCGACGCCGGTAAAGAAAAACGAGCCGCCCCAAAGGACTGAAAGGAAGATCAGAAGTTTCCAGTCTCTCGGATCGACCGGGTTGGCTGAGGCTTGATCGCGAGGCACCGCGCTTCTCCAGGAACAGGAGCGTTCTGGATCGCGTCGCCTTTGCGCGCCACCCGTTTCCTACGGCGGGTGAGCCGGCGGTCGCGACGTAGCCTCAATTAACGAAAATCGGATGCGCCGCCTTCGGCCCGACCGCGAATTCGAACCTGTCCCCCGCAACGCGCGCATCCCATTGCAGGAAGCGATCATGCGCGGCGAGGCAGCCGGCCCACAATTCGTTCCAGATGTCGAATGACGCCGTGTGCAGGGGCTTTATGCCGCGCATCAGCCGCCAGCCGGTCTGCGTCAGGCGGATCGAGCCACTGTCCTCCTGCCCACAGATTTCGTCGCCGGCTTGCGCCATCGCCATGAAGAAATCCGCAAAGTCTTGAGCGTCCGCGCCGTGCTGGCCGAGGATCGCGCGACACTCGTCGTAAAAATGCATGCCGACAAGCCGCGCCGCGCCGCCGATCAACCATTGCGCGTCCTGCGGGCCGAAGAGGTCGATGGCCTCGGGCACGAGCGAGCGCACATATTCCATCGTGTAGTTGCGCGAGGCCTTGTCGAGCCGCTCCTGCGGCCAGGTCGCGCTGGCGAGCTTCGGCGCCTTGGCGGGATCGAAGGGCGGCGCCTCTTCGCCGCGTGAAAAGCGCAGGCGATCTTCAGGGGCGATGTCGTGGTCATATTCGATGTAATAGCCCTCGAGCCCGTCCTGCCCGTCCGGCGTCTGCTTGGTGCAGACGAAGCCGAGACGCGGATTCTTCAGCGTGACGCCATTATGCGCATGCCAACCGCGCAGCACGGCGCGCGACATCTCGCCGGTGACGCCGCAGATGGCGGTTCCGTCCCAGATCCAGCGGGGCGGGGCGTAGCGCACCCAGGCCTTGCGGTCGCTTTCGACCATGTATTCGACGCGCACGCCACCGATCTGGTTGGAGAGGTAGTGATATTGCGCGCAGGCGACCGCATGCGGCAGACCGGTCAGACCGAGCTTTTCGAGGCCGGGCAAAAAGGTCGCCAGATGCTGGCGGCGGAAGATGCGGAACAGCAGTTCCGAGGCTGCATCCGATCCCCGTCGCGAGGCGACGCGGAGCAGCGAGCCCGTGAGAAAGGCGTGATAGAGGCGCGAAAGGGCGCGCCAGCCCGCATGCGTGTCATTCATTTCAGTCCGCTTTCCTCCCGGCGCGCACAGGATAGACTGAGCGCACAACAAGACAAATCGGGGTGGTTCGCTTGGGCGGGATATTGGAAGGCATTCGCGTGCTCGATTTCGGGCGCTATATCGCAGGGCCCTATTGCGCGACGCTGCTCGCGGAATTCGGCGCCGACGTGATCCGGGTCGAACGGCGCGCGGGCAGCGAGGATCGCTATGTGACGCCGGTCGGCGAGGACGGCGCGGGCGCGCTGTTCCTGCAGGTCAATCGCAACAAGAAGAGCGTGACGCTCGATCCGATGAAGCCGGAAGGGCAGGAGGTCTTGAAGAAACTGGTGGCGACCGCCGATGTCGTCGTCGCCAACCTGCCGAAGCAGACATTGCAGGCGATGAAGCTCGACTACGAATCTTTGTGCGCGACAAAGCCAGACATCATCCTCACCACCGCCAATGCTTTCGGCGATACCGGTCCGTGGTCCGACCGCGTCGGTTTCGATGGCGTGGGCCAGGTGATGTCAGGCGCGGTCTACATGACCGGCGATGGCGATCCGCCGTTCCGCGCGTCGGTGAATTATGTCGACTTCGGCACGGCGCTGCATTGCGCCTTCGGCACGCTCGCCGCGCTGATGGAGCGCCAGAAATCCGGCAAGGGGCAGATCGTGCAGGGCGCGCTGCTCGCCACCGCGCTGTCCTTCACCAACGCGACGCTGATCGAGCAGGCGGTGATCTCGGCCAATCGCGTTCCCACCGGCAATCTCGGCCAGACCACCGCGCCATCCGACATTTATCGCGCGAAGGACGGGTGGGTCTTGGTTCAAGTTACCGGGCAGCCGCTGTTCGATCGCTGGGCGAAGCTGATGGGCGAGGACCATTGGCTGAACGACCCGCGCTTTTCCGACGATCTCAAGCGCGGGGAAAACGGACCTGTCATCAGCGAACGGATGGGCCGCTGGTGCGCGGAGCGTACGG
>JAGRKN010000192.1 GCA_020442275.1 Rhodoblastus sp. | reverse complement strand
TGCGTTCGAACTTTTCCTTGCCCATGGACCCGATCCGAATGAGGACTCTTCAAGTGCGGGCCGAGCGTTTAAGGCTCTTTGCCACATTATTCAAGCGCACTTTGCGTGCAGCCAAAAGATGTTGAACGCCAATAGCTTGGCGAAGGCTGTCAACCGAGCTTCGTGACCGCGAAAATCAGGATCGGCACGAACATCAGCAGCGAAAACTCATTGTAGACGCGGAAGAAAATCGAGGAATGGCGGAAATCGCCACGCCGCATCTGCGCCAGCCAGACCGCGCTCAGCGCGTAATAGACGATCAGCGCGACAACGAACAAAAGCTTCCAGTGCAGCCAGCGCCCGCCTATCCCGTAGCCGAGCCAGTCCCACACGCCCGCCGCCATGCCGATGAGTCCGAGACCGGCGCAGAAACGGAACAACCGTTTCGCCATGCCGAGCAATCGCTCGACCGGCTCGCCCGCCTTGTGGGCCTCGGCGATGTTGACCAGCAGACGCGGCATGTAGAACACGCCGGCCATCCAGCCGATGACGCCGAAGAGATGCAGAACCTTGACCCATTCCATGGCGCGGGAACTTGGCGAGCAACACGACACCCGTCAACCGCGTTCGCAGACTTCGCGCGCAATGGCGCGACCGACCTGATATAGGCGTCGGCAATGCGCATCCTGCTCGCCGCAATCTTCCTGACCGGGCTTGCCAGCCTCGCGACCGCCGAGCCGGCGCGAAACGCTTGCGCGAATCCGGAGGCGCTCGGCGTCAGCCGCACGATCGAGGTCGGCGCGCCCGGCGGATTGCATGTCGGCCAGAAAACCTATCCACAGACTCTGGCGCTCGCCGACAAGGAAGTCGTTCTCACGCTGGACGACGGCCCCTTGCCCGGCCTGACCGACAGGGCGCTCGACGCGCTCGCGAAAGAATGCGTGCGCGCGACCTTTTTCTTCATCGGGCGCAATGCGCAAGCCAATCCCGAGATCGTGCGCCGCGCCGTGCGCGAGGGCCACACGATCGGCCATCACACATGGTCGCACCCCTGGCGTACGCTGCGCGGGCTGTCGCCCACCGCCGCGATCGAGGAGATCAGGCGCGGGATCGAGGCGACACAGCGCGCCGCCGGCCAGGGCGACTGGACGGACGGCCGCCCGGCGACGCCCTTCTTCCGTTTCCCCGGCTTCGCCGACACGCCGGAAACCCTCGCCTGGGCGGACGCCCACGACATCGCCGTCTTCGGCGCGGATGTCTGGGCCTCCGACTGGACGCCGCAGACGCCTGAGGCGCAGCTCCAACTGGTCATGCGGCGGCTGGCCGCCAGCCACGGCGGCATTCTGCTGCTGCACGACATTCACGCGCAGACGGTCGCCATGCTGCCGATGCTGCTGCGGCGACTGAGGCAGGACGGCTATCGCATCGTCCATATCGTTCCGGGCGCGAACAAGCCGCCGCTGAAAGAACCGCCCAAAGGATGGAAATCCGAGACCGGCGACTTTCTCGCCCGCTATATACCGCTGATGCGCTCACCGGCCGCAGCGCGGATTACGCATCGGCGCGCACGGGGCGGCTGAGACGTCAACAGTCTCGGCAGGACGATTGAAAAACTGGAGCGGGTGAAGTGCCTCGGAACGCTTGCGATTATCGCTTGTTTTTCAACGAAATCAACGACTTTCTTTTCCGGCGCTTCGAACCTGTTGGACGAAATGTTGGACGTTTGTTGGACGCAAATGTTGGACGTTTTTCGAGCCGTCAGATCGTCATCGACCGGCGCTCACAGAACGCGGTCAAGGTACCGTTCGACGGCCATTCTGCTCGTTCCGTGTGCACAAGGTGTCGTTCCGCGATACTTTACGCAATCGAATTGCAAGATCGGTCCGGAAATGCCTGGGGCCGGATACAAAACGTCGGCAACAACAGCGTTATTGCCGACGTTTTGTATCGCAATGCTTCCATTCCTAGCGGATTTGCCCGCGAGGCGGTTTGTCAGGATTCCGTTGCAGGCTCAGGGAACAGGCCCGGCATCCAGCGTCCGGCCAGCGCTGCAGGAAAGGCGAGGCTCAACGGCGCGCGCGAACTTTCCGATGTGATGACGCCACGTTCGAACAGGCTGGCGACGATCCGACGGGCATGGCGCGTCGTCAGCCCAAGCAGGTCGCCGACCTCGCCGCGCGGCAACGCGCCGCGATATAGGATCGCCTCCAACACCTGTCCGGCCTTGGGCGGCAACGCATTCGTGCGGGTTTCCTCTTCAGCCCACAACAGAATACGCGCGCGTAGACGGTCCGGCTGGACGAGGCTCTCCATGAAGCTGACCTGATCAAGGCAGCTCTCAAGAAAGAAACGCGTGAAACCGGCTAGCGCTTCCTCGCTCAGTGTGCCGCGCCCGTCGAGATCATTGCGACGTGGAAGGTCGCAGCTTGCGAGATGGTTTTTGTAGAGCGAAACCGAGCGAGCGAGGCCGCGCGACACAGACCATAATCCGCCAGTGTCGAGCGCATCACGAAGCATGGCATGTGACAGGAGCCGTGCGACACGACCATTGCCATCAAGGAACGGGTGAATCCACAGCAAGCGATGATGCGCGGCGGCGGCGGCGAGAATGGCATCCGCTTTGCCGAGCCGCGCATAGCTTCTCTCGAATTCCGCCAGAAAGCGTGGGATAGCGCCCGGGCTGATCGCAACGAGCCGTCCGACTTTGACATCGCGTCGGCGCAAATCACCGGGGACGACGCGCGCGCGTTCATGGCTGAAGGGATCTTCGACCCAAAGCAATTCGTCTGGCAGGAGGTCGCAAAAGCGTCTGTGAATAGCGCGGATGGCGTCCGTCGTCGTCGTGGACGTAGCGATACCACCCCCATCGATCCAGCGCTGCACGGCGATATGGGCTTTGGCTTCGAGCTGGAGATTGCGTTTCCTGGGATCGGCGCTGTAATCGTCTTTCAGGGCGCGCTCGATATCGACCGGATGCGTGTCATGGCCTTCAATGAGATTGCTGTAATAGCAATTCATAGCCCGTACGAGATCGGCGAGGGCTGCGACCACGCCGCCCGGTAGACTGCGGCGAAAGCCGGCGGACTTTCCTGCAAGATCGACCGCGAGATCGATCAGAGCGCCGCGATGGCGCGAATCCTCGGACAACAGCATCGGCGCCATGAGACCTACGGACTCGTCGCGATCAATGACCGCCGCAATGTCCTCTTTTATGTCCGGTTTCATTATTTCCATAATCGCCATCATATCAGAATATTAATCCATCCGCACATGCCTTTCTGCTCGCTAATATGTCCTCATAGCTTGTTTCTTAGCGGCGAGGCAGTCATTGCGAAATGTAAACGATCGGTGACTTTTTGTATTGTAACCGATCGGTGACTTGTGCTAATGTGCCCGTACGGTGACATGAGGTTGCCATGAAAATACGCACACCGGCTGACCTGGGTGCGGTCATTCGCGACCGCCGCCAGCAGCTGAAACTGGATCAGGCAGGTTTCGCCGAAAAAATCGGCGTGAGCCGCAAATGGGTCATCGAGATCGAGCGCGGCCATCCGCGCGCCGAGCTCGGCCTCGTGCTGCGCGCACTCGATGCGCTGGACCTCGTGCTTGATGCCGGAACCGGAACCGCCCGGCCGCGTAAGGCCAGCGCCGTCGATATCGACGCCATTGTCGCGAAAGCGAAGAAGGGCAAGACCTGATGGCCGAACTCGTCGCCCTTCTCGATGACAAGGAAGTCGGCCGTGTCCGGCGTGACGCGCGCGGAAGTCTGAGTTTCGCCTATACCGACAGCTGGCGCGATGCGCCGAACGCCTATCCGCTTTCGTTGTCGATGCCGCTGGGCGCACGCGCACATGGTCGCTCTGCCATTGAGGCATTCCTGTGGGGACTGCTGCCGGACAATGAACAGGTCCTTGCCCGCTGGGCCGCAAAGTTTCAGGTCTCGGCCCGCAACGTGTTCGCGCTGATTTCAAATGTGGGCGAAGACTGCGCCGGCGCGGTCCAGTTTGTTTTGCCCGATCGCCTTGAGGCCTTACGCGATGGGCGCGAGGATTCCGTCACCTGGCTGGAGGAAGCCGATATTGCCGCGCGCCTGCAGGTGCTGCGCGCCGATCACGCCGCCTGGCGCTTGCCGCACGACACGGGCCAGTTCAGTCTCGCTGGTGCGCAACCCAAGACCGCCCTGCTGCTCGACGGCGAACGCTGGGGCATCCCCACTGGACGCCTGCCAACCACGCATATTCTAAAGCCCCCCACCGGGCAGTTCGACGGACATGCCGAAAACGAGCACATCTGTCTGGCGCTTGCCCGCGCGCTCGGCCTGCCGGCCGTGCAGTCGCAGGTGATGCGCTTTGGCGACGAAACCGCGATCGTTGTCACGCGCTATGATCGCCAGCGCAAAGGCAATCGCATCCTGCGCGTGCATCAGGAAGATATCTGCCAGGCGCTCGGCATGATGCCGACCAAGAAATACCAGAATGAGGGCGGCCCAACGCCTGCCAAGATCATCGAGTTGCTGCGAGCGGCTTCGACGGACCGCGAGGCGGATGTCGCCACCTTTGTCGCCGCGCTCGGCTTCAACTGGCTGATCGCCGGCACCGATGCCCACGCCAAGAACTATTCGTTGCTGCACGGTGGCTCGCAGGTGCGGCTTGCGCCTTTGTACGACGTAGCGAGCATTCTGCCCTACGCCGAATTCGATCGGCGCCGGATCAAGCTTGCCATGAAGATCGGCGATGAGTATCTGCTCGATCAGATCGGCTTGCGCCAATGGCAGAAATTTGCGCGTGCGGCGCGTGTTGACGCAGACGCTCTTATCGCACGTCTGGGGGGCATGGCGGAGCGACTGCCGGACGAGCTGGCCACCGTTCTCAGGCAGGCAAGAGATGCCGGTCTGGAGGGCGCGGTCATTGATCGCCTTGCCGCCGATCTCGTCGAGCGAGCCCGAACCTGCCGGCGAGCGCTTGGCGCTCCCTGACCCGCAAAGCCCTCATCCTTCGGTATTCACACTTTCGCGCGGAATTCGGCCGACTGGCCGATCCTGGTTCGTAGCAACTATCTGATTTACAATGAATAAATGCTGTCTCGGCCAGATATTGGCCGATGTGCTGGCCGATGTGCCGCTAGGCCACGTCGTCGCCGATGCGGAGATTATCGGCCTTTTTCTCCGCATGAAATGCGGAGAATATTATTGATTGTACGGAGAAAATCAGGCACAATCTCCGCATAAGGTGCGGAGAATGGCGACATATATCCATGAACTCAAGGGCTGGCCAGCATTCAGGTGGGACGAGACGAAACTCGCCGCACCGCTGGCTGACGTGCGCCACAAGCAAGGACGCCTGATCGGGCGCATGGAAGGTAAGCGACGTCCTCTTCCCATTGT
>JAGRKN010000191.1:3614-5126 GCA_020442275.1 Rhodoblastus sp. | reverse complement strand
CCGCGGCATGGTGGCACGCGCCGGGCTGCCGCTGCAGGACATGGAATTCGTGCAGTTCCACCCGACGGGCATCTACGGCGCGAGCTGCCTGATCACCGACGGCGCGCGCGGCGAGGGCGGCTATCTCACCAATTCGAACGGCGAGCGCTTCATGGAGCGTTACGCGCCGAGCGTGAAGGATCTTGCGCCGCGCGACATGGTGTCGCGCGCCATGACGATGGAAATTCGCGAGGGACGCGGCGTCGGCAAGAGCGCCGACCACATCTTCCTGCACCTCGACCATCTCGACCCGAAGATCCTGCACGAGCGTCTGCCCGGCATTTCGGAGAGCGCGAAGATTTTTGCGGGCGTCGACGTCACGAAGGAGCCGATCCCGGTCCTGCCGACCGTCCACTACAATATGGGCGGCATCCAGACGAATTATCACGGCGAGGTCCTGACCAAGAAGAACGGCGACCCGGACGTGGTCGTGCCCGGCCTGATGGCGATCGGCGAAGCGGCCTGCGTGTCGGTGCACGGCGCCAACCGCCTCGGCTCGAACTCGCTGATCGATCTCGTCGTGTTCGGCCGCGCGGCGGGCCTGCGCGCCGCCGAGCTGGTGAAGGCGGGCGAGAAGCAGCCGGAACTGCCGGCCGATTCCGCCGACATGTCGCTCGGCCGACTCGACAAGAACCGCTACGCCAGCGGCGGCACGCCGACCGCCGAACTGCGCCTGAACATGCAGAAGGTCATGCAGGCCAATTGCGCGGTCTACCGTACCGGCGAGACGCTGGCCGAAGGTTCGAAGCTCATCCACGAAGTCTGGAAGGGCCGCGACGACATCGGCGTGACCGACCGGTCGCTGATCTGGAATTCCGACCTCATCGAGACGATGGAATTCGACAATCTGATCATCCAGGCGGTTGTCACCATGGACGGCGCGAACAATCGCACCGAGTCCCGCGGCGCTCATGCGCGTGAGGACTATTCCGAGCGCGACGATGTGAACTGGATGAAGCACACGCTGGCGACGATCGACGACGCCGCCAAGGCGGTGACCATCGACTACCGTCCCGTGCATTCCTACACGATGTCGAACGAGGTCTCGTATATCGAGCCCAAGGCCCGCGTTTATTGAGTCGCGCGTTTATTGACGCGCCCGCAGCCAGACGGATCTGACCATGGTCGAATTCACCCTGCCGAAAAATTCCCGGGTCACGCCGGGCAAGAGCTGGCCGCGGCCTTCGGGCGCCAACGTCAAGGAATTCCAGATCTACCGCTGGGATCCGGATGACGGCCGCAACCCGCGCCTCGACACCTATTACGTCGACCGCGACGATTGCGGGCCGATGATTCTCGACGCGATCATCTGGATCAAGAACAAGATCGATCCGACGCTGACCTTCCGCCGTTCCTGCCGCGAAGGCATCTGCGGCTCCTGCGCGATGAACATCGACGGCACGAACACGCTCGCCTGCACCAAGGGCATGGACGAGGTGCCGGGGACCATCAAGATCTACCCGCTGCCGCACA
>JAGRKN010000191.1:3442-3602 GCA_020442275.1 Rhodoblastus sp. | reverse complement strand
GTGAAGGATCTGGTGCCGGATCTGACCCGCTTCTACACGCACCACGCCTCGATCGAGCCGTGGCTGAAGACGGATACGCCGGCGCCGGAAAAGGAATGGCTGCAGACGCCGGGCGACCGCGCCGAGCTGGACGGACTCTACGAGTGCATCCTGTGCGCCT
>JAGRKN010000191.1:0-3422 GCA_020442275.1 Rhodoblastus sp. | reverse complement strand
GCTATTGGTGGAACACCGAGCGCTACCTCGGTCCTGCCGCGCTGTTGCAAGCCTATCGCTGGCTGATCGATTCGCGCGACGAGGCGACCGGCGAACGCCTCGACTATATCGAGGACACGTTCCGCCTCTATCGCTGCCACACGATCATGAACTGCTCGAAGGCCTGCCCGAAGGGTCTGAATCCGGCCAAGGCGATCTCGAAGATCAAGAACATGATGATCACGCGCCAGTTCTGATCCGGCGTGCTCACGAAAAAGCCGCGACGGGCGACCGTCGCGGCTTTTTTCGTTTCAGCCGGGCGCTCGTGCGCTCAGCGCTTGTGATGCCGCATCGAATACGTGCGCGTGTGCAGGTCGAGCATGGCGGTCGCGAAGCTCGAGGCGTCGTCAGTCCATTCGTCCCACAGCGCCGCGGCCGAGGGCGTGCGCGCCACGAGCTTGCCGGTCAGATCGTCGGCGTCGAACTGCAATTCGGCCTCGAACTTCTTGGCCATGCCCTGCATCGCACGGTTGCGGGCGAGACAGGACATGTAGAGGGTTTCCGCGCCGCGATTGCGCGCGGCCTGGACGATCCGGCCCATCAGCTCCGTGCCCACGCCGCGCCGGCGCCAGCCGACCTCAACCGAGAAGGCGGCTTCGGCCGAGCCCGTATCGAGGCCCAAGCCCACGCCGCGCAATTCGCCGGCGCCGCGCATCACGCCTTCTACGAAATAGCCGTAGATGACGTCGTCTATGCCGAAGCAGCGCTCGGCGTAGTTCGTCAGGAATTCGTCGCTGACCGCCATGGCGAACCGGTCATGCCGGCTCGGACCGTCGAGGCGCAGCAGATGGTCCCGAAACGCCGGCATGTCCGACGGCCAGAGACGACGCACGACGCCGCCGTGAATGTTTGCGTGTTCCATATCAGCCTCCAGTCGCGCCCCTTGCGGCCGCACTCGAATCCGACCCACGCTCCCTAGTCTGAATAGCATATTGTGCGTCGCAACAGTTTACGCAAGCTTAAAGCTCAGGCATTCGCATAGTAGTTTGATATTATGTGACGTTCTGTCGCTCCCGGACACATAGTCAATATGTGAACCGCGGCGGAAACATGGCAGGTTCGCGCCTTTGTTTTGTGCGTCGCACAATCGTCGACGGAAGCGCCTCCTCGTTTCGGAGGATCAGCCGAGCAGATCGATGAGATGGGGGATCAGCGGCTCGTCGGCCGGCGGCATCGGCCAGCTGCGCATGTCGCGCGGGCGCACCCATTTGACCGCCTGACCTTCGCGCGGTTGGACGAAGCCTTCCCATCGCCGGCAGATGTAGAGCGGCATCAGCAGATGGAAGTCCTCGTAGGCGTGACTGGCGAAGGTGAGGGGCGCGAGGCAGGGCGCCTTCACCTCGATCGACAATTCTTCGCGCAATTCCCGAATCAGCGCGTCCTCCGGCCGCTCGCCGGGATCGAGCTTGCCGCCAGGAAATTCCCAGAGACCTTCGAGTTTCTTGCCCGGCGGGCGCTGCGCGATGAGGACGCGATTGTCCTGGTCGACGAGGGCGCAGGCGACGACGAGCAGGATATTCAAATGAGCCTCAGCGATCGTTGGTGAGGACGAGCTTCACGGGCTTTTCCTCCTTGCCCGACACGGTCACCGTCTCGAACATGGCGCCGCCGTCATTGCCGGTCCGCAGGCGGCTGCGGAACGAGCCGGCGTTGATCTGCACGTAGCTGTCCTTGTCGCGATAGTGAACCTGCGCCGTCACGAAATAGACGCCCGGCGCGACATTGTCGAACTCAAATCGCCCCGTCGATTCCGCGCGGGTCGTGCGCGTGTAGTCGGCATATTGCGGATCGACATCGACGCGCGGAATCTGGTCCGCCGGCAGCGAGCGCCCGCCCTTGTAGAGGACGGCGAAGCGTTCGCGCGCATATTTCGTCGCCGGCACGAGGCGGATGATTTCGCCCGCCGCGTTGATCGTCCCGCCCTTGTCGTCGCGCCAGAAAGCGTGACCGTGGATCGAGCCGGTTCCGGGCTTCTTGATGTAGGCGGCTTCGGCGGGGTCGAAGGCGGCGGCCGTGGCGACATTCGTCGTCTCGGGAACGGAGCGGCAGCCGCCGAGCGCGAGCGCCGCGGCGAGCACGATCGCCAATGAACGCATGAAACAACCTCGTCAAACCTAATGACGAAACAGTCGCGCGCGGGGCGACAAAAGGCAAGACGACGGCTTATGCGTCGCATGGCCGCGCGGCCAAGAACGCCTGGGTTCAGGACCGGTAATCGCCGTTGATGGCGACATATTCCTTGGTCAGATCACAGGTCCAGACCTTGGCTGATCCCTTGCCGATTCCGAGATCGACGCGGATCTCGATCTCCTGCTCCTTCATGACGGCTGATACCTTCGCCTCGTCATAGGCGGGATCGCGCAGGCCCTTGTGGGCGACGCGGATGCCGCCAAACCAGATGGCGAGCCTGTCGCGTTCGGCCTTTTCGCCGGCCTTGCCGACGGCCATGACGATGCGGCCCCAGTTGGCGTCCTCGCCGGCCACCGCCGTCTTCACCAGCGGCGAATTGGCGATCGACAGCGCGATGCGTTTCGCGGCCTTCGCGCTGTCGGCGCCGGTGACTTCCACGCCGACGAATTTGCGCGCGCCTTCGCCGTCGCGCACGACCTGATGGGCGAGGTTGGTCAGCACGACATCGAGCGCGGCCTTGAAGGCCGTCAGGCGCCGGTCATTGGCGGTCGCGATCTTCGGGCAACCGCGCGCGGCGGCCGCGCCGGTCGCAAACAACATCAGCGTGTCCGAGGTCGAGGTGTCGCTGTCGACGGTGATCGCGTTGAACGAACCCTGCGCCGACTTCGACAGCATGGCCTGCAATGCGGGCGCCGCGATCGGCGCGTCGGTGAAGACGAAGGACAGCATGGTCGCCATGTCCGGCGCGATCATGCCGGCGCCCTTGGCCATGCCGGAAATGCGCACCCGCACGCCGCCGATCTCGGCTTCCGCGGTCGCGACCTTGGGGAAAGTGTCGGTCGTCATGATGGCGCGGGCGGCGTCGAGCCAGCTTTCGCCGGAGGCCCGCTTCACCAGCCCGTCGAGAACGCCCTCGAATTTGCTCGCATCGAGCGGCTCGCCGATCACGCCGGTCGAGGCCATGTAGATTTCACTCTCTTTCGCGCCGGTGGCGGCGGCGGCGATCTTCGCGGCGAGCTTCACGGCGTCGGCCCCGACCTTGCCCGTAAAAGCGTTGGCGTTGCCGGAATTGACGAGCAGCGCGCGCGCCTTGCCCGACTTGAGTTTCGCGCGGCACCAGTCGACCGGCGCGGACGGGCATTTGGATTTCGTGAAGACGCCGGCGACCTGCGTCCCCTTGTCGAGAAGGGCGAGCATGACGTCGGTGCGGCCCTTGTAGCGGATGCCTGCTGTCCCAGAGGCGAAGCGCACGC
>JAGRKN010000190.1:11022-15817 GCA_020442275.1 Rhodoblastus sp. | reverse complement strand
GGCCTCGATTTCGAATCCATTCTCGGCGAGCGGAAGGCGAAGCGGTGAGCGCACAACCACGCCGGCATCTTCCCCGCGCCGAGGACTTTCTTCTCTGGCCGCCGACCATCCAGCCTTACGGCTATCGCATCGTCGATCAATTGTTCGCCCATCGCGTCATCAGACGCGGCGAAGCGAGGCCGCTTCCTCGCGCGCGAGAAATAGCGCCTGACTATCTCGCCGATGGCGCGCCCCGCGATGTCGCTGAATTCATGGATCGCAATTTCATTGCCGGCCTGCTGGTGCTGAAGGACGGCGCCATTGTGCTCGAACGATACGGCCTCGGCTTGCAGGAGCATGATCGCTGGTCGACCATGTCGACGATCAAGTCGATGACGGCCATGCTCGTCGGCGCGGCCATCCGTGACGGCGCGATTGCCTCGACCGACGACGATGTGACGCGCTATCTGCCCGAGATGCGTGGCTCCGCCTACGACGGCGTGACGCTGCGCCATGTCCTCACAATGTCCTCGGGCCTGCGCTGGAACGAGGATTACACGGACCGCAATTCCGACGTGAACCGCTATTCGAAATCGATGGCGGATCGCGTGCCAGGCGGCGTGCTGAAGCTGATGGCGAGCCTGCCGCGCGCGAACCCTCCGGGGACGACGTTTCTCTACAATTCCGGCGACACATTCCTGCTCGGCGCGGCGCTCACGCGCGCCATCGGCATGCCGCTCGCCGACTACATGAGCGCAAAAATCTGGCGGCCGGCGGGAATGGAATGCGACGGCTTCTACACGCTGGAATCCGAGGGCGGGCAGGAGATCGGCGGCAGCCGCGCCGGAATGGCGCTGCGCGATTTCGGTCGCTTCGCGCAATTCGTGCTGGATGATGGCGTGATCGCAGGAACGCGGGTCTTGCCGGAAGGCTGGGTCGATGCGGTCGCCGCGCCGGCCTTCGTCGTGCCCGAGCCGCAGCCGGGCGTGACGCATTATGGTTTCAGCTGGTGGTTGCGCGATGGGTGCATGTCCGCGCTCGGCTTCGCCGGGCAGCGCATCGACGTTTTTCGCAGCGAAAAGCTCGCTATCGTGACGCTCGCCGCCTTCCCGCAGGCGCCTCATGCCGCAGGCGGCGATGCGAAGCAACGCGCCGAGGTCGTGGATTTCACGCAAGCCGTGCGACGAATTTACGCCTGAAGAAGATGCGTCAGCACCGCGCGCAATTGCGCGGGCTTGACCGGCTTGCGCATCAATTCGCAGCCCGCCGCACGCGTCAACTCGATCGCTTCCGCCCCCTGATCGGCAGTCACGATGACGGCGGGAATATCGTGTCGCGCGATGTTGCGTGCGAGCAAGATCGCCTGCAATCCGCTTTCGTCGCGGTCGAGATGGTAGTCGGCGACGATCGCGTCTGGCGTGATTTCGTCGCCCAGCCGTGCGCGCACGGCGCCGAGGTCTGCCGCCGTGATCACGTCGGCGCCCCATTGCGCAAGCAGCCAGCGCGTCGCTTCCATCACGTCGGGATCGTTTTCGACAAGCAGGATGCGGCGACCGCTGAGATCGTTGGCGCGCGCCCAGTTTTCGACGAAGACGAAGTCCGCCGCGCGCGGAACATCTGGTTCGGCAAGCGGCGCGACGACCGTGAAGCGCGAGCCGCGGCCCGGATTGGAGCGGACTTCCACGCGATGATCGAGCGCCTGCGACATGCGGCGCACGATCGAGAGCCCGAGCCCGAGCCCTTCGCCGCCGTGCCCGACATCGCTCGCATGCGCGCGATGAAACTCCTCGAAGATGCGTTCGATATCCTGCGGCGCGACGCCGACGCCCGTATCCGTCACATCGATCCGAACATGGTCGCCACGGCGTCGCGCGCCGATGAACACGCCGCCATCGCTGGTGTAACGCGTGGCGTTGGATACGAGGTTCTGCAGCACGCGCCTCAGCAGGATCGGATCGCTGACCACCGCAAGATCGGTCGGACGAAAACGCAGCTTCAACCTTTTGCGCTCGACGATCGGCCTGAAGTCGGAATCGAGCGACTGAAACATGTCGGATAGGCGAACGCTCTGGAATTCCGGCGTGACGACGCCGGCGTCGAGTTTGGAAATGTCGAGGATCGACCGCAGATAGGCCTCGATCGTCACGAGCGCGCGATCGACTTGACGACACAGTTTCGCGGCGGCCGGGTCCTCCTGCAGATCGACCAGCGTCGACATGGAAAGTTGCGCCGCATAAAGCGGCTGCAAGAGGTCATGGCCGGCCGCGGCGAGAAAACGCGTCTTCGACAAATTGGCTTTTTCCGCCGCTTCCTTGGCGGAGGACAGCGCCACATTGGATTTCTCGAGCTCGAGCAAGGCGCGCTTGAGTTCGACAGTCCGTTCGCGCACCTGCGCCTCGAGCCCGATCGCGGTCTGGAACAGCGAATAGGCGCTCGCCTGCTGGTCGACGCGGTGTTCCAGACGCTCGACCAGGGCAGCGTTGATCTTGGTCAGCCGCTGCACGATTTCGCGCGGCGACGCCCAGACCGTACGTCCCATGATGTCGGCGGCGATCAGCCCGCCCGGATCGCTGGCGTTCATGTGCGCCCGCCGATCGCCAGGCCCGTAAAGGTCTGGTTGAGATGCATGGCGCCATATTGCTCGCCGTACGTGTTGAAACCGACGACGCCGAATTCGCGATAGACGTCCGACAATTCGCGTTTCATCTGCCGGTTCTCGGCGTCGAGACGGCGCAGCGCGCAATCGAAGCCCAGTACGAAATCCGCGCCGCCGAGCCCGCCGACGACGCTGCGGAACGCATCGCGCGCGCTGTCGACAAGATGCAGCGAGCGCGACATGGTCAATACGACGCCTGTGTCCATCGCGCAGAAGAAGGTCAGCGAGCCGTCGTCGTTAGCCTGGCCGATCGAGCGGCAATAGTATTCGCCGCCGACCTTCACGACCACGGGATGCGAGGCGAAGCTCATCGAATCCAGCGCCGACGCATCAACGCCGATACAGGCGGCGTATTCGCGCGCGGCGGGCGCGGCGTTGAGTTCGATCACGCGCCGCTCGTCCTGGTCGCAGTCGGTCACGACGAGCCGCACGTCGGTCGGTTCGAAATTGTCGTGCCGGAACGCGCTGAACTGATGCTTGCTGCGCACCAGCGCCAGCACGCCCGCATCCGTCAGCACGCGCCCCTCGGATACGCACCAGGTGCGCTGAAAGTCGAGATCGTCGCCGGTCGAGCCGCCGAGCACGGGCAGGCCGTCGAGTGCGCGATGGATCGCGGAAACGAAGACTTCCTCGCGGCGCGACAGGCCGTCGATGAAGGTCAGCGCGAAGGCGTCGCAGGTCTCGAACCCGGCAGGCGGCGCGGCCGCCTCGTCGCGACGAAAGCGCTCGACGCGCTGGGCTATGTCGGCGAACTCGACGCTCGACAGGTTCTCGATCGCGAGGGTCGCGACATTGAAGCCGTCGGCCGGCAGCGCGATGCAGACGATGGACCCGTCAGTGTAGCCGTCGGGCCCAATCTCGCCCGCCGTCGAGCAGGCGATATGCGGCGTATCCGGAAAATTTCGCAGGATCGCGTCGGCAAGCGCGTGCGGATCGGTCGCCGCCGCGGCAAACACGAGAAGCAGGCCGGGGCGCGCGTCGGCGCAATACTGCGCATGGAAGGCGATCGCCTGCTCGCCGTCGATATCCGGCCACGCGCTGCATCGCGCGCCACAGGAATAAGTCCGCGCAATCGCTCGCGCCAATCGCTTGCCCCGTCGTTGTTTCCGCGCCGTCTTTGCCTAGATAATGGGCCAGTCGGGCGCGAAACTCAAAGGCGCGTCCGGCTTGCGCGAAGGAAAGGGCGGATGAACGTTTCGATCGGCGAGGCGGCCAGGGCTTCCGGCGTATCCGCCAAGATGATCCGCTACTACGAGAGCATCGGCTTGATCGCCGCGCCGCGCCGTAGCGCCGCCGGCTACCGCTTCTACGACGAGCGCGACGTCCAGACCCTGCGCTTCGTCCGCCGCGCGCGCGATCTCGGCTTCGCGGTCGAGGATATCGGCAGGCTGCTGGAGCTCTGGCGGGACGGCGCGCGCTCCAGCGCCGACGTCAAGCGGCTGGCCGAGCACCATATCGCGGAGCTGGAGGGCAAGATCGCGGCGCTTCAGGCCATGCAGCGCACGCTGGAACAGCTTGCCTGCGCCTGCCACGGCGATGAGCGCCCGGATTGCCCGATCCTCGAGGACCTCTCGGCGGGCGGCGATGGCGCCACGGCGACGCGCCGAAGACTTGTCTCTTGACCTTCCCATGATGGGAAGGTCCAAGAAGATCGCGGCGGGCGCCTGACAAGCAGCGCCCCAGGAGAATTCCGATGCTCGATCGGCCCGAAAAAACAGCGGAATATGTCTTCCCCGTCGACGGCATGACTTGCGCCTCTTGCTCGCTGCGGGTGGAGAAGGCGCTGTCGGCCGTGCCGGGCGTGAAGACCGCCGCCGTCAATCTCAGCGCCATGACGGCCCGCGTCGAGGCCGCGCCGGACGTCAAACCCGCCGATCTCGTGTCGGCGGTGGAAGCAGCGGGCTACGAGGCGCCGCGTGAAGAAATCCTGCTGGATGTGAGCGGCATGACCTGCGCCGCCTGCGTCGCCCGCCTCGAAAAGGCGCTCACGGCCACGCCAGGCGTCGTCTCGGCCCGGGTTAGCCTGCCGGCGGAGACGGCGGACGTCACAATTGTTTCCGGCCTCGCGAGCGCCGCAAGTCTGGTCGAGACGATCGAAAACGCCGGCTTCGAGGCGAAGCCGCGCGCGGACGACGGCCATGCGGTGGAACGCTCGGGCGA
>JAGRKN010000190.1:0-10966 GCA_020442275.1 Rhodoblastus sp. | reverse complement strand
GTCAACATGATCTACGAGATCGCGACCGGCATGCCGCTGCTCGCGCCTTGGCTGCAACTTCTGCTGGCGACGCCGGTCTTTCTGGTCGCCGGCGCGCGTTTCCACATCGGCGCCTACAAGGCGTTGCGCGCTGGCGCGGCCAATATGGACGTGCTCGTCTCGCTCGGCTCGATCGCCGCCTTCGGCCTCGCGCTGTGGCGCATGGCGCAGGGCCACGCCCATCACCTCACCTTCGAGGCTGCGGCGCTTGTCATCGCCTTCGTCCTATTCGGCAAGTGGCTGGAAGCGCGCGCCCGCCGCGCCACCGGCGGCGCCGTCGCCGCTCTCGCGGCGCTTCGGCCGCCTGTCGCTCGCATTCTGAAGGATGGCGTCGAAACGGAATCGCCTGTCGACGCGGTCAAGGCCGGCGACCGGCTGGCCGTGCGGCCGGGCGAGCGCATCCCCGCCGACGGCGTGATCGTGTCGGGCCGCAGCGAGATCGATGAATCCATGCTGACCGGCGAGTCGCGTCCGGTCGCGCGCGAGCCAGGCGAGGAAGTCGCGGGCGGCAGCGTCAACGGGGCAGGGCGGCTCGAAATCCGGGCGACGACGGTCGGCTCGGCCTCGCGCCTGTCGCGCATCATCCGGCTTGTCGAGCGCGCGCAATCCTCCAAGGCGCCGATCCAGCATCTCGTCGACAGGGTCGCCTCGATCTTCGTGCCGGCGGTCGTCGCGCTTGCGATTGCGACCTTCATCGGCTGGCGGTTTGCTGGCGCCGATGTCGAGACCGCGCTCGTCAACGCCATTAGTCTGCTCGTCGTCTCCTGTCCCTGCGCGCTCGGCCTTGCCACGCCGGCGGCGGTTGCAGTCGGCATGGGCGCGGGCGCGCGCTCCGGCATTCTGGTGAAGGATGCGAGCGCGCTCGATCTCGCGCGAAAGATCCAGACCATCGTCTTCGACAAGACCGGCACCCTGACCATCGGCCATCCGGTCGTCAGCGCGCTCGTCGCGCTCGACGGCGACGAAATGGCGCTCCTGCGTCTCGCGGCCTCGGCCGAGCAGGGTTCAGAACATGCGCTCGGCCGCGCCATCGTAACTCGCGCGAAGCAGGACGGCGTCGATCTGCTGGCGCTCGATTCCTTCGAGGCGAAGCCCGGTCGGGGACTGGAGGCGCGCCTCGGCGAGCGTCTCGTCTACATCGGCAATCGCGCGCTGATGCATGACATGGCGGTCGATGTCGCGCCGCTCGTCGCCAAGGCCGAGGAGATCGAAACCAAGGGCGGCACGGCCTTCTTCGTCGCGGTCGCCGATCGCGGTTCGCCGCATCTTGTTGGTCTTGTCGCGACATCGGACGAGTTGCGCCCCGAAGCCGTCGGAACGCTCCAACGCCTTCGCGCGCTCGGCGTCAAACCCGTCATGCTCACCGGCGACAGCGAGGCGGTCGCCCGCGCCTTCGCGGCAAGACTCGGCGATATCGACGTCGTCGCCGGCGTGCCGCCGGAAGGCAAGGCCGCCGAAATACGCCGCTTGCGGGAGGGCGGCCGCGTCGTCGCCATGGTCGGAGACGGCGTGAACGACGCGCCGCCGCTGGCGGAAGCCGATGTCGGGATTGCGATGGGCGCGGGCAGCGAGACCGCGCTCGAGGCCGCCAGCGTCGCCCTGCCCGGCGACGACCTCTCCAAGGCGGTCGCGCTGATCGATCTCTCGCACGCCACCGCGCGCAAGATCAGCCAGGATCTGTTCCTGGCTTTCGCCTACAACGTCGTCATGATCCCGGCCGCTGCGGCCGGCATGCTCTCGCCAGTCGCGGCCGGCGCGGCGATGGCGGCCTCCAGCGTCAGCGTCGTGACCAATGCGCTGCTGCTGCGGAGCTGGAAGGCGGATTAACAAGCGTTTGCCTTGAGCGCGGCTGTCGATTGCGGCCGCGCAGGAAGCTGCGATAGTGGCGCATCCTCTTCCGGCCAGAAGGATGTCGCATGTCGTCTCTCTCCACACCGCGCTCGTGGGCGCTTGCCACGGCGTTCGCCCTCTTTGTCGCGCCTGCCGCCGCGCAGACCAATATTGCGCTCGACAATCTGACGACGGCGACCGAGAAATCGAAGCTCACGATCAAGCATGTCGACTTTATCGGAACCAACATCACGACTGAAGAAGCGACGAAGCTGCTGACCAACGCAACGCGCGAGGAAGCCGCCGCGATCCTGGCCAAGCTCGAAGCGAAGCAGATCGTCATTCCCGAAGCGACTGTCGGGCCGAGTGACAATTCCGGCGCGATCAAACTGCGCAATCTCACGGCGACCGACGTCCGCAAGGGCGTCGTCGCAAGGCTCAGCCTCGATTCCTTCGATGGCGACGGCAAGGACAAGACCGGCGGCCCGGTGACGCTGAAGGGTGGCGCGGTCGCGATCGACAAGCTCGAGGCGGGTCAATTGCTCGCCGCCCTCAATAGCGGCGGTTCGCTCGAGGGTTTGCTCAAGGCGTCGCGCGTGACGTTCAATGCAATTGAGATCACGGCGCCCGACAAGGATACGCCAGCCGATGCGCCCGGCGGCAATCTCGTCCGGATGAACCTGTCGTCTTTCACCGCCGAGCAGACCTATGAGGGCGACACGCCCGCGCGCACCAGTCTCGCGGCGAACGGGCTCTCGCTGCAAATGCCGAAGGCCTCGAAGGCCGGCGCATCGCTGGCTGCCGAAGGCTACGAGCGCATCGAGGCCAATATGCGTTTTGCCGGTGTCTACGACCCCGCGCAGCGAGCCTACAATCTCGATGAACTCTCGGTGGAATCGCCGGGCGTCGCGTCTCTGCGTCTGCGAGGAAAGTTCGGCGACGTCGCTTCAGCCGCGCTGACCGGCAAGACGGAAGCGCGGGCCGCCGCGCTCGCCGCGAGTTCGATCGGCGCGCTGGAATTGCGCCTCGTCAATGCCGGAGCGTTCGAGAAGATCGTTTCTCACGCCGCGAAAGACCAAAACAAGACGTCGGCCCAGCTTGTGGCGGAATGGAAGGCTGCTTCCGGCGCTCTCGTCCCGGCGCTGGCCGGCGGCGATCCCGTCGGCGCCGCCGCGGCGGACGCCATTGGCAAGTTTCTCGACAATCCGAAGAGCCTGACCGTCGCCGTCAAGGGCAAGGCTGGTCCGGTGAAGGTCGTCGATCTTATGGCGGGACCGAAGCCGGCCGACCTTCTCGCGAAAGTGGACTTCGCCTTCTTTACCGAAGGCGGGCGGTCGGCTGCGCCCGCGGCGCAGTCCACCGCGCCAAGAGTGGCGCAGGCGCCGCAACCCTCCGCTCCACCCGCAAAATTGACAGGGCTTCAGGCCTGGTCGGCATTGATCGGCAATACGGTCGCGGGCAAGGATTCCGACGGCGAACCTTTGTTCGAATTCTACAAGCCCGACGGAACGCTCAAGCAGCTCAACGGCGATACGGTCACGGGTGGGAAATGGGCGATGCGCGGCCAGAAGGTCTGCATCGAATATTCCGGCGACGATGACGAGACCTGCTACCAGATCGAGGTCTTCGGCGACGCGGCGACATTCACCGACGACGACGGCGACGGGCAGCGCTACAAGATAATGCAGGGAAATGCGAAGGGACTTTGAGGCTTGGCGGGCCGAACGAGCCTCGTCGGTCAGACGGAGGAGCCTAGCGCCTCCGGCGCGGGGCCGGCGAGAATGAATTGCGTCATCGCCGCCGCGAGCATGCGCGCCGTCGCGGGATCCCCGAGCGAATAGGGGCCTGGATTGATCATCACCATGTTGTTGAGCGTGCCGAACAGCATCTGGAACGCAAAGTGCGCGCGCTGTTCTATCCCCTCGGCAGCAGGCGGCGCGAATCGCTGGATGCGGGGCAGGGCATAGGAAATCTGCAGCTCGCCCAATTCGCGCATCGGCGTCCACATCTCGCGCTCGCCATTGGCGCGCCGCAGCGAAGCGCGAATGAGCCCCTCGTAACGCCGATACCAAACGAGCGCGCTCTTTGCGATCCAGCCCATGAGATGCGCCAGATTGTCGGCCGGCGCGACGCCGCCTTCATAGTCGGCGATCACGCCGCTGCGTGTCTTCGCGACCACCAGCCTCTGCAGCGCGCCGACGAAAGCCTCCTTGTTCTCGAAGCGGCTGTAGAAGGCGCCGACGGTGGCGTCCGATCGCGCGCATAGCGTTTCGATCGACAGGCCGTCGAAATCGACCTCGCGCAGCAGTTCCAGTCCCTCGTTGAACAGGCGCAGCACCAGCTCGCGGCTGCGCGCCTGCGCCGCCGGCCGCATGCCCGGCGACTCGAAGCCTTCGAGCGCGGCGTCGTCGATCACTTTTTTCCAAGAAGCGGATCGCATGGCTTGACCAATTCAAAATCAGAATTATGATTCTGATAAAACAGAACGGGCGAGGAAACAACATGCGCAATCATCGGCTGGACATCAGCCCGACATCAGGCGCGCTCGGCGCCTTCATCGAGGGAATCGATCTTTCGGAGCCGCTCGACGATTCGGACATCGGCGAAATGCGCGAGGCGTTGAACGAGCACGGCGTCATTTTCTTCCGCGATCAGAAGATTACGCCCGAGCAGCACATCGCCTTCGCGCAGCGCTTCGGCGAGATCGACGTCAACCGTTTCTTTAAGGCGGCGGCGGGTTATCCGCAAATCGCTGAAGTGCGCAAGGAGCCGGGCCAGACGACCAATATCGGCGGCGGCTGGCATACCGACCACAGCTACGATCAGATTCCGGCGCTGGGCTCCATCCTGCTCGCGCGCGAGACGCCGACACGCGGCGGCGACACGATATTCGCCTGCATGAACCGCGCCTATGAGGCGCTGTCGGACGGGCTGAAGAAGACGCTGGAAGGCCTTCGCGCCGTGCATTCGAGCCGCCACGTTTTCGGCGCCGGCACGGACTATGTGAAGGCCTCCGGCGATCGTCTTGAAAATGCGGAAAACGCCACGCAGGACGCCATCCATCCTGTCGTGTTGCGCCATCCCGAGAGCGGCAAGAAAATCCTCTACGTCAACTCCGGCTTCACGACGCATTTCGAAGGCTGGACGAAAGCTGAAAGCGAGCCGCTGCTGAACTATCTGTACGAACACGCCGCGCGGCCCGAATTCCAGTATCGCTTCACCTGGGGCAATGGCTCGATCGCATTTTGGGATAACCGCGCGACATGGCACTATGCTGTGAACGATTATAACGGCGAGCGACGGCTGATGCATCGCATCACGATCGCGGGAGGACCGCTCGGCTGAAACGGCGCGCAATCCGCGCCATAGACAGGAAATACTCGAAGCGATCCGCATTCAGAGATCGCGATACATCTGGGAGGAGATGACATGCAGAAGACTTTTGTGGCCCTGGCGCTTGCCGCCGGGCTGGTCGGTGGCGCAGCGCGCGCCGAGGAGACGACGGTCAAGATCCAGGACTATCCCGGCATCGGCAATATGCTGTACCGGATCGCTGCGTCGAAGGGCTATTGCGAGAAGCACGGCATCAAGTGCCAGTTGCAGATGATCGCCTCGGGTCCGCTCGGCGTTCAGGCTTTGCTTGCCAAGAGCGTCGACGTCGCCTTCGCTCCACCGGAGGTCGCCATCAACGCCTCGCTCAAGGGCTCGGTCGTCAAGGCGATCGCGAGCGGCGCGCAGCGCAACGTCTTTATGCTGGTCGCGCGCAACGATCTGAAAATTCCTCTCGGGGACAACGATTTCAAGGCGATGATGGTCGCCCCGAAGGGTATGAAGATCGGCGTTCCCGCGCGTGGCTCCGGCGCTGAACTGCAATTCTCCCTCATGGCGGAGAAAGCCGGACTGAAGCCGACCGACTACACCTACGTCGCCGTTGGCGCGCCCAACACGTCCTTCGGCGCCCTGAGCTCGAAGCAGATCGACGCCAGCATGAGCTTCGAGCCTTCGGCCTCGATCTGCGACGTCACGAAGGGTTGCACGACGATCTATCGCGGCGCCCTTGCGACAGAGCCGAAGGAAATCGCTGGCACGAACGGCGCGTCGTCGGACATGTTCGTCACGCAGGAGATGATCGAAAAGTCGCCGAAGATCGTCGACGGTCTGATTGCGGCGGCGAACGAAGCCGAAGCCTTCATTCAGAACCCCGCGAATTTCCCGGAGGCGCTGAAGATCGCCAAGACCTATTTCGAATTCAAGATGCCGAAGGGCGATGAGGTGATGGAGGTTTCGCTCAAGGGCGCCATTCCGTCCTACAAAGCGGGCGTATCGCGCGCCGCGCTGAAGCAGATCGCCGCCAACATGCTCGAAATGAAACAGATCCCGGCGGCGTTCGACACGAGCAAGATCGTCTACGACAAGGCGCCGCAATAGCGGGAGGCCGCGATGAACGACATGGCTGCGGCGCGCCCGAATGGCGCGCCGGGCGCTGCTGCGGCGCCCGCGATTGAGCTGAACGATCTGACCATGCGCTTCGGCGTTGGCACGGCGTCGACCGTGCTCGCGGTGGATCGCGTGTCGTTTTCGCTCGCCCCCGGCGAATTCGTCTCGCTGATCGGCCCGTCGGGCTGCGGCAAGACGACCATCCTCAACCTGCTGACGGGCCTCCTCGCCGAGGAGCCCGAAGGCGACGTACGCGTGCTCGGCAAGCCCCCGAGCGCCGGCAATCCCGACATCGCCTACATGCTCGCGCGCGACAGCCTGCTGCCGTGGCGTTCAGCGCTCGGCAACGCCGCCTTCGGCATGGAAGTGCGCGGCGTGCCGAAGAAGGAACGCGAGCGTCATGCACTCGAACTACTCAAGGAAGTCGGCCTCGGCGATTTCGCCGACAAATATCCGAAAGCGCTCTCGCACGGCATGCGCCAGCGTTGCGCGCTCGCCCGCACGTTTGCGCTCGACAGCCCCGTCCTCCTGATGGACGAACCCTTCGGCGCGCTCGATGCGCAGACGAAACTGACGCTCGAAGACGTGCTGATGCGGCTCTGGTCGGCGCATCGCAAGACCGTCGTCTTCGTCACGCACGATCTCGCCGAAGCCATCGCTTTGTCGGATCGCGTCGTCGTCATGAGCGCACGGCCCGGCCGCATGATCGCTGACGTGCCGATCGATCTGCCGCGCCCGCGCTCCGTGCGCAAGTTGCAGAGCGATCATCGCTTCCACGAATATTACGCCCATCTCTGGGGCCTGCTCGAACAGGGTGTCGGCGATGAATAAGACCTTTCGCCTCGGCCTCGGCCACGCCGTCTTCATCGTCGCCTTCGTCGCGGTCTGGGAATTGGCCAGCCGCGCCGGCATGCTCGATCCCACCTTCTTCGGCCGTCCCTCGGGCATCGTCGCCTATCTCTGGAACGGCTTCGTCGTCGAGCGCAATCTGTGGAACGACCTGTTCTACACGATCCTGGCGGCCACCATCGCCTTCTGGGCGGGCAGCATCGCGGCGGTTCTGGTCGGGCTCGTCTTCGCCATGCTGCCACGCGTGCACAAGGCCTGCGAGCCCTATCTGACGTTGCTCAACGCCATGCCGCGCATCGCGCTCGCACCGCTGTTCCTGCTGTGGTTCGGGCTCGGCGTCGGATCGAAGATCGCGGTGGCCATCAGCCTCGTATTCTTCATCGTCCTGTCCTCGACGGTCGCCGGCATCAAGGGCGTCAATTCCGACCACCTCGTTCTGTCGCGCGCGCTCGGCGCGAAACCGCGCGACATCTTCTTCAAGGTGACGCTGCCCTCCGCCGTGCCGGTGATCTTCTCCGGCCTGCGCCTCGGCCTCGTCTATTCGCTGCTGGGCGTGGTCGCCGCCGAACTTCTGGCCGCCGAACACGGGCTCGGCCAGGTGCTCGCCTATCTGCAATCGACCTTCGACATGAACGGCGTGATGGCGCTCCTCTTCCTGCTCGCCTTCCTCGGCCTCTCCATCACCGTCGCCATGAACTGGATCGAACGAAGGCTGCTCGTCTGGCAATAGGGCGGCGCTTGGGAGGGACCAGCGCGGCGGAGGATCGGGAGGATCGATGATGAAACGGATGGCGCTGACGTTTATGGCGTTGACGATGGCGGCCGCATCGGCGACCGCGGCGGAGAAGAAATACGGCCCCGGCGTCACCGATACGGAAATCCTGCTCGGCAATATCGTGCCCTACAGCGGCCCGGCCTCCGTCTATTCCGTCTACGCCAAGGTGTTCGAAGGCTATTTCAAGCGATTGAACGAGGCCGGCGGGATCAACGGTCGAAAAATCCGGATGATCTCCTACGACGACGCCTATTCGCCGCCCAAGACGGTCGAGCAGGCGCGTCGCCTCGTCGAGAGCGATGGCGTGTTCGCGCTGTTCGGCGTCGTCGGCACGCCGACCAATGTCGCCATCGAAAAATACATGAACGCCAAGAAAGTGCCGCAGCTCTTCGCCGGCACGGGCTCCTCGGCGCTCGCCGATCCCCAGCACTTTCCCTGGAGCATTGGCTTCCAGCCGAACTACCGGGCCGAGGGCCGCCTCTATGCGAGCTACATTCTCGAGCACAAGCCGCAGGGCAAGATCGGCGTGCTCTATCAGGACGACGACTTCGGCAAGGACCTGCTGCAGGGCCTGACCGATGGTCTTGGCGACAAGGCGGCGTCGATGATCGTCGCGAAAGTCTCCTACGACACGCGCACGCCGACTGTGGATTCGCAGGTCGTGCAGATCAAGGCCGCCGGCGCCGACGTGATGATGGATTTCACCACGCCGAAATTCTCGACGCAGGCCATTCGCAAGATCGCGGAAATGCAGTGGAACCCGCTGCAGTTCGTCGCTTCCGTGGGCTCGCATGTCGGCAGTGTGCTCAAACCCGCGGGCTACGAAAATTCAAAGGGCGTCATCACGGGCCATTGGGTGAAGGACCCCAACGACCCCGCCATGGAGAACGACGCCGGCGTCAAGGAATGGCGCGACTTCATGACCAAATATTATCCGGGCGGCGACCAGACCAACAACATCAATGTCATCGCCTACGCGCTCGCGCAGACGCTCGAGCAGGTGTTGCGCAAATGCGGCGACGATCTCACGCGAGAGAACGTGATGAAGGTGGCGGCCAACCTCGGCGTCTTCACGCCGCCGCTCTTGATACCCGGCGTACGGATCGAGCCGTCGCCGAAAGATTACCTGGTCGTGCGCGATCTTCGCCTCGATCAGTTCGACGGCGTCAAATACGCGCCGATCGGTCCAGCAATGGAAATGAAACTGGTTCGCTGAAGCGCCGCGGCGGCAGGCCCGCGCAAAGGGAGAAGAGAGATGGACGCTCTTTTGATGCAGCAAGCTCGCGAAAAAGCCTATGCCATGCCGCTCGACCAGATCGACATGAGCGATCCAGCCCTGTTCGAGACCGACACGTGCTGGCCCTATTTCGAGCGGCTGCGCAAGGAGGCGCCCGTCCATTACTGCAAGGACGGACGTTACGGCTCGTTCTGGTCGATCACAAGGTTCAAGGACATCATGGCGATCGACACCAATCATGCCGTCTTCTCGTCGGAGGCCGGCGGCATTTCCATCTTCGACCGCCCGCCGCAACTGCATTTCCCGATGTTCATCGCGATGGACCCGCCGAAACATTCGGGCCAGCGCCTGACTGTCAGCCCGATCGTCGCGCCCGCCAATCTCGCGCGCCTGCAGGGCCTGATCCGCACGCGCGTCTGCGACATTCTCGACAATCTGCCGCGCGGCGAGACTTTCGACTGGGTCGAGCGCGTCTCGATCAATTTGACGACGCAGATGCTGGCGACGCTGTTCGACTTCCCCTTCGAGGATCGCAAGCTTCTCACGTACTGGTCCGACGTCGCGGCGACCTTCCCCGAGAAGGGAGCGCTGGTCGAGACGCCCGAGGAGAAGCGCGAAATCCTGATGAAATGCCTCGAATATTTCACGCGGCTGTGGAACGAGCGCATCGCGAAAGAGCCCGGGCCCGATCTCATTTCCATGATGGCGCATTCGCCGGCGACGCAGAACATGACGCCCGCCGAATATCTCGGCAATCTCATCCTGCTCATTGTCGGCGGCAACGACACGACACGCAATTCCATCAGCGGCGGCGTTCTCTTCATGAACGAGAATCCCGGCGAGTTGAAAAAGCTCAGGGAAAATCCCGCGCTTATTCCCAGCGCCGTGTCGGAGATCATCCGTTACCAGACGCCGCTCGCGCACATGCGCCGCACGGCGTTGCAGGATTTCGAATTCGGCGGCAAGCAGATCCGCAAGGGCGACAAGGTCGTCATGTGGTACATTTCCGGCAACCGCGACGACGAGACGATCGATCGCCCGAACGAATTCATCATCGACCGCGAGCGGCCACGCCACCACATTTCGTTCGGCTTCGGCATCCATCGCTGCGTCGGCAACCGTCTTGCCGAACTGCAATTGAGCATCCTGTGGGAGGAGATTCTCGCCCGCAAGATGGACATCAAGATCGTCGGCGCCGTCGAGCGTACACCGTCAAATTTCGTGCACGGCATCACGAAAATGCCGGTTCAGGTGTCGGTCTAGCCGCTGGAGTCCTGGTGGGCCGCCACGACCGGCGGCCCTGCAAATCTCGCCTGTTCTGGAGCGCGCCGAGCGTTATGCCGCGGCTTCCTCGTCCGGCGTCGTCGCCAGCGCCGGCGACGTATCGGGCAGGCGCGTGATGAGCGAGATCAGCGCGCGGTCATGCAACGCGACCATGCGCTCCTTCGGATGCAGCCAGGCGATGGCGTCGTCGATCGTCTCGGCCTCGTTGAGTTTGGCCTCGGCAAGCGC
This sequence comes from Rhodoblastus sp., assembly GCA_020442275.1. Lineage (GTDB taxonomy): Bacteria > Pseudomonadota > Alphaproteobacteria > Rhizobiales > Beijerinckiaceae > JAJXWB01. The sequence goes on along the minus strand of JAGRKN010000190.1, from coordinate 287 downwards.
GCGCTCCGGCGAAATGTCGCCCTTCGCGCGCCGCTGATAGGGCGGCAGGAAGACTTCGTGCGCGGCGCGGAACGCGGGGTCGGCGTGCACGATGCGAATGCAGTCGATGTGATCGTCGTGCTCGGCCGAGAGTTCCTGAGTCAGCGCATTCGCGCGTACCGCGATCGGCGGCGTGTTGCGCTCCTCGGGCGTCGTCAGGAAGCCCATCTTGCGCAGCGCCAGCCCGATCGCGAGCTGTCCGCTCGCCCAGGAGATCGGGATCGCGAAGATGAGGCCGGCGATCGTCG
>JAGRKN010000020.1:13290-21488 GCA_020442275.1 Rhodoblastus sp. | reverse complement strand
CTCGACGCGCTGGTCTGGGCGATCACGCATCTCGCGCTCGACGGCAAACGCGCGACGCCGAGGGTGCGTAGGTTGTAGGCGCAAGGCTCGATCATTTTTCCTTCTCCCCTTTTACGGGGAGAAGGTGGCCGAAGGCCGGATGAGGGGCCCAGGCCGCTACACGGCTCCCAGTCGTTTGGCCCCTCACCCCAGCCCTCTCCCCGCTTCTGCGGGGAGAGGGAGCGAGCCCCGTGCATCCTGACACAGCGCCGCCTCAGTCGCGGCCGTAAATCCGTCCTGAAACAGCCCCGCTTCAGGAGCACGTCGTGTCCCGCCCCGCCCTCGCCCTGTCCCTGCTCCTCACAGCCACCGCCGCGCACGCACAGATTGCGCCGGGCAATTACATCACGCCCGGCGGCGCCTTTTCCCTGCAGATCACGCCCGGCGCCTTCGAGATTTCGGGCGCGGGCCAGAGCGGCGCCGCCTGCATGATGGATGGGCTGCTCAAGGGCAATACCGGCCGCGCGGCCGACGCCGGCAAGACCTGCGTTGTCAAGTTCACGAAACACGCCGACGGCGTCGAGGTGAAGGCGCAGACGCGCGCGATTTGCGCACGGTTCTGTGGGGCCGAAGCGACGGTCGAAGGTCTCTACATCTGGCCCGCGCCCGGCTGCGCAGACAAGGAGCGCGAGCGCACGCAAAAGGCGGTGGAGGCCGCGACACAGGCCAAGGACGACGCCAAGATCGAGAGCCTTCTGGCGAAGCAGCTCGAATCTTGCGCCAAAACCCTGTCGTGGCTCGATACGATCGGCACGCGAACCGATCTCGCCGCCGCGCAGATGCGTCAGAACCGCAAGACCGATTGTCTGAAGACGCTGCAGCCTCATGTCGAGGACGCCGACGCCAGCGACGCGAAGTTGCAGGAGAAATACACGTCCTTCGATCTCTATCGCTATGAGCCGACATTGAAGGAATTGCGCGATACGCTGAAGCAGTGCCGCGCCTGACCGGGGACAGACCGACATGAAACGCACCATTTTCGCACTCGCTTTCCTGCTGGCGACGCCGCTCGCACAGGCGCAGGTCGCTCCCGGCAAGTACATCGCCGAGCACGGTTTCGGGACGCTCGACATCAAGGACGGCAAGTTCGAGATCGTCAGCGTCGGCGGCAACGGCCACACCTGCGGCGTCGAAGGCGAGATGAAGGGCGCGACCGGCGTCGCCGAGGACGAGGGCGACATCTGCAAGATCGACTTCAAGGCGAAGGACGGCGGCTACGAGGTCACGCCGACCACGCCCGACACCTGCCGCAATTATTGCGGCGCGCGCGCCTATTTCGAGGGCCTGTACCTCAAGCCGGCGCCGGGCTGCGCCGATGAAGCGCGCGAAGCGACGAAAAAATCCTTCAAGACGGCCTATGGCGCCAAGGATTACGCGAAGGCGCAGACGCTGCTCGCGCCGGTGCTGCAAAAATGCGCGCGCACGCTCGGGCCGATGGAGACGGCGTCGATCCGCAACGATCTCGCGATTACGCTCTATCACCTCGGCAAGAAGGCCGAGTGCCGCAAGGTTCTGGCGCCGATGGCCGAGGACGCGGCCAAGAAGGACGACGACCTGATGGCCGATTATCCGCCCTCCGACTGGGACACTTTCAAGCCGCTCATCAAGGCCGCGCGCACCAATCTCGCGCTCTGCAAGGGCTGAGGCTTCAGCCCGCGGCCAGCGCGGCCTCGGCCTCTTCCGCCGATTTCGTCGAGAACAGCCGTTGCAGTTCCGCGCCCGTGCGCGGCGCATAGGCGGCGATTCCGTCGCGGCCATAAAAGGCGCGAAACATATCGCGGGCAGATTCGAGCGACAGCGGCCCGATCTCGATCACGTCGTCGATCCGGCCCGGCCGCACGATCGCCGGGTCGAGCTTGTCGATGTGATTGGTCGTGACGATGAACTTGAGCCCGTCCGGCGTCTGCATGCCGTCCATGGAATTGAGGATTTCATGCAGCGCCGATCCGCCTGGCACACGCGCGTCGCCGGGGTTTTCCTCGCGGTTGAGTCCGCCCGCGATCGTGTCGATATCCTCGATCACGAACAGGTCGGTCGGCCTACCCGATAGAAAGGCGGCGCCGAGCCCGTGCAGCGACTTGATGTATTTGATGTCGAAGCCGAGATCGGAGGCGAGCGCATGAATGAGGCTGGTTTTGCCCGTGCCCGGCGGCCCGTGCAGCACGATGCCGAGCTTCCAGGGAATGCCGCGTGACAAATGCCAGGTCTCGGCGCCGAGAAACCACTTGAAGCGCTCGACGAGGCGCTGCTTGATCGCATGGTCGACGAACACCGTATCGAGGCCGCGCTTGCGCCGCCTGAGCGCGCCGGCGCTGCCGCCGACCGCATACATGGTCACGGTCAGCGAATTGCGATGTTCCTCGGGTCGGCAATCCTCGAGAAAGCGCGCCACCACGCCACGATCGCGCGTCAGGAAGGACACGGTGATCGTCTCGAACGGCGCGATCTGCTGGTCGGCCTTGGCCTTGGAATATTTGAACAGCACGCCGTCATAGACGCCGAACCCGCCGCCGAACCCGGTCTTGAGCGCGCCGTCCTTGATCTCCAGCGAGCGCGAGAAGAAGTCGAGCCGCCGTTGCGCGATAAAACCGTCGATGTCGCGATATTCGTTCGACAGGCTCTCGACGAAAAGCTTCGTCCACAAGGTGCGGCCGGCTATGTCGACCAGCTTCTCCGGCACGGCGCGCAGCAGATACATGAGCGCGCCGAAGGCGAGCGTGCCGACGCCGCCGACAAGAAGCTGATTTGTGGCGAGCGACGATGAAATGGCTTCGAACATGATCGATCCGCCGCGTCGCCGGACAGACGCGCGGCGCCTGTCTGGCGCTGAAACGGATTTGTTCTAGCCGGAGCAGCGCTCCACGCAACCCTCACCACCAGCCGCCGCGGTAATAGGGACGCGGTCCGTAGTAGACGCCGGCGCCCCAGTAATACGGACGCGGATAGACATAGACCGGTCGCGGCGCGTCGACCACGACGACCGGCGCAAAGTCCGGCTCCGCCACACGATGGCCGCGCGCGACCATGCATTGCGCATAGACCCGGTCGTAGCGCGCCTGGATCGCGTTCCCCGCGCGGCGCCCATTGCCTGCCCCGACAATCGAACCGCCCGCTAGCCCCGCGCCCGCGCCGATCAGCGCGCCGGTTCCGGCATTGCCGGACGCAGCGCCGATAGCCGCCCCCGCCAGCGCGCCCACAGCCGTGCCGATCGCCGCGCCGCCAACCGTTCCGTCGTTGGACGCCTGACCGGGCGAGCGATAGCCGACGACCGATTGCGCATTCGCCTGGCAATAGTCGTCGTCGCGCTGAAAGGCCGAATAGGCCTTGCCCTTGCCGGGCACGACCATCACGTCGGGCTCCGCCGGCGCGGTGCTGGCGCAACCGCCAAGAGATAGTGCGCAGAGAGAAAGCGCGCCGATCGAGACGGCGACAATTGATGCACGCATGAGAAGCGTCCGCTTGATGCAAACAGACGCCAAGCCTTCATCGCAAAAAGTTAACGCGCGGTGACGATTGCGCGCCCGGCGCCGCGCCGCATGGCGCCTCGGTCACGTATCTATCGGAAATCGCGACCGATATGGCGTTTGCATCTGCTCCGTGGCTGCCTGCGCCGTAATGGAAAGTTAAGCGGCGAACCCCCATGATTCCCGGCGCGCGCTCGTATCGCGCGCCTGGGGGACGGATGAAGCGTTTTCTGAACTGGGCCGGCGCCAGCCATCGTCGCCCCGAGGTTCGTCGAGCTTTGGCGCGCGCCCAATACGCCGCCTACGTGCATCAGGCGCCCATTCTCTATTTCACCATCGCCGTGGTCGTCGGCGCCGCGGTCTCGGTCTGCGCGTCGTGGGACAATGCGTTGCCGACGATCATCGCGCCTCTCGTGCTTGTGCTCGCCTGCTTCTGGCGCATGGCGGTCTGGCTGCGCCGCCGCAGCGTCGACATCGACGTCGATACGATGACCCGCCGCCTCGTCGGCACCTCTCGTTTGGCTGCCGTCTTTGCGGTCTGCTTCACCGCTTGGGTCACCATTCTCTATTTCACCTGCGATCCCGCGCTGCGCGGGGTGATCGCCGGCGTCTTCGGCATTTCGACGCTGGCGGCCGTCTACAGCCTGGTCAATTTCCCGATCTCCGCCCTGCTGGTTTCCGCCGTCTGCGTGCCTTTCGTCTCGTTGCAGCTCGCGCTGGCGACGCCAGACCCGATGATCGTGGGTGGCTGCGGCCTGTTCGTCGTCATGTTCGGCACGACTTTCGCGGTCGTCCGCTCCTCGCGCGACTTTCTCGGACTGGTCGCCGCGCAGGTCGACGCGCAGCAACTCAGCGACGAGAATTCGCGCATCGCCCATGTCGACAGCCTGACCGGCCTGCCCAACCGCCGCCAGTTCTTCGAGCGCCTCGAGGACGCCGTCGGGCGCGCCAAAGACGGCGGACGATTCTATGTCGGCATTCTCGATCTCGACGGCTTCAAGCCGGTCAACGACGTCTTTGGCCATGTCGTCGGCGACCGTGTTCTCGTCGAATGCAGCGCGCGCGTCCTGCAGGTGGCCGGCGGTGAAGCTTTCGTGGCGCGTTTGGGCGGCGACGAGTTCGGCCTGATCGTGGAAAACGTGCGCGACGAAGACGCCGTGCTGACGCTCGGCGCCCGCATCTGCGAGGCGACGCGCGAGCCCTTCGCCTTCGACGACGCCATCGCCGCCATCTCCACTTCCATCGGCTTCGCGGCTTTCCCAGACGCCGGCGACGCGCCGAGCCGCCTCTACGAACGCGCCGATTTTGCGCTCTACTTCGCCAAGCAGAACCATCGCGGCCGCGCCGTCGCTTTCAGCGAAGAGCACGAGCGCCGGATGAAGGGCGCGGCCCTCGTCGAGCAATGCCTGCGCCGCGCCGATCTCGATGCGGAGATGAGCCTCGAGTTCCAGCCCCTGCACGACGCCGAGACCGGCGCCATCGTTTCGTTCGAGGCCTTGGCGCGCTGGGACAGTCCCGATCTCGGCCGCGTCAGCCCCGCCGAATTCGTTCCCGTGGCCGAGCGTTCCGACATCATCTATCCCCTGTCGCGCACCTTGCTGCGCAAGGCGCTCGCGGCGGCGAGCCAATGGCCGGACGATGTGCAGCTGTCCTTCAATCTTTCGGCGCGCGATCTCATGTCGCCGGCGGCGCTCACGCAGATCATCGCCATCGCGGCGAGCGGCCCGATCGCCCCGAGCCGGATCGATTTCGAGATCACCGAAACCGCGCTCGTCACCGATTTCGATCGCGCCCGCAAGGCGGTTCTGGCGTTGAAATCCATCGGCGCGAGTATTTCGCTCGACGATTTCGGCACGGGTTATTCGAGCCTCAATTACGTGCATCGTCTGCCGCTCGACCGCATCAAGATCGACGGCGGCTTCGTGCGCGAGATGGATTCGAACCCGCTCGCTCGCGACGTCGTCCGGACGATGATTTCCATGGCGCGCAACCTCAATTTCGATTGCGTGATCGAAGGCGTCGAGACCGAGGAGCAGCTCGCTCTGCTCAAGACCTTCGGCTGCTCGATAGCGCAGGGTTACCTGTTCAGCCGACCGCTGCCAGCGGACAAGGTCGCGCCCTTCATCGCCGCGCGCCGTGATATCGGCCCGCCCCTCGAACGCAAGATCGCGTGAGCCCTGTACGCTGGAATACCCGGCCCTATCTTCGCCTCGGCCAGCTCCAGGAGGCCGCATGAAGAAGACTATCGCATGTGCCGCAGCCCTGCTCTTCGCGACCGATGTCGCGCGCGCGGCGCTGCCGGTCGGCGCCCGCGCCCCGGATTTCCGGGTCGAGGGCGCGCTCGCCGGCAAGGATTTTCGCTTTTCGCTCGCCGACGCTCTGAAGAAGGGGCCGGTCGTCCTCTATTTCTACCCGAAGAGCTTCACCAGCGTGTGCACGGAAGAGGCCCATCTCTTCGCGGAGGCCACGGACGAATTCGCAGCGCTCGGCGCGCGCGTGATCGGACTGTCGGGCGACGACATCGCGACCCAGCGCAAGTTCTCGAGCTCCGAATGCCGTGACAAATTCGCGGTCGGCGCCGACGCCGACCTCAAGGTCGCGAAGGCCTACGACGCCTCCTTTGGCGGCGTTTTCGCGGCGCGGATTTCCTACGTCGTCGCGCCCGATGGCAACATCCTGTCGGCGACTTCCTCAGGGCAGGCGGAGCCCCACATCCGCCGCGCGCTCGAAACGCTGCGCGCCTGGCGAGCCGCGCAAAAATCCTGAACCGGGCCACAGCCATTGTCTTCGGCGCGAAAGCATCCGACGATTGACCTGCCCGATTGTTCGCCATAAAGAACAATTGTACCGATATAACAAACGGACTGACATCATGAGCGAAACGCCCGTCCCCGGCTTCTCCACCCTTGCCGTCCACGCCGGCGCCAAGCCCGATCCCGCGACCGGCGCTCGCGCGACGCCGATCTACCAGACGACGTCCTTCGTCTTCGACGACGTCGATCATGCGGCTTCGCTGTTCGGCCTGCAGGCGTTCGGCAACATCTACACGCGCATCACCAACCCGACGACGGCCGTGCTCGAAGAGCGCGTCGCGGCGCTGGAAGGCGGCACGGCCGCGCTCGGCGTCGCTTCAGGGCATGCGGCGGAATTCCTCACCTTTCATGCGCTGCTGACGCCCGGCGACGAATTCGTCGCCTCGACCAAGCTCTATGGCGGCTCGATCAATCAGTTCAATCACAGCTACAAGAACTTCGGCTGGACGCCGAAATGGGCCGATCCGGACGACCTCTCGTCCTTCGAGGCCGCCATCGGCCCGCGCACCAAGGCGATCTTCATCGAGTCCATCGCCAATCCCGGCGGCGTCATCGTCGACATCGAGGCCATCGCCAAGATCGCCAAGCGCGCCCGCGTGCCGCTGATCGTCGACAATACGCTGGCCACGCCCTACCTGATGAAGCCGATCGACTACGGCGCGGACATCGTCGTTCATTCCGCGACCAAATTCCTGGGCGGCCATGGCAATTCGCTCGGCGGCGTGGTGGTCGACGGCGGTACGTTCGACTGGCTCGCCGACAAGCGCTATCCCATGCTCTCCGAGCCGCGCCCAGAATATAACGGCATGGTGCTCGGCGAGACCTTCGGCAATTTCGCCTTCGCCATCGCGCTGCGCGTGCTCGGCCTGCGCGATCTCGGCCCGGCGCTCTCGCCCTTCAACGCCTTCATGATCCTGACCGGCGTCGAGACGCTGCCGCTGCGCATGCAGAAACATTCCGACAATGCGCTGGCGATTGCCGAGCACCTGTCGAACCATCCGGCGGTCAAGTGGGTGAGCTATCCCGGCCTGCCCGGAGACCGCTATCACCAGCTCGCCAAGAAATATTGCCCAAAGGGCGCGGGCGCGGTCTTCACCTTCGGCCTCACGGGCGGCTACGACGCCGGCCTTGCGCTCGTGAAGAACCTGAAGCTGTTCTCGCACCTCGCCAATGTCGGCGACACGCGTTCGCTGGTCATCCATCCCGCCTCGACGACGCACAAGCAATTGTCGGATGCGCAGAAGGTGACGGCCGGCGCCGGCCCCGACGTCGTGCGCGTTTCCATCGGCATCGAGGACGCTGCCGATCTGATCGCGGACCTCGATCAGGCGTTGGCCGCGAGCTGATTTCGCGCGAGATCGGCAAGAGCGGATTGAATCTCTAGTTGAGACAATCCGCTCAACCGATTCGTGCGACTCGCATTTTCAGACGCCACTTCGGGACGACAGCGACTTTCGCGACCGCCTGCAATGGGCGTTCAACGGGCGCGGGCAAAAATCTCCGCGCCCAGCTCGTGTGCCATCCAGTGCGAGTACGGCAGCGTGAAATGACCCGCGTCGAAACTCGAGAGAATGGTCTTGCGATCCTCATCGAACCACGCCCGGCACGGTCCGCCGGGCGCGCATGCTTTATCGAGGATCGACACATAGACGCCGCCGGCCTGCTCGACGATGGCGCGCATCCGTTTCTCGAACGCGAAGGCGCCGACGTCGAAGCCGGTCATCGTATGGAGCGGCGGTTCGGGCAAATTCTGCCGCCGCATGTCGGCGACCAGCGCCTTGCCGAGCGTCGGCAACCAGATCGGCGCCGGCCCGATCACGACGACGCGCCGCGCGCCCTTTTCATGCAGGGCGCGGATCGTCGGCGCAAGTTCGCTCAAGAC
>JAGRKN010000020.1:13014-13153 GCA_020442275.1 Rhodoblastus sp. | reverse complement strand
CGACGAGCGGCGGGCACATGGAAGCCGTATACTGCCCCGCGCTCCAGCCGCGTTCGCCCGCTTCGGCCGAGAGGCCCGGCCACAGATGCGCGGCGTGTGAGTCGCCCCACAGCACGACATGCGGCTTGCCCGGCGCGCG
>JAGRKN010000020.1:10318-12951 GCA_020442275.1 Rhodoblastus sp. | reverse complement strand
TTCTGCTTGATGCGCCACGGATCGCCCGCGAGCGCGGGATAATTGAGCAGGCGCATGATCGTGTCGGGCGCGTTCGCCGCCGCGAGCGTCGTCACCACGAGCGAACTCGCGGCCACGCCGAGCATGGCGCTCCACAAAGCTTTCGGCAGCGCCATGCTCACGCCGCCGCCCTGCCGGATCGGCCGCTCGATGAAGCGCTCCGACGCGGCGGCCAAAGCGATCGCGACCGCCATCAGCCCGAACGCCACAGGCAACGGCGTCTGCCCGCTGAAATGGAAGCGCGCGAACACGAGCAGCGGCCAGTGCCAGAGATAGGCGCCGTAGCTGATCCGCCCGACGAACTGCAGCTGCGCCGACGCGAGCACGCGTCGGTTGACGAAAGCGCCCGCGCCGGCCGCCAGCAGCATGAATGTCGCAGCGACCGGCCCGATCGCGCGCCAACCGGGGAAAGGCTGATTTTCGTCGAGCAAGACGACAGACAACACGAGCAGGCCGAGCCCGGCCGAAGCCGCGACCTCCGACCAGCGCCCGAGCGGCTGTTCCGTCGCGGATGTTTGGTTCCAGTAAGCGAGCGCCGCCCCGGCGAGCAGCTCCCAGAAGCGGGTGAACGGAAGGTAGAAGGCCGCGTCGGCGTTGACCCGCGTCAGGGCGAAGCACGCCAGGAACGACAGAACGACAGACAGCCGCAAAGCCGGGCCGAGCGCCGCCGGCTTCAGCCGATGGACGCCCCACAGAAAGACGGGGAAGAAAAGATAGAACTGCTCCTCGACGCCCAGCGACCACAAGTGGATCAACGGTCGATACGCCGCATCGCCGTCGAAATAGCCGGCCTGGGACCAGGCCAGAAAATTCGCCGCGAAGACGCAGGCGGCCGCGATCTGCCGCCCGAGCTCGCGGTAATCGGCCATCGACACGAACATGGGCGCGGCGATCAGCGTCGCCAGCAGAACGAGGATCAGGCCGGGAAACAGCCGTCGCGCGCGTCGGGCGTAGAAGGCGGCGAAGGAGAAGCGTTCGCCCGCCAGATCGCCCAGCACGTTGCGGCCGACCACGAATCCGGAAATGACGAAGAACACGTCGACGCCGGCAAATCCGCCGGGCAATGCTGCGGCCGAGGCGTGAAAGATCAGGACGGCCAGCACGGCGACGCCGCGCAAGCCCTCCACGTCGCCGCGCCATGCGGGTTTCCCGGACGGAAGGGATTGTCCCTCGCTTCGCATCGATGGACATTAGCGCCAACAACATTAGCGGCCGGTGAAGGCGCCTGCGCCGCTCGGGAGCCAACGCCATGCTCGAACTGCGCCCGAACTGCGAATGCTGCGACCGCGACCTGCCGCCCTCATCGGGCGACGCGCTGATCTGCTCCTTCGAATGCACATGGTGCCGCGATTGCGCGACGACGAAGCTCGGCATGGTCTGCCCGAACTGCGGCGGCGAGCTCGTCGTCCGCCCGGTGCGGCCAGCGGCGAAGCTCGCGCAATTCCCCGCCTCCACGAGGCGCAAGCATCGTCCGGAAAAATGCGGAGCGGCTTCGTGATCGCGTCCCTCGCGCTGGCGGGCGCGCTGGCGCAGGCGCAAGCCCTGCCCGTCGTCCGGATCATCGCCAATCCGGCCTCCGTTTATTGTGTCCAACAGGGCGGCCGAGTCGAGATCGTCACGACGGAGAAAGGTCAGGTCGGAATTTGCGTCCTGCCCGACAGCCGGCGCGTCGAGGAATGGGAATTCTTCCGGGCGAGCGGAGGCAAGCGCTGACGCGCGTCTTCGCGGGTCACACCCAGCCGACGATTGCAATCACGAGACAGGGAAAAAAGAAGAAGGCCTGGATGCCGATCTGGATCCAGAACAGGATCGGCGCGTCGTCGCGGCCGACCTCCCGAACCGGCCACCAGTCGACATATCCGCTCTGAAACAATTCGATCTTGCCGTCCCGTAGCCCGCGCCAGACACTGCGCGCACAATGAAAGGCGAGCACGGCGCCGAGCAGACGCGCCAGAATTTGGGTCAGGAAAAAGTCCATCGACCGGCCCCGCGAGGGAGCCGCAAGCTTGGCATTTTTGGCTTCGCCCCGAAAGTCGCGGCGATCGTCGTCGTTCCCGCTTATTCGGCGTGCGCCGGAAATGCGGCGCGAAGATTGGCCGTGACCATTCCGAGCACGACCATCGCCAACGCCTGATGCGCCAGCGCGAGCGGCAGCGGCACGCTGTAGAGCAGCGTCGCGATGCCGAGCCCGACTTGACAGAGAACCAGAGCGACGATCGCCCAGCCACGCCGCGCGACGCCAGTCTGCCGCGCGAAAATCGCGTTCAGCAACGCCAGAGCGAGCACGGCATAGGCCGCCATGCGATGATCGAACTGCACCGTGGTGATATTGTCGAAGAAGTTCATCCACCATGGATCGTTCTTGAAGAGCTGTTCGACCGGCGGCATGAAGCGGCCGTCCATCAGCGGCCAGGTATTGTAGGTGAGCCCTGCCCTCAGGCCCGCCACGAGCGCGCCCAGGAAAATCTGCTTGAGCGTCGCCAGCGCCAGAAGCACGGCGAAAACCCTGGCCGTCGTCGAAGCCTCTTCCAAGCGCCTTGGCGCCCGCAGGCCGCCCGCGATCCAGACCAGCGCGGCAAACGTCAGGCTCGCCA
>JAGRKN010000020.1:0-10262 GCA_020442275.1 Rhodoblastus sp. | reverse complement strand
GCAACCATCCACCAGCCGACGGCGCCCTGCAGCGCGCCGAGCGCCAGCACGCCGGAAAGCTGCCACTTCAGCCGCGACGTCAGCGCGCCACGCAGCCAGAACCACGCAAGTCCGAGCGCGAAGACGAACCCGATCAGACGGCCGAGCAGCCGGTGGCTCCACTCCCAGAGAAAGATCGTCTGGAAGCGCGCCAGATCCATGTCCGGGAAGAGTTCCTTGTACTGCGGGATCTGCTTGTATTTCTCGAAGGCCGCAACCCAGTCGGCGTGACTCAGCGGCGGGATGACACCGGTCACCGGCTTCCATTCCGTGATCGACAGACCGGATTCCGTCAGTCGCGTCGCCCCGCCGACCACGACCATGGCGAAGACCAGCGCAGCGACAAACCACAGCCAATTGGCGACGCCCGCGCGATCCGGCGCGCTCGCGGCGCGCCCGGCGCCGGTCGCGGCGGCGGGAAAATTGATCCAGTCGGTCATGTCGGGGGCGGCTCTGGGCTGGGTTGCCTTCGGGGACGTCGCGTTAGATAAGCCCCCGGCGCCGCCGCGTCCATGCCCGCGGCCGGCAGCCTCACGGGACGACGAGACCATGCCCATTCGCATCCGCAAACTGATCGGCGCGCTTTTCATGGTCGTCTACGTCATCTTCTACGCACTGATCGCCATGGCGCTGGCGCAATCGCGCCCGCTGCAGGAGGCTTCGCCCTGGTTGCAGCCCCTCCTCTACGCCGTGCTCGGCACAATCTGGATCGTGCCGCTGCTGCCCGTCGTTACTTGGATGGCGCGCGAGGACCGGTAAGCTCCAAGCCAACCCACAATCGGGTTCGACCAGCCGGGGAGTGGAATTCGCCATGTGGTCACGCCTGCTCTTCATTGCCCTGCTTCTGCTGCCCGCGCCGGCCTTCGCCGACGTCAAGGAAAAGGTCGCCGCGCTGGCGCCGGGCGCGCTCGTGTACGTGGTGGATGCGCAGGGCAATGAGCTGGTCGCGCAAAACGCGGACAAGCCCTTCGTCCCCGCCTCGGTCACGAAACTCGTGACCGCCTGGCTCGCGCTGGAAACGCTCGGCAAGGATTATCGCTTCGAGACCCGCTTCTACCTCGACGCCAGGCGCACCCTCTTCGTACACGGAGGCGGCGATCCATTCCTTGTTTCCGAAGAACTCGCGCAGCTCTCCCGTGAACTTGTCGCCGCGACCGGCAAGGCGCCGTTGACGGGCATCGTGCTCGACGCGAGCTATTATCCCGCCGACCTGCGCATTCCCGGCATCGAGGACACGAACGAATCCTACAATGCGCTGAATTCGGCGCTCGCGGTGAATTTCAACACGATCGCCGCCGCGCATCGCGGCAAGACCATCGTCTCCGGCGAGAAACAGACGCCGATCACGCCATTGGCGATCGAACAGTTCCGCAAGCGCGGACACAAGGGGCGCGGCCGGATCAGCCTGGCCCAGGACCCCGCGCTCAGCCTGCAATACGCCGGCGAACTGCTCGCCGCCTTTATCGAAAAGTCGGGCGGCGGCGTGAAGGGCCCGATCACGACAGGCCCTGTGCCGGCCGGCCTCAAGCCGGTCTACGTGCACCGCCAGTCGCGTCCGCTGTCGCAGCTGCTGCACGAATTGCTCGTCGGCTCCAACAATTACATGGCGAACCAGATATTTCTGGAGATTGGTGGGCGCCGCCTCGGACCGCCCGTCAGCCTCGACAAGTCGCTCAAGGTCGCCAACGAAATGCTCGCTGCGCAAGGCCTCGCACAATCAATCCATCTGGAAGAAGGTTCGGGCATCAGCCGCGCCAACCATTTTACCGCGCGAGGCCTTGCGAAGGTCCTGACCCTGCTCGCACCAAACGCCGACCTGCTCAAGCACGCCAAAGGCGCCGCTTACAAGACGGGAACGCTCGACGGCGTGCGGACGCTGGCGGGCTACGCCGATACGGCCACGCACGGAACGGCGCGCTTCGTGATTTCGCTGACGGGCAACACCGGCGCGATGCGTTTTCGGCTGATGAAGGCGATCCAGTCCGGGCTGTAGCCGCAGCGGACCTACGCCACGCTGAGCTTTCGCCCCTTGTTCCACAGCATGAACGGCGCGCCCGACAGCAGGATGTCGAGCGTCGCCAGCGACTGATGATGGCCGTTGACCGACAGGCGCGGCAACGCCGTCAGATGGCTCGCATGTTCCGGAAAGATCATGCCTGGTCGCGTCGTCACCGCGCTCGCAAATCCCGCCTGGCGCGCGAGAACGAATTCGCGGGCGCCAGCGGAGCCCGGATCGCCGACGGGATAGGCGAAGTGCTTAACCTCGCGCCCTATCTCGCGCTCGATGATTGCCTTGCTCTCGAAGATTTCATGGCGCGCGAAACCGTCGGGGTGCTTGGCGAGCATCGGATGGGTCAACGTATGCGCGCCGATCGTCGCGAGCGGATGCTCGCTGAGTTTGCGCAATCCGCACCAGTTGAGACAGAGCTCGTCGACGAGGTCTATGCGCTCGACGCCAGCCTCGTCGGCGAGCGCGCCGGTAACGCGGAGAAGCTCTCTCTCCTCGCCAGCCCGCAGGGGCCAGTAGAGCGCCTCGAAGGCAGCCTGCTTCTCTTCCGGTGTCCCGGCCGGCAGATCGAACAACCGGCCCGCTGCCTCGATCCGCACCGCCGGCAGCGCCGCGATCGCCTCCTCCATTTCCACCCACCACATGCGCGCGGTGCGATCCGCGAAACCCGTGGTGACGAAGACAGTGAAGGGCGCACCGTGCTTTTCGAGGATCGGCAGGGCGACATGGGCCGTGTCGCGATAGCCGTCGTCGAACGTCAGCGCAACGAACGGCGCGGCGTCGCCTGCCCCGTCGCGAATCCGCGTGACCGCCTCGTCCAGCGAGACGATCGCGAAACCTTGGCCCTTCAGGCGGGTCAGCAGAAGGTCGAGAAATTCCGGCGTGATCTCCAACCCGCCATTGGGCGCGAAGGCCTCGTGCGAGGCAGGCCGCACCCGGTGAAACATCAGGATGGCGCCCATGCCCTGCGTGTAGCGCGCGGCCAGCCGATGCAGGCCGGTGGCGCCGAACATGCGGAAGCCCAGATCGATGACGTCGCGCTTGATGCCCATGGGAAAGTCCTCGCCCCTCACCATGGCAAGTTCTCCTTGACCATTTGTTGCTAGCGTCCGACGCAAGGTGATTTCGATGTCCGCCCAAGCCGCAGCCGCCATAGCGGGAAGCAATCCTTCGCGCCCCGAGGACGCGCCGGCTGCTCTTGCGCGCGTCGAGACCTTCGAACGCCCCTGGCCGGCGCTTCGCGCCTGGCGCGAGATCGAGGCTTTCGGGACGGGCTCCGCCTATCAGACGCTGGGCTTCGTCCTGCCCTGGTACGAGCATCTCGCGCAAAACTCCGGCGCGACCCCTCTAGTTGTCGTCGGTTACGACGCGCAGGAGCGCCCGGCCATCGTCCTGCCGCTCGCCGTCAAGCGGCGCGGCCCTGCCCGCCTCGCCATGTTCGCGGGCGGCAAGCATTCCAATCTCAACCTGCCGTTGATGCGGCCGGGCTTTTCCCTGACGCCGGACGCTGCCCGCGGCCTGCTCCTGTCCGCCGCGCGCGCGTGCTCCGTCGATTGTTTCGTGCTCCTAAACCAGCCCCGCGGATGGGGCGGCGTCGCAAATCCCCTCGCGACGCCAGGCAGCCATCCCAGCCCGAGCTTCGCCTATGGCGCGACGATCGGCGCCGACGCCGAAGCCTTCCTGAAGCGGATCGATTCCGCCTCGACACGCAAGAAGCTGCGCGCCAAGGAGCGCAAGCTCGCCGAGCTCGGTCCCCTGACTTATGAACGCGCGACCGACGTCGACCGCGCGCATACGATTCTCGAAGCCTTCGTCGACCAGAAGACGCTGCGCTTCAGCCAGAAGAACCGCGATCCCGGCTTCGCGCATGTCGCGGTGCGCGCCTTTCTCGACGCCATGTCGAGCGGTCGCGGCAGCGGCGCTATCTCGCTCGAATTCTACGCATTGAGCGTCGGCGACCGCGTCGTGGCGACCTATGGCGGCCTGCCGCGCGGCCGAGCCTGGCACGGGATGATCAATTCCTTCAACATCGATCCGCAGATCGCGCGTTCGAGCCCCGCCGAACTCCTGCTGCGCCACATCGTCCGCGATCTCGGATCGCGCGGCTTCGAACGCTTCGACCTCGGCATCGGCGAGTCGCGCTACAAGAACGCCATTTGCAACGAGGAGATCGCGCTCGCCGATCTCGTCCTGCCGGCGACCGCGCTCGGCGCCGCATGGGCGCCGATCGAACGCTGCCGCCTCTCGGCCAAGCGTTGGGTGAAGAAGACGCCCTGGGCGCTCGCCTTCGTCGAACAGATGCGCGCCGGCCCAGCCTGAAAACCGATTCAGCCTCAGATATTTGAGAGCGATATTGGAATCGTCGCGTGAAGACTCACGCGGCGGTCTGGCCGAGGCGCGCGTCTTCGACACCGACAATGGCCGGGCGCGGCAGCCCATGCTTTTCGAGCGCGTCCGCGAGCGAGGCCGTCGAATAAGGCTCGCCCCCGTAGACCGCGCACGAGCGGGCGAGCTGCGACAGCGCATAGGCGTCATCGATATCCAGCGCCGAGGACGCGGCGACGACGACGAAATCATAGGCCTCGAGCAGCGCGTCGAGCGCCGACAGCAGCGCATCCGCGCCGCCGCGCGCGCCCTGGCCGGCGCCCAGCACGTGCAGGCGCGAAATCTGATCGCGATGGATCGTCTCGTCGAAGCTCGCGCGCCCCGTGAGCAGTTCGGCAAGGCCCGGGCCGTCCGTCTGCGCCATACGCGCGGCCTCGTCGAGCGCGACGAGAATGGTGCGTCCGCGACGCGCCAGCGCGCGGGCGGAGGCCAGAGCGAAACCATCGTCGCTGTCGCCTTCGCAGACCGTCAGCGCCAGCGCCGGCGCGCCTTCCGCGGCGTCGAACGCGGCCTGTGCGAACGATTGCGAGGGACCGAGCAGAGCGGCCGGCGCGGCATCGGCGGCGACGATCGTGCGGCGTTCGATATCCTTACGCTCGCTCTCCTGGCGTTCGAAACCTTCGCTCGCGGACGCCTCGACTGGCCCGACCGGCGCGGGCGCGGGCATGCGGCGTGGCGCGGGGCCTTCCTTCAGCAATTCGCGGGCGACGATAAAGGCGATCGACAGGAATAGGGCCCCGAGCGTCGAGAAACCGATGATCGGGATCTTCTTGGGGAAAGACGGAATCTGAGGCGCGATCGCGCGCGAGATGATGCGCGCATCGGCCGGCGTCGATTTCGAATTCTCGCGCGCCAGAGCCTGCTGGTACTTGGTCGTGGCGGCTTCCAGATCGTCCTTGAGCGCCTTGGCTGTGCGCTCGAGTTCCCGCAGCTTGACCTCTTCCGCGCTCATCGAGCCCACGACCTTCTTCTGCTGATCGAGCGAAGCCTGAAGATTTTGAAAGCGCTGGCCGGCGATCTTGGCGTCATTGTCGAGCGTGCGCGCAGCCTTGTCGGCGGCGACGCGCATTTCGCTATCGAGATCGGCGAGCTGAGCGGTCAGTTCCTTGATGCGCGGATGGCCCGGGAGCAGCGTGCGCGATTCGAGCGCCAGCTGCGCCTTCAGGGTCACGCGCTGTTCGGAGATGCGGCGCACGAGATCATTGTTGGCGACATCCGGAATGTCGCCGACGCGACCCTGCTTCAGCATCTCGCGAATGAGCTTGGCCTTCGCCTGAGCATCCGCCTGCGAGGTGCGGGCGCGGGCGAGTTCGGTATTCACCTCGCCCAACTGCTGGGCGGTGATCGTCGTATTGTTGGTGCCGACGAGCAGCCCGGTCTCGGCGCGAAAATCCTCGACCTTCGATTCGGCCGAGGCGACCCTGGTCTTGAGGTCTGCGACGATCGTTCCGAGTGAAGCAGCGGCCGACCGCGCATTGGCGCGTTTGGCGTCCTGCTGGAAGTCGAGATAGATGCCGGCGATCGAGTTCGCCGCCTTTGCCGCGAGATCAGGATCGCGCGAGGAGAATTCGATGTTCAGAACGCGCGTCTTGGTCGGCGAGAAGACCTGCAGCTTCTCGTAGTAATTCTCGAAGACACGGTCTTCCGGCGACATCTGCGAGGGATCGCGCTTGAGGCCGAGCAGCACGAGAACGCGCGAGACGGCGCCCATGCCGCTCGCCATCGGATCGAATTCGGAATTGCCGAGCAGGCCGATTTGCTTGATCGCGCGCCGCGCGACATCGCGCGAGGTGACGAGTTGGATCTGGCTGCCGACGGCTTCGGGATCGAGCATGCCCGAGGACTCGGTCTTGGCGTCCTCGCCGGGCATGAAGCTCGACTGCAACTCCAGCAACACGCGGGTTTCAGCCGTGTAGCGCGGCTTCACGATATTGACGAAGGCCGTGGAGGCGCACAGCGCGACAATGGCGGCGCCCGCCACCCATTTGCGGTTCGCCCAGAGCGCGTGCCCGATTCCGCCGAGATCGATTTCGGCGTCATCCCCGGTCCGGTGCGGCCCCTGGCCCTGTGCTGGCGACTCGACGCGCATGCCCTACTCCAACCTGTCTCTGGCCGGATTTAATCCGCTTATGGTTGAGGGGCCGTTAATCGTCTTCCGTCAGTGTTTGTTAACCATGCGGGCATAAATAGATCGGGCGTTTCACGCAGCGTCGAAGCGAAGAAAACGGTGACCAGATGCGTCGTATGGCGGCTGCCCTCAGTGTGATCCTGGCGACCCTCGTCAGCGGCTGCGCCACCCGTCCCTATCAGGGCGAGCTGGCGGCTGTCGCCGAGCATCCCTATGCCGTGGGCTCCGGCGATCGTCTTCGCATCATTGTCTTCGGGCAGGATTCGCTGTCCAATTCCTATTCAGTCGACGCCAGCGGGCAGATTTCCATGCCATTGATCGGCCTGGTGCCTGTTAATGGCATGACGACGGAGCAGATCCAGCGCGCGGTCGAATCCCGCCTGCGCTCGGGTTTCCTGCGCGAACCGCGCGTTTCCTGCGAGGTCGAGGCCTACCGCCCCTTCTTCATCCTGGGCGAGGTCACCAACGCCGGCCAGTATCCATATGTGAATGGCATGACCGTACAGACGGCGGTCGCCATCGCCGGCGGTTACACGCCGCGCGCGGCGCAGGCCTGGGCCCGCATGACCCGGGTGATCGACGGCCGCCAGGTCATCGGCGACGTCGACATGACCTATCCTGTCCAGCCGGGCGACACGATTCAGATTCGTGAACGGTTCTTTTGAACTTTTGACGTTTACTGGCCCGTAACGCGGGTAACGAGGCCAGATATTTCATGTCCATTTCCACGTCGACGAGCCTGAAGATCGTCCACGTCCTGCGGGCGCCTCTCGGCGGCCTGTTTCGCCATGTCGTCGATCTCACGCGCGAACAGGTCGAGCGTGGCCATCGCGTCGGGCTCATCGTCGATTCCAGCACGGGCGGCGCGCGCGCCGACGAAATTCTCGGCGACCTCGCGCCCCATCTCGCGCTCGGCGTGATGCGAGCCCCGATGCACCGCCTGCCCCACGCCTCCGACATTTCCGCGCTCATGCGCATTTCGCGCCGCCTGTCGGATCTCAAGCCCGATGTCGTGCACGGCCATGGCGCCAAGGGCGGCGCCTATGCGCGCCTGCCGGGCTTCTGGACCTTCGATCATTCGCCCGTGCGGGCCTATACGCCGCATGGCGGCTCGTTCAACTACAAGCCCGGAACGCTCGCACACACCGGCTATATGGCGGCCGAATCCATTCTCGCGCGCACGACCGACCTTCTGCTGTTCGAAAGCGCCTATATCGGCCGCCGATACCAGCAGTTCGTCGGCAAGACCGACGCGATCCAGCGCGTGATCGTGAATGGCGTGAGCCCGGCCGAACTGATCCCGGTCGAGCCCGCGCCTGACGCGGCGGACCTTTTCTACATCGGCGAATTGCGGTCGGCCAAAGGCATCGACACGCTGATCGATTCGCTGCCGATGATCGAACGCATGATCGGTCGACGCCCCTCGCTGGTCCTCGTCGGCTCCGGCCCCGATCGCGATCGCCTGCAGGAACACGCCGCCGAGGTCGGCTTTTCCGATTCGGTGCGCTTCGCCGGCGCCATGCCGGCGCGCGAGGCCTTTCGTCTCGGCCACGTGCTGGTCGTGCCGAGCCGCGCCGAATCCCTGCCCTATGTCGTGCTGGAAGCTGCCGGCGCCTGTATTCCCATGGTCGCGACCGACGTCGGCGGCATTCCCGAAATCTTCGGCCCCTACGCGCCCGAGCTGATCCGCTGCGACCGGCCGCTCACGCTGGCTGAAACCGTCGCCGGCAAACTGAATGGCACGCGCGACGCGAACGTCGTCGCCGCGCGTAAACTCGCGGCCTTCGTCGGCGCGAAATTCACGCTCGCCAACATGGTGGAGGGCGTACTCGACGGTTACCGCGAGGCCCTGGCCCGCAAGGGCTCGCCGACCGCCAGCGAGGCGGCAGCCTATCGTCAGGCCGCCGAGTAGAGCGCCGCGCCATGTCGGCATTCGCCACGGACCATCACCCGCAACCAACGCCGCTGGACTCCGGCTCCGGCCAGGTCGACCATGCGCCAAACGGCCGACAGGAGGCCCTGAGGCGCGTCGCGCTCGCCGAATCGCTGGCCGGCCTCAGCCCCAGGCCCGCCTATTCGGCGGCGGTTCTGACCGGGCTCGTCAGGCTCTTCGAATTCGTCGCCATGGCCGGCGCGGGCTTTGCCGCCCATGTCGCCTATCTCGGCTACGGCTGGTCCTTCGAGATCGCCGTGACCATCGCCTCGATTTCCTTCGTCGCGCTCGCAGCCTTCCAGGCGCTCGACGTCAACAACGTTTCCGCCTTTCGCGATCCCGCCTATGCCATGTTGCGCGTCGCGGGCGGATGGTCCTTCGCCTTCCTGCTGGCGCTCGCCGCCATCTTCTTTCTCAAGCACGACCTCGCCTATTCCCGCGTCTGGCTAATGTCGTGGTTCCTCGGCGGCTTCGCGCTGCTGCTGACGGGCCGTCTCATCCTCTCGATCGTCGTCCGCCGCATGACCGCGCGCGGCAGCCTCGAACGGCGCACCGTCATCGTCGGCGGCGGGCCGGCGGGCGAAGAAGTGCTGCGCGAACTCGCCGCTCAGCGCCACACCGATCTGCGCATCTGCGGCGTGTTCGACGACCGCGCCGACGATCGCTCGCCAGATGTCGTCATCGGCTTCCCGAAGCTCGGCGCGGTCGACGATCTCGTGGAATTCGCGCGGCGCACGCGCATCGATCTCATCATCTTCACGCTGCCGATCACGGCGGAAGAACGCATCTTGCAGATGCTGCGCAAGCTCTGGGTGCTGCCGATCGACATTCGCTTGGCCGCGCACGCCAACAAGCTGCGTTTCCGCCCGCGTTCCTATTCGTGGATCGGCACGGTGCCGGTGCTCGACGTCTTCGACAAGCCGATCACCGACTGGAACGTGGTCGTCAAGACAGTCTTCGACCGTGTCGTCGGCGCGCTGCTACTCGTCCTGCTCCTGCCGGTGATGGGCCTGATCGCGCTCGCGGTGAAGCTCGATTCCAAGGGGCCTGTCCTCTTCCGCCAGAAACGGCACGGCTTCAACAACGAGGAAATCGAGGTCTTCAAGTTCCGGTCGATGTATGTCGACCAACTCGACCATACCGCCGCCAAACAGGTGACGCGCGGCGATCCGCGTGTGACGCGCGTCGGCCGCTTCATCCGCAAGACCTCGCTCGACGAACTGCCGCAGCTCTTCAATGTCGTCGTCAAGGGCAATCTCTCGCTCGTCGGCCCACGGCCGCACGCGGTCTACGCCACGGCCGCCGAACACCCTTACGAAGTCGTCGTCGACGGCTATTTCGCGAGACACCGCGTCAAGCCCGGCATCACCGGCTGGGCGCAAATCAACGGCTGGCGCGGCGAGACCGACACACCGGAGAAGATCCAGAAGCGCGTGGAATGCGATCTCTATTACATCGAGAACTGGTCGCTGCTGCTCGATATGTACATTCTCGCGGCGACGCCGTTCGCGCTGATAAAGGCGGAAAATGCGTACTAGTCCGCAGCCCCGTCATGGCCGGGCTCGTCCCGGCCATCCACGCGGTCGGGATGCCCAATTCAGTCCACATAAGTCGGAACGGATCGGCGTGGACGCCCGGCACAAGGCCGGGCATGACGGCGCCCTGGCGAGACGTGCCGCACGTATCGCGACAACAGCGCTGCTCCTCCAGGCCACGGCCGCATCGGCGCAGTCCCTGCCCGCGTTGAAACTCACCATCGACGGCCGCGC
>JAGRKN010000189.1:304-2010 GCA_020442275.1 Rhodoblastus sp. | reverse complement strand
CATCGATTCGATCCCCTGCGAGTACGGGAATCTAGCCGCGATGACGATTGATGTCGTCCCCGCGAAAGCGGGGACCGATATCCCGTCTCCGACGATGTCGCGAGGCAACGCGCTCTTGTCCGGCCATGCGCCGGGCGGACCGGACGAAGTTTAATTCTATTAACGAATAAATTCGTTCCCGAGTCGTGAACGGAGCGTTTACGCGACCGCGCTTGAATGATGACCGGCCAGAAGAACAACCGGGTGAAAGGCCTGGGCAGGGGGATTTCGACAGTCATGCGAGCGCTCGACCTCAAATCATGGTTCGGATTGTGCGCACTTGCCGGCTTCGGCGTCGTGCTGCCGATGCTCATTTCCAACAATCCGGAGCACGAAACCGTCGTGCGCGTCCTGCGCGCGCTGGGCGCCGCCGGTTTTGTGGTTGCGATGGTCGCGCTGATCCGTTCGAGCGGCGCGGTGGTTGGCCAGGAGGTCAGCTTTGTATCGCCCTCGTCGACGCCGCGCACGCTCGTCGACAATCCGCTGGCGGCCAATGGCGCCGGCAAGCCGCTCGCGCTGCGGCTCGATGGGGCGATCGAGGCTTCGACCGAATATGGTTGCAGCGTCGGCGTCCTCTACTACCATCTCGACGCCTATCGTGAGATCTCGCGGACTCAGGGTGTCGCCGCCGCCGAGGCCGCAATGGATTTCGTCGCCGGCATGCTGCAGATGGTGCTGCGCGATTCCGACAAGATCGAGCGCGTGGAGCGTGGGCGCTTCGTCGTCTGCGTCGTACTTCTGAAAGACCGGGAGGCGCTTCTCGACGTGGCGCGTCGTGTGCGCAAGGCCATGCGCCACATGCGGCTGGAGGCGCTGCACGGCGCGCCGATCGTGCACGACGAGGGCTCGGCCATCTACCCTGTGCAGGGCGTCCACGGCGCGGCGCTGATCGCGCGCGCGGAAACCGAATGCGACGCCGCGCATGGTCGCCGGTTGCGCGAAATCGCGCGCGTTCGAAAGGCGACTGCGGAGCGCCGGCGCGCGGCCTGAGCGTCCCCTACGAAGACAGCGGATCGAACGCCACGCCTTTCGCCACCGGCTGCAAGCCGAGATGCCGCGCGACGGTCTGGCCGATATCGGCGAAAGTGGCGCGTCGTCCGACATCCGCGCCGCGCCGCCCGGCCACCAGGCCGACGATCGGAGCATTTTCCCGCGTATGATCCGTGCCGCGCCAGGTCGGGTCGTTGCCGTGATCGGCGGAGATCAGCAGCAGGTCGTCCGGGCGCAGGCAGGCGAGCAGGGACGGGAGCCGCGCATCGAAGGCCTCGAGCGCCGCCGCATAGCCGGCGACGTCGCGGCGATGGCCGTGGTCGGTATCGAAATCGACGAGATTGACGAAGGCGAACGCGCCATCGGGCATGGCCGGCCATTCGGTAATCAGTGCGTCGATCAGCGCGTCGTTGTCGCGGCCCTTGATCTCCCGCCCCGTGGCGCGATGGCGAAAAATGTCGCCGATCTTGCCGAGCGACAGAATGGCGCGGCCGCCTTCATCCGCGCGATCGAGCAGATTGCCCGGCGGCGGCGGAATGGCGAAATCCTTGCGGTTGGGCGTGCGCCTGAAATCGGCGCGGCTCGTTCCGACGAAGGGCCGCGCGATCACGCGTCCGACATTCCAGCGGTCGGCGATCCTGCGCGCGATACTGCAGGTCTCGTAGAGGCGTTCGAGG
>JAGRKN010000189.1:0-166 GCA_020442275.1 Rhodoblastus sp. | reverse complement strand
GGCAAGCCCGCTTCGCTGACGAGCGTGGCGACGAGGTCGGGCGGAAAGCAGGGCCGCGTGTCCGGAAATGTCCCGAGCCGGCCGGCAAGCGGCGCGCCGGCCATCTCCCAATGGCCCGACGGCGTATCCTTGCCGGAGGAGGTTTCATGGGCGCAGCCGTGGATGG
>JAGRKN010000188.1 GCA_020442275.1 Rhodoblastus sp. | reverse complement strand
TGTCGGCCGGCGCATTTTTTTCGCGCGCGAGAACTTCCCATTCGAATTCGGTGGGCAGGCGCTTGCCCGACCATTGAGCGAAGGCTTCGGCCTCGTAGAAGGAGACATGCGTGGCCGGCTCGTTCGGATCGACGGCGCGCAGGCCTTCCAGCGTCATGCGCATCCATTGTCCATCGCGCTCTTCCCAGTAGAGCGGCGCGCGCCATCCGTTCTGGTTGATTGTCGCCCAGCCGTCGGCGAGCCAGAGCGTGGGCGTTGCATAACCGCCGTCGTCTATGAAATCGCGCCATTCGCCTGCAGTCACGAGCCTGTCGGCGAGCGCGAATGGTTCGAGCCAGACCCTGTGGCGCGGACGCTCGTTGTCGAAGGCGAAGCCCGCGCCGTCGGCCCCGATTTCGACCAGACCGCCATCGTGCCGACGCCAGCCGAGCGGCACCGCTGGCGAGGCCGCGCGCGGGGAAGCTACGCGATAGGCAGGCCTGAGAGGGCTCGCCGCAAACAGCGCGAGAATATCGGTCAGCAGGAGTTCCTGATGCTGCTCCTCATGATGCGCGCCGAGCTCCAGCCGCTCGGCGGTCTCGGCGTCTTGCGCCAGATCGCGCGCGAACAGCTCGTCGAGCGCGTGATCGACGTGCGCGCGATAGGCGGCGACTTCCTCGCTCGTCGGACGCGTCAGCAGACCGCGACGCGGACGCGGCTGTCGCGGCCCCTCGCTCTCGTAATAGGAGTTGAAGCAATATTTGAAGCGCTGATCGAAAGTCCTGTAATCAGGTAGATAGGGTTCGAGCACGAAGGTCTCGAAGAACCATGTCGTATGCGCGAGATGCCACTTGGTCGGGCTCGCGTCGTCCATCGCCTGCGCGCATTGATCTTCCGGCGTGAGCGGCGCCGCGAGATCGCGCGATCGGCGCCGCGTCGCTTTCAGACGCGAGCGCAACGTTTCATACTGCGCATCGGCGCCCAGCTTGCGATCGATTGCAGACGACATTGGGCCTCCCAGCGACGACCGCGCAAGATTTCTTTCAGTCTAGCTATGTCTTGCGGGGCTCAAGGCAACCGCGCAGGACGATTATTGTTCCTTGCCCGGCCTCGTCGATCCGACGTCCGACAGGGCCGCGACGACCTCGCGCAAGAGGCGCGCCGCGCCGCCAATATCGAAGTCCGGCCAGTCGGCGGTGCGCCCGAGGCGCGCGATCACAATACCGTGCGATGGCGCGATGATGACACGCTGGCCCATGCTGCCTGAGGCGAAATAGGAATCGGGCGTGAAGCCCATCCGCACGCGCGCCTTCGCGCCGAAACTGTCGCCACGATTGGTCCAGAAGCCCGCGCCGTAGCCGACGCCGGCTGCGCGCGTCGGGCTGGCGACGAAATCGCTCCACCCCTGCGGCAGAAGGCGCTGACCATTCACGACGCCGTCGTTGCGAAACAGCTCGCCGAAGCGCGCCCAGTCGCGCGCGGTCGCCGCCGAATAGGTCGAGCCGACGAAGGCGCCTTTCGCGTCGAAGCCGAGAACCATGCTCGTCATTCCGATCGGGCCGAATAATTTTTCGCGCGCAAAGCGCGTGAGCTCGGTCGGGCCGCCGATCTTTTCGCGCAACAGGCCGTCGACGACCATGATGCCCGAGCTCGAATAAGCCCAGCGTTCGCCAGGCGCCGCGATGCGATTGGCGCGCAGGGCATGCGCGACCATGTCGTCTTCGAGATAGAGCATGTGCGTATTGGCGTCGAACCCAGAATTCGTCTCGTCGAAATCGAGACCGCTTTCCATACGCAAGAGGTTCTCGACCGTGATCGAGCGGCGCGGATCGCCCGGCCTGCTCCACGCCGCGATCTGGCCCGACGCCTTCAGGTCGAGCGCGCCTTCCTGAACGAGAACGCCCGCCAGCGCCGCGGTGAGCGATTTGGTCATCGAAATGCCCGACACGGGCGTTCGCCATGTGACGTCTTCGGCATAGCGTTCGGCGACAATACGACCGTCCTTCATGACCACGACGGCCTGCGTGCCGCGCGGACGGCCGTCTTCGAAGGGCGCGAAGACGTGATCGAGCGCCAGCGACAAAGGCGATCCGGGCGGCGGCGTCACGACCGCCTGCTCGTCGCGAATCGTCGCGGTCGAAGGCAGCGCGACCGGCGCGGGCATGGGCGCGCCGTGATCAAGGATGCAGCCGTAGCCGCGCACGTGCATCGCGCGCGCGCGGAGCAGGCCGGCGAGCGTAACGTCCGCCTCGCGCTTTTCGCGATCGACGCTCCACTTCATGACGCCCGAGAGATGCTTCATGACCGGCGTCTTCGCGGGGATTTGCGCGAAGGCGAGCGCGGGATCGCGGCCGCTGACGAATGTTTCGAGACAGAGCGTCTCGGCCGCGAAATTCGGTACAACGCGCACGGCCTGATCGACTCGGAACCATGCGGCGGCTGCAATCGCTGCGAGCAGCGCGCCCATGGCGAGGCGCCGGATCACAGGCGCGCGCCCGTCTTTCGGTCGAACAAATGCACGGCGTCAGGGAGGATTGCGAGCTTTTGCGTCTCGCCCGAGGGCGCATTGTGCGAGGCCGGCAGAGCGACGGTGAAATCGTTGCCCGCGACGCGACCATGCACCAGCTGGCCGAGGCCGAGCTCCTCGACGAGTTCGAGCGCGAAGGACAGACCTGCGCCCTCCTTCGCGAATGTCACGCGCTCCGGACGCACCCCTGCCTTCACCTCGGCGCCTAGCGGCGGGCCGAAATGGGCCGGATCGTAGGCGAGTTCGCCGCCGCCGCTCAGCCGCACGAGACCGGGTTTTTCGATCATTCCATCGAGAAAATTCATCGGCGGAGAGCCCAAAAATCCCGCGACGAAGACGCTGGCCGGACGCTCATAGAGTTCGAGCGGCGCGCCGACCTGCTCGACGCGGCCGGCGTTCATCACGACGAGCATGTCGGCGAGCGTCATGGCTTCGAGCTGGTCGTGCGTGACATAGACCGACGTCGTCTTGAGACGACGCTGCAGCTTGCGGATTTCGATGCGCATCTGCACGCGCAATTTTGCATCGAGGTTCGACAGGGGCTCGTCGAACAGGAAGACCGCGGGCTTGCGCACGATGGCGCGGCCCATGGCGACGCGCTGGCGCTGGCCGCCGGAGAGCTGGCGTGGCTTGCGCTTCAGCATGTCGTCGTCGAGCTCGAGAATCCTGGCGGCCTCGCTGACGCGCGCGCGGATTTCCGGTTCGGGAGTCTTCAGGTTGCGCAAGCCGTAGGCCATGTTGTCGTACACGCTCATGTGCGGGTAGAGCGCGTAATTCTGGAACACCATGGCGATGTCGCGATCCATGGGTTCGACCTTGTTGACCACACGATCGCCGATCGAGACGGCGCCATCGCTGATCGTCTCGAGGCCGGCGATCATGCGCAGCAGCGTGGACTTGCCGCAGCCCGAGGGGCCGACGAGCACGCAGAAGCCGCCGTCCGGCACGGCGAAGGATACGCCCTTCACCGCCGTGAAACCGCCGGGATAGGTCTTGAAGACCCGGTCGAGAAGAACGCTCGCCATTTCCTACTTCTCCGTCTCGACGAGACCCTTCACGAACAATTTCTGCATCACGACGACGACCAGCACCGGCGGCAGCATGGCAAGAATGGCGGTGGCCATGGCCAGCTGCCATTCGGTGAGCGCGTCCTGCACCGCGACGATCTTCTTGATGCCGATGACGACAGTCTGCATGTCGTCGCGGGTGGTGATGAGCAGCGGCCAGAGATATTGATTCCAGCCGTAGATGAAGAGGATGACGAACAGCGCCGCGATATTGGTGCGCGAGAGCGGCAGCAGCACGTCCTTGAAAAAGCGCAGGGGGCCGGCGGCGTCGATCTTGGCGGCCTCGAGCAATTCATCCGGCACGGTCATGAAGAACTGGCGGAACAGCAGCGTCGCGGTGGCGGACGCGATCAACGGCACGGACAGGCCGGTGTAGGTGTCGAGCAGGCCGAGATCGGCGACGATCTTGTAGGTCGGGTAGATGCGCACCTCGACCGGGAACATCAGGGTGAGAAAGATCAGCCAGAAGGCGACCATGCGAAAGGGAAAGCGGAAATAGACGATGGCGTAGGACGAGATCAGGGAGATCGCGATCTTGCCGGTCGCGATGATCATGGCCGAGACGAAGGAGTTGAACAGCATCGTGTCGACATGCGCGCGCGTCGTGCGGCCCGTGCCCTCGAACAGGATGCGGCTGTAATTCTCGACGAGGTAGGGGCCGGGCAGAAGACCGAGCTTGCCGTTGGCGATGGTCGCCGGATCCCAGGTCGAGGCGACGAAAGCCATGTAGACCGGGAAGACGATCACCAGCACGCCGACGATCAGGACGAGATGCGCGAGGATATTTCCGAAGGGGCGGTTTTCTACCATGCGGATTGACCACGCGGCATGTAATCTCCTCCCCCCTTGTGGGGGAGGGCTAGGGTGCGGGGTCGAGGCATCCTGCTAAATTGCGCGCCCCCCTCCCCCAACCCCTCCCCACAAGGGGGAGGGGAGCATGTGCGCGCCGCAGGCATCAATACGTCACCTTGCGTTCGACGTAGCGGAACTGGATCGAAGTGAGCACGATCACGATGATCATCAGGATCACGGATTGCGCGTTGGAGCCGCCGAGATCGCCCCCGAGCTTGCCATCCTGGAAGACCTTGTAGACGAGCGTCTCCGTCGCCTTGGCGGGGCCGCCGCCCGTCACCGCGTCGATCAGGCCGAGCGTGTCGAAGAAGACGTAGACGATATTGACGACGACGAGGAAGAAGGTCGTCGGCGAGAGCAGCGGGAAGACGATGGTCCAGAAGCGGCGCGTCGGCCGCGCGCCGTCGATCGCCGCGGCCTCGATCAGCGATTTCGGGATCGCCTGCAGCCCCGCGAGGAAGAACAGGAAATTATAGCTGATCTGCTTCCATACGGCGGCGATGACGACGAGCGTCATCGCCTGATTGCCGTCGAGCAAAGGATTCCAGTCGACGCCGAGCGCGCGCACGAGATGCGCGAAATAGCCGAGCGAGGGCTGGAATAGAAAGATCCAGATGACGCCGGCCACCGCGGGCGCCACCGCGTAAGGCCAGACGAGCAGCGTCTGGTAGGCCATCTTGCCGCGAATGCCGCGATCCGCCTGCACAGCGAGCAGCAGCGCGATCGACAGCGAGGCGAATGTCACGGCGATGGCGAAGACCGCCGTCACGCCCATTGAGTGGAAATAGTATGGATCGGCGAACAGGGTACGGTAGTTCTCCAGCCCGACGAAATTCGACGTCGTGCCGAATGCGTCCTGGATGAAGAAACTCTCCTTCACCGCCTGCGAGGCCGGCCAGTAGAAGAAGACGAGCGTGATCGCGAGCTGAGGCGCGACCAGCAGATAGGGCAGAAACTTGTTGGAGAAGGTCGCGCGCTTTTCCATCTCTAGCCTGTCATGGCCGGGCAAGTCGTCACGAGACTTTCCATCATTGGCGGCGCGTCCTGGCGTGGATGCCCGGGACAGGCCCGGGCATGACGCGGGTGCGAAGGACTTACTTCCCCGCCGTGCGCTCGAACTGGCGCAGCATCGTGTTGCCGCGTTCGACAGCGGCATCGAGCGCCTGCTTGGCGGTCTTCTTGCCGGCGAGCGCCTGCTCGATCTCTTCCGACCACACGTCGCGCATCTGCACCATGTTGCCGAAGCGCAGGCCGCGCGAATTGTCGGTCGGCTCCTTGTTGGTGAGTTCGAGCAGCGGCACCTCGAGGATCGGATTCTCCTTGTAGAAACCTTCTCCCTTCACCTTCGCGTAGGCCGCCTTGGTGATCGGCAGATAGCCGGACTTCTTGTGCAGTTCGATCTGGCGATCCGTCTCGGAGAGGAAACTCAGGAATTTCGCGACGCCCTTGTATTCGGAAGCGCTCTTGCCGCCCATCACCCAGAGCGACGCGCCGCCGATGATCGAATTCTGCGGCGCGTCCTTCACATCGGGGTAATAGGGCATGGGCGCCGCCGTATAGGCGAATTTCGCATTGGCCTTCACGTTGCCATAGAAGCCGATCGACGTCATGAAGATCGGGCACTCGCCCGAGGTGAAGCGGCCCTCGCCGGAATTGGCGCGGCCGGAATAATCGTAGGTCTTGTCCTTCTGCAGTTCAGCCAGCTTCGACAGCAGGCGCTCATGCAGCGGCGTGTTGAATTCGAGCTTGGTGTCGAAGCCGTCGAGGCCGTTCGCCTTCGTGCCGATCGGAATATTGTGCCAGGCCGAGAATTGCTCGATCAGCACCCACGACGCCCAGGCGTTGGAAAAGCCGCAGGTCGGCGATGTCGCGTGCAGCTTCTTGGCGGCGTCGAACACGCCGGGCCAGGTCTTCAGGCTGTCTTTTTCGACGCCCGCCTTCTTCAGCGCGTCGAGGTTGAGCCACATCACCGTGCTGGACGAATTGAAGGGGAAGGACAACATGTCGCCCTTCAGCGTCGAGTAATAGCCGGTGATCGTCGGCAGATAGGCCTTGGGATCGAATTTCTCGCCGGCTTCGGCCATCAGCTGGTAGACGGGCTTCACCGCGCCCTTCGCGGCCATCATGGTGGCGGTGCCGACCTCGAACACTTGAAGGATATGCGGCGCCTGGCCTGCGCGAAAAGCGGCGATGCCGGCGTTCATCGTGTCGGCGTAGCCGCCCTTGTAGACGGGCGAGACCTTGTAGTCGGCCTGCGAGGCGTTGAAGTCGTTGGCGAGCTTGACGATCAGATCATTGTTGGCGCCGGTCATGGCGTGCCACCACTGAATCTCGGTCGCGGCAAGCGCCGGCAGACTTGCGCCGGACAGAAGAAGGGCGGCCAAGGCGAAGCGTTTCATGTCGAACTCCCTGTAGTCATCCGGCGCGGCTTCTAGCGGCCGCGCTCTGCAGCTCGGTGACATATTCATGACGAAGGCGTGACAGTCCCGCAAGTGCGGGACCTGCGGCGCGCGCTCCTCAGGCGGCGCGGATCAGGTCCGCCGCCTTCTCTCCGATCATGATGGTCGGCGCATTTGTGTTGCCGCCGACCAAGGTCGGCATGATCGAGGCGTCGACGACGCGCAGTCCCTCGAGCCCATGCACGCGCAATTGCGCGTCGACCACGGCCGAATTCGGGTCCGGCCCCATCATGCATGTGCCGACGGGATGATAGACCGTGTCGACGCGGCGGCGCAGGAAGTCGCGAATCGCGTCGTCGCTCTCCACGCCCGCGCTGAACATTTCGCTGGTCGCCTGCGACTTCAGCGCCGGCGCCTCCATGATTCGCCGCGTCAGCTTGAAGCCCGCGACCATCGTCTCGAGGTCCTCGATCTCGCCGAGGAAATTCGGGTCGATCAGAGGCGCGGCCATCGGGTCGGCGCTCGCCAGCGTCACGGCGCCCCGGCTCTTCGGCCGCAGCAGACAGACATGGCAAGAGAAGCCGTGCCCCAGGTGCATCTTGCGGGCATGGTCGTCGACGGTGGCGACGACGAAATGCAATTGGATGTCGGGAATGTCGAGATCGGGCCGCGTCTTCAGGAAGCCGCCGGCCTCCGCGAAATTCGTCGAGACGACGCCGGTGCGCTCACGCTTGTAGCGCGAGATTTCGCCGATGAGCTTCCACGCGCCGCGCAGGCTGTAGCCGACGGTATCGAGCGAATTGGTGCGGTAGTTGAGGATGGCGTCGGGATGATCCTGCAGATTGGCGCCGACGCCCGGCAGATGGTGGACCGGCGAGACGCCCAGTCTCTGCAACGCAATCACATCGCCGATCCCCGACAGCATCAGCAATTGCGGGCTGCCGAAGGCGCCGCTGGCGACGATCACTTCGCGCCGCGCGCGCACCGTCTTCGTCTGGTCGCCGATGCGAATTTCCGCGCCGATAGCGCGCTTGCCGTCGAACAGGATTTTCAGGATCTGCGCGCCGGTCTGGACCGAGAGATTGGAGCGCTTGCCGATATAGGGGTGAATATAGGCGCGCGCGGCGCTGCAGCGCTCGCCGTTGATCTGCGTCACCTGATAGACGCCGCAGCCTTCCTGCTTCGCGCCGTTGAAATCGGAGGTCAGCGGCAGCTGGCATTCGCTGACGGCGTCAAGGAAGCGCTGCTGGAACGGATTACCGGTGCGCAATTCCGCGACATTGAGCGGCCCGCCCTTGCCGTGGAATTCGTCGCCGTGCGTCTCGTTGTTCTCCGACTTGCGGAAATACGGCAGCACATCTGCATAGGACCAGCCGGGATTGCCGAGCGAAGCCCAATGATCGTAGTCCCAGGCGTGGCCGCGGATATAGACCATGGCGTTGATGCCGGAGGAGCCGCCGAGCATCTTGCCGCGCGGCTGGTAGCCGCGCCTGCCGCCGAGGCCCTTTTGCGGGACCGTCTCGTAGGCATAGTTGCGGATCTTGCGCGGCAGCATCGCGGCGGCGGCGAGCGGCGTCCACACCATCCAGTGCTTGCCGTCGTCGCCGGCTTCGAACAGGCCTACGCTCGTGCCGGGGTCTTCGCTGAGACGGCCGGCGACCGCGCAGCCGCCCGATCCGCCGCCGAGAACAAGAAAGTCGAATTCCTCCACGGACCTGCCTCCCCTTTGTCGTTTAGAAATAAACTATAGGGGATTTCGCGCGGCGGGGAGTCCTTTCACGTACACATTGCCAATCGACGCCGCGCCCGGCAGGATCGCCGCCCGCAAACGGAGACGCCCGATGACGCCCATGGTCCTGACGCTGATCGGCGACGACAAGCCCGGCCTCGTCAATGCCGCCTCGGCGGCCGTCGCGGCGCATGGCGGCACCTGGCTGGAAAGCCGGCTGGCGCGGCTCGCCGGCAAGTTCGCGGGCATCGTGCTGATCGCCGCGCCGGACGACAAGATCGCGGCGCTGACCGAGGCCCTGGGCGCGCTGGACGGCGCGGGGCTGAAAGTGACGGTCGAGCGCGGCGCGGCGCAGGCTGCGCCGTCGGCTCATGCGCGGCACATCGACATCGAGATCGTCGGGCACGAGCGGCCGGGCATCGTGCGCGACCTGACGCAGACGTTGAAGACGCTGGGCGCGAACATCGAGGAATTTTCCAGCGGCGTCGAAAGCGCGGCCTTCACCGGCGCCGAGATGTTTCGCGCCAATATCCGCGTCGGCCTGCCGGACACGCTTTCGCTCGGCGAGCTCAAGGGCACGCTCGAAAAGCTCGCCGGCGAGATCATGGTCGATCTGACCCTTGGCGACGAATAGTCGCGCGCAAGGCTGGCCACAACACTTAACCGGCCCTTAATCCGCCTTCGTTATTCCTCATCAACGCCGTCTCGAGAGGGCGCAGGACGGATATGTGGGGTTTCGGCGGACGCAGGAAAAAGCCTGATCGCGGCGAACGTCGGGAGCCGGGCTTCGACGATCCGCGCGGCGCTGCGTTGCGCGCGGAGCCCGACGACAGGATTTCTGGCGGACGAAAGGGCTCACGCGCTCCTGGCGACCGCCGCGAGCCGCGCCTGAACACCGACGGCGACCTGCGCGCCGATCCCCGGGAGATGTCTGTGGGCCGCAAGAAGGGCGAGGACGACCGGAGCGGCGGACGCGGCAAGGGGAGCGGCAGGCAGCGCCGCAAGCGCCGCTCGCGCTCCCTGATCGGGCAATTCGTCTATTGGGTTCTCGTGCTCGGCATTTGGGGCGCGATCGGAACGGCGGGCGTGTTCGGCTATTACGCCGCGCAACTGCCGCCGATCGATCAGCTCGCCGTGCCGAAGCGGCCGCCGAACATCGCGATCCTCGGCATCGACGGCGAGGTGCTGG
>JAGRKN010000187.1 GCA_020442275.1 Rhodoblastus sp. | reverse complement strand
CCTCTTAGCCGATCCGCGCGCCCGCGCCAAGAAAAATCGCGCGGCGCCACGCTTGACCCCATGGGCCGAATCCGAAACTCCTGCGGCTGTTCCCGGACGGAAGCCCGCGCATGCCATTCCTGTTCGGGGAGCTCGCCGCGACGCTCCTCGCCTCTCTCGCTCTCACGCTTCTGGTCGTCTCGGCCGGCGGCTTTCTTGCCGCGACGCTGGCCATGCCGGGCTTTCGCGACGCAAGGGGCGTCGAGCGCCTCGGCCTGTCGCTGCTCTGCGGCCTCGCCGGCCTGCCCGTTCTGCTCGATCTCGCCGGCCGCGCCGGCGTCCGGGCTTTGGTCGCCGCCGCCCTCGCGTTCGCGGCGCTCGGCGGGCCGGTCCTGCTGCGGGCCCCGAGGCGCGTGTCGGGTCTCGGCGCCGCGGCCGGGCTAGTTCTCGTCTGGGCCCTGCTTGTCGTCTTCCTGAGCGTCGATATGCCGACCCCCGACGGTCTCAGGCATTCCCTCGTGATCGTCGATTACGTCAAGCATGCAACCGCGACCTGGGCGATCGCCGCGTCTGGAAATCCGCCTTTCAACCCAACGGTTTATTCGCCAGACGGGCACGCCGCCTATTACTATTTCTTCTATCTCCTCACCGCCGTCGACGCCGTACTTCTGCAACCCTTCGGCGTCGCCGCGCGTCATGCGGCCTCCGCCGGCGCGATTCTGGCCGGGCCGGCGCTGGCCGCGCTCGGCTGGCGGCTCTGGATCGGTTCTGGCGCCGACCAGGCGGCCGGCGCACGAGAAGGCGCGCGCCGCTCGGCCTGGCTGCTGCTGGCGCTGCTGGCGACCACCGGCCTCGACATAATCCCCTCCCTGGCGCTGAATTTGATGCGCGGCGACTGGCGGCTGACGCCCGAGGAATGGAACGACCAGATCACCTCCTGGTTCGGCAGCGCGCTCTGGGCGCCCCATCACGTCGCAGGCCTGTGCGCGGCATTCGTCGGCCTGATGGCGCTCACTCGCGCCAGCGACGACGATACGGACGCCTTCGGCTGGCGCCGCATCATCCTCGCGGGCCTCGCCTTCGCCTCGATGGCGGGCCTGTCCGTCTACGTCGCGATGGGCGGCGCGCTCGCGGCCGCGCTGTGGGTCGGCGCGCTGCTCGCGAAGCGCCGCTGGCCCGACGCATTTGCGGCCATCGTGGCCGGCCTCCTCGCGCTGGCGCTCGCGGCGCCCTGGATCGCCACCCTGTTCACGCGCGTCGGCGGCGAGGCCTCGCCGATTGTCTTCGGCCTCCGCCCCTTCCCGCTCTCCGATGTGTTCGTCGCCCCGGGATTTTCGCGCGAGGCCTTGCGCGCCGCGCTCGTTCCCATCGGCTATGTCATCGAGTTCGGCATTTTCGGGCTCGGTTCCTTCCTGTTCTGGAAAAAGGCGGGCCGCGCGGGCATGAAGACCGATCTCGGTCTCGTGCTGGTTCTCGCGACGGCGGCCTCGTTCCTGATCGGCACATTGCTGCGCTCGGCCATTATCGACAACGACCTCGGCTGGCGCGTGATGCTGTTCGCGCAGGCGGGGAGCCTCGTCTGGACGCTCGCCGCGTTTCGCGCGGCGCTGTTCGATACGCCTGGCCTGCGCGGCGCGGCCATCGCCTGTATCGGCTTCGGCTACCTCGCCGTCCTCGACGCCGCCGCGCAGATCCGGATCAATCCGTTCCAGCCGTTCGGCGAGCCGACGCATCTGGCCGAACGCATCGCCGCCTGGACCTGGCTCGACGAGCGCCTGCCGGCCATCGCCGTCGTGCAGGAAAATCCGGACCGCACCCGCGCCTTCGACTACGGCGTCTACGGCCGCTTTCCCACGGCGATCTCCGACCGTCACAACAGCATTCTGTTCGGCGCGCCGCGCGCCGAAATCGACAAGCGGCTCGCCGCGATCGGCCCGATCTTCGCCGACCCCACGCTCACGCCGGAGGCGATGCGCGCCATTGCCGCGCGCTACGATATTGCGGCCATCGTGCTCGCCGATCGCGATCCCGTCTTCGCCGCGCCCGGCGCCTGGCCGCAAGAGCTGACGCCCGACTTCCGCAACGATTTCGCGCGAGTCTACCTGCTGAAGCGTTGAAGGGCGGCGCGCGACGAATCGTCCCCTCCACGCTAGACAGGGCGGATCGACACCGGATGCCGCCATGAAGGACGCAAGCGACAGACTGACCGCCGGGCGCATCGTCGCGCTTCTCGTCTTCTACGGGCTCGCCACGCTCCTCGGCGGCGCGATTTTCGCGGGCCTCATGCGCGCCAATGCGCTTATCGGGCCCGGCGTGCTTTTCTATCGCGGTCTTGTCGCGCTGGCCCTCACCGCGATCCTTCTCTTCGTCGCCTGCGCATTTCTCTTGCCGAAGCTCGCGCGCGCCCTGCCCCTGCGCGCCGACGATTCGCTCGGCGGCGTGATCGTCGCCGCCTCCTTGCTCGGCTCGATCTTCGTGCTCGGGCCGGTGACCGTCGATCGTTCGATCTCGGTCTTCATGCTCTCGCAATTCGAAAGCGCCGGAAAACCACTGACCGTCGACGAGGTGCGCGAACGCTTCGTGAAAACCTATGTCGTCGCCTGGGACCAGATGAACCGGCGCTTGAAGGAGCAGCAGATTTCCGGCAATCTCGAACCCGCCGGGACCGGCTGGAAACTGACCGCGCAAGGGCGGCGATTCATGGAGATCGCCCGCTGGATGTCCTGGCTTGTCGGCGCCGATCCGCGCTTCGTCGGCCGCAAGTAGCCCTCGAGCCGGCCGCGCCTTGTCGGCGCGCCCAAAGCCCCTGTAGTCTCAGCTTGCTGACGTCGTGGGACATGGGATGGAAGGCGGGGGCAAACAACCTGTGCGCGGCTTGCCAGCGCTGATCGGGCTGGCGATCGCGCTCGCCGTTACGGCCGTCATCGCGCTGTCCGGCCGCTTGGTCACGCCGCCGACGAAGCAATCCTCCCTGCCCGTGACATCGCCGTCGGCCGACACGCGCGCCCGTGAAAACGTCGAGCAACAGGAGGCCCAGCGTCGCGAAGCCGACAGGATTGCGGCCGAGCGCGCCGTGGCGGACAAGAAGGCCGCCGAGGAACACGCGGACGTCGAGCGGAAGGCCGCGGCGGCGCGTGCGGAAACCGAGCGCGCGGAGGCGGCGCGGAAGTCAGAAGCGGCACAGAAGGCGGAAACCGAGCGCCGCCGTCTCGAAGCCGAGCGGCAGGCGGAAGTCGCGCGACAAGCGGCAGCGGAGCACGAGCGGATCGACGCCGAAAAGCGCGCCGCGCAGAAACTGGCCGAAGCGCGCAGGGGCGAGGCCGAGGCGCGATTGAAGGCCGACGCGGCCGAAGCCGATTGGCGCGCGTCCGCGGCGGGCGGCGTCGCCGCGCTGCAAGCCTATCTGCAACGCCACCCGGACGGCGCCCACGCCGCCGAAGCCCGCGCGGCGCTCGACGGCCTCCTGCATCCGCGCTCGGCGCGCGAAATAGGCGGCGCGACGACGAGAGCCAAAGCGCCCGAAGCGGCGAACGATACAGCCGTGCGTGAAAGGGCGCCGCCGCGCACCGGGCCTCGCGGCGCGACCACACGTCCTTCCGCAAAGCCAGCCTCCGCGCAATCCGCCGAGCGGCATCAGCGCAAATCCGCCGCCGTCGCCAGGCGGCCGCAATCGGTGCTCGGCGCCAATGGCGAGCGGGT
Organism: Rhodoblastus sp.; assembly: GCA_020442275.1. Classification (GTDB taxonomy): domain Bacteria; phylum Pseudomonadota; class Alphaproteobacteria; order Rhizobiales; family Beijerinckiaceae; genus JAJXWB01. The sequence goes on along the minus strand of JAGRKN010000187.1, from coordinate 6,738 downwards.
CATCCGCATCGCGCGCGCGAATGCGCCGAAGGCGCCCACCGCCGCATCGCCCGCGCGGATGGCGAGTTCGGCTACGACGACGAAACAGGACAAGACGACCGCTCCTGTCATGGAATTCTTTCCGGCGGAGCCACCGCCCGCCTCGGTGCGATACGACGTTCCCGAGGCGACCTTCGCCGCCATGCGCGCCTATGGCGAGGCGACGAAATTCATTCTCGCGGCGCTTGAGGGCGGCGGCTATGCCGAGCGCTCCTTCTTCTCGACGGAAGGCGGCGGCGTCGCGATGGTCACCCGACTCGAGCGCATCGCCGACGATGGCGCGCCCTCGGACTCGCGCTGGTCGCTGAAACAGCCGCCCGACGGCGCGGTCGAAAAGACCCTCGCATTCCTGCGCGGAAAATTCGCGGTCGAACCCGGCCGCTATCGCGCCACCCTCTTCATGCTGCACGACCGCCCGGCGCCGACAATCGTCAAGACGTCCGCCGGCGGCAGACCGGAGCGCGGCACGACCTGCGCGGCGCTGATCTATGAATTCGTCAGCGACGGCTCGACCGTGCGCCTCGTCGAGAACGGACTGTCCGCGAAAGAGCATCTCGCGAAGGCCGGCCTGCTGAAGGCGTTCGAACCGGCGCGCTGATCCCGTCTCGATTGCGAACAAAGCATGAAACGTGATTGCCTCGGGGCGCCCCCTGATTCGGACGCCCCGCGTGAACGCTCATTTGCCCGCCGCCTATCTCGACACGCTCAACGACGGCCAGCGCGCCGCGGTCGAGCATGGCGTCGTCGCGGGCGCGGCCGCGCCGGGACCGCCGCTGCTGGTGATCGCAGGCGCCGGCTCCGGCAAGACCAACGCTCTGGCGCACCGCGTCGCCCATCTGATCGTCAACGGCGCCGATCCCCGCCGTATCCTGCTGATGACCTTTTCACGCCGCGCCGCGCACGAGATGACACGCCGCGTCGAGACGATCGCGGCGCGCGCATTGGGTGAGAAGGCGGGGGTTCTCGCGGGCGGGCTCGACTGGGCCGGCACGTTCCACGGCATTGGCGCGCGCATGCTGCGCGAATATTCGGCCCAGCTCGGCCTCGATCCCGCCTTCACGATCCACGATCGCGAGGATTCCGCCGATCTCATGAATCTCGTGCGGCATGAGCTCGGATTCTCGAAGACCGAGAAGCGCTTTCCGCTGAAAGGAACCTGCCTCGCCATCTATTCGCGCTGCGTGAATGCGCAATGCGCCCTCGACGACGCGCTGACGCAGCATTTTCCGTGGGTCACGGGCTGGTCGCAGCAATTGCGCGAACTGTTCGCGTCTTACGTCGAAGCCAAGCAGAAGCAGAACGTGCTCGATTACGACGACCTGCTGCTCTACTGGGCGCAGGCGGCAGGCGACCCCGCGCTTGCGGACGACATGGGCGGTCGCTTCGATCACGTTCTGGTCGACGAATACCAGGACACCAATCGCTTGCAGGCGTCGATCCTGCTGGCGCTGAAACCCGACGGCAAAGGCCTCGCGGTCGTCGGCGACGACGCGCAATCCATCTATTCGTTTCGCGCCGCCGAAGTGCGCAACATCCTCGACTTCCCCAACAGTTTTTCGCCGCCCGCCAAAATCGTGACGCTCGACCGCAACTATCGTTCGAGTGGCCCGATCCTCGCCGCCGCCAACGGCGTGATCGGCGAGGCCAGGGAGCGCTACGCCAAGGATCTGTGGACCGACCGCGAGGCCGGCCCGCGCCCCAAACTCGTCATCCTGCGCGACGAAGCCGATCAGGCCCGCTACATCATCGAGCGCGTGCTGGACGCGCGCGAATGCGGCGCCACGCTGAAGCAGCAGGCCGTCCTCTTCCGCACCTCGCACCATTCTGGCCCGCTCGAGGTCGAACTCGTCCGCCGCAACATTCCCTTCGTGAAATTCGGCGGTCTCAAATTTCTGGATTCCGCGCATGTGAAGGATCTGCTGGCGCTGCTGCGCTTCGCCGAAAATCCGCGCGACCGCGTCGCCGGTTTTCGGCTGATGCTGCTCGTGCCCGGCGTCGGCCCGACGTCAGCGCAACGCGCGCTCGACCGCATGGCGGAAGCGCCCGATCCGCTCGACGCGCTGGCGCGCGCCCCTGCCCCGCCGCGCGCGGGAGACGACTGGAAAAGTTTCGTCGCGACGCTCGTAAGCTTGCGTGAAAAGAGCGCGGGCTGGCCAGGCGAGATCGAGCTGGCGCGAAATTGGTACGAGCCGCATCTCGAACGCATGCACGAGGATGCGATCACGCGCCGCGCCGATCTCCTGCAACTCGAACAGATCGCGGGCGGCTACGCATCCCGCGAAAAATTCCTGACCGAACTGACCCTCGATCCGCCCGACGCGACCAGCGACGAGGCCGGCCCGCCGCATCGCGACGAGGATTATCTCATCCTCTCCACCATCCATTCGGCCAAGGGGCAGGAGTGGAAAAACGTCTTCGTGCTGAACGCCGTCGACGGCTGCATTCCCTCGGACCTCGGCACGGGCTCTTCGCAGGAGATCGAGGAGGAGCGCCGCCTGCTCTATGTCGCGATGACGCGCGCCAAGGACGATCTCCACGTGCTCGCGCCACAACGCTTCTTCACCCATGGCCAGGCCGCGCAGGGCGACCGGCATGTCTATGCCGCGCGCACGCGCTTCATCCCGAAACACCTGCTGTCGCTGTTCGAGCATACGAGCTGGCCGCGCTATGCGCCGGCCGGCAAGGCGCAGGCCGCGCCGCAGGTCCGCGTGGATGTGGCGGCGAAGATGCGGCAGATGTGGCGGTAGCTGAAGCCGTCATGGCCGGGCTTGATCCGGCCATCCACGCGGTGCGGCTTCCGAAATACGTCCAGCATTGCCTGAGCGGCCCGGCGTGGATGCCCGCGACAAGCGCGGGCATGACGGCTGGATCGATATCCTCGCATCCGCGCCATGCGCGCGCATGCATCGACAACGCTGCCCCGCCTTCCTACCCTTTGCATCCGGCGCAAGGAGGCGCCCTGCCTGAGCGCCACGGACAAGACCGACGACGCATCGCATCTCGCGCCGCTGCTGGCGACGCTCGCCATGCAGACGCTCGCGACCACCGCAGCCTTCTCCGTGCCCGCCGTCGCGCCCGCGATCGCGCGTGACCTCAACCTGCCCGGCGCGCTGATCGGCTTCTTCCCCGCGCTCGTCTACGGCGTTGGCATCATTTCCTCACTCTATTCGCCCTCCTTCATCCTCCGCTTCGGCGCCGTGCGCGTCATCCAGGCGGTCATGGCCGCGGTCTGCATCATGCTCGGCGTCTGCGCGCTCGGCACGGCCGGCTCGATCGCGGCCGGCGCGGCGCTGCTCGGTCTCGCCTATGGCTCGACCGCGCCCGCGAGCGCGCATCTGCTCGTGCCGCGCACGCCGCAGCGCGTCTACAATCTCGTCATGTCGATCCGGCAAGCGGGTCTGCCGCTCGCCGGCATTCTGGCGGGCGTGATGATGCCGCCGATGACGCTGGCCTTCGACTGGCGCGTGGCGCTCGCAGCGCAAATCCCGACATCGTTCGCGCTGCTCGTCGCGCTCGAATTCGTGCGCCGCAAATGGGACGTCGGCCTTCGACCGGGCTATCCGCTGTTTGTCGGCGCGCTCGCGCAACCCTTGCGGCTGCTGCGCCAGAACGCCGACATCAAGCGCCTCACCATCATGAGTTTCGTTTTCACCGGCGCGCAGCTCTGCTTCATCTCCTTCATGACCGTGCATCTCACGCAGAGCGCGGGCTTCGATCTGGTGACGGCTGGCTGGACGCTCGCCGCCTATCAGGGCGCGGCGCTCGTCAGCCGTCCCCTGCTCGGCTGGGTCGCCGACAAATATGTCGCGCCGATGCTGCTGCTCGCGGCGCTCGGTTTCCTCATGTGCATGGCGGCGGCAGTCTCCGCCCTGTTCGCGCCCACATGGTCGGGCCTGGCAATCGTCGCCGTCTGTCTCGTAGCGGGCTTCAGCGCCTCGGGCTTCACCGGCCTCGCCTATGCCGAATTCGCCCGGCTCGGCGGCGCCGCGCGCACCGAGGCGACGGGCCTCGGCTCGGCCGCCATGTTCGCCGGCGTGCTCGTCCTGCCGCCGCTGTTCGGCCTCACCGCGACAGCGACGCACGCCTTCGTCCTGCCCTATGCGGCGCTGGCGGTCGCGACATTCGCGGCGAGCGTCATGGTCTGGCGGGGAGCACGCCGCTAGAGCCGCGCTTGCAGGCGGCGGCCATTCCCGCGAAGATCGACGACCATCGAACGGGGCGCGTCGTGAACCTCATTCTCGCAAGTCTGTTCGTCCTGTGGTGCATCGTCGGCCTCGTCGTCGCCGGCGCCTTCGTCGCGCGCGGCGCCGATGTCGCGCTCGGCGAGCCCGCGTCTCTCACGCAGGGCGCGCGGCTTCTGCTGCTGCCGGGCGCCTTCCTGCTCTGGCCGCTCGTCCTCTGGCGCTGGCGGCGCGCGGAGCGCACGCTATGACGCGCAGTCACCGCCTCGTCCATCGCTGGCTCTGGCCGGCGCTCGTGATCGTCGTCGCAGGGCTGTTCATCACCGCGCTCGTCACGCGCCCGCCGCCCGAGCCCGCGCCGCAGGAGCAGAAGCAATGAGCGCCGGTTTTCAGGCCATCGGCTGGAACCGCAAGAAGATCGTCTACGATCTCGTGCTGCTCGCGGGCGTGATCGCGTACATCGGCGCGGCCATCGTGCTTGACTGGCGCAAGGCGCCGCCCAATAGCGCCGCCGATCTCTGCGGCCTCTGGATCCGCGCCTCGGGCGCCTGCGCTTTCCTGATGCTGACGCTCGTGCTCTGCATCGGCCCGCTCGCGCGACTGTCGCGTGTCTTTCTGCCGCTGCTCTACAACCGCCGCCATTTCGGCGTGCTCACCTGCGTCGTCGCGCTCACGCATTTCGCCGCCGTGCTCGGCTGGTACATAGCCGACGGCCATCCCTTCAATCTCTTCTTCGAACTGACCAAGTGGAGCGACTACGCGTCCTTCGGAACAATGTCCTTCAAGGTCTTCGGCCTCGGCGCGCTCCTCATCATGCTGCTGCTCGCCGCCACCAGCCACGACTACTGGCTCGCCTTCCTGACGCCGCCCGTGTGGAAAGCCCTGCACATGCTGGTCTACCTCGCGTTCGGCCTCTTGCTCATCCATGTCGCGAAGGGCCTGCTGCAGGACGAGCGCGGTGCATGGATCGCCGCGTATTTCGCGGGCTCGTTCGCGCTGGTCGCGGCGCTGCACATTCTCGCCGGCTGGCGCGAGGCGCCGGTCGACAAGGGCGAGGCGGCGCGCGACGGTTGGATTCGCATCGGCCCGCCCTCCTCCATTCCGGACAAGCGCGCGCGCATCGTCGCCGCGCCGAATGGCGAGCGCATCGCGATTTTTCGCGACGGCGACACGATCGGCGCCGTGACCAATCTCTGCGCGCACCAGAACGGTCCGCTCGGCGAAGGCCGCATCGTCGACGGCTGCATCGTCTGTCCGTGGCACGGCTACGAATATCGCCTTGAAAACGGTTGCGCGCCGCCGCCTTTCAAGGAAAAGCTCGCGACCTACCCGCTGCGGCTGAGCGACGGCATGGTCGAGGTCGAACCGCGCCCGCTGCCGCCCGGCACGCCGGCCGCGATCCGCATCGAGCACGTCTGAGCGCATGCCCATTCTCTACCGCCCGGCGCGCGAAACCGATCTGACACGCGCGCAAGAACTGATCACGGCGAGCATCAACGACCTCACGCAGCGCCACGGTTTCGGCGCCATCGCCGCCGTGCGGCCGCCGACCTTCCAGCTTCATGCGCTCGCCGACGATCCGCGCGGCCTTTGGATCGCCGAGGACGATGGCCGCATCGTCGGCGCGGCCTTCAGCTGGCTCTGCGGCGATCTCTGGTTTCTGGCCGAGCTCTTCATCGATCCCGCCACGCAGGGCGCGGGCGTCGGCGGGCAATTGCTGTCCCGCGTCTTCGCGCAGGCCGACGCCGCCGGCGCAAGGACGCGCGCGCTGATCACCTTCGCCTTCAACACCGTGTCGCAAGGGCTCTACGCGCGGCACGGACTTTATCCGCGCCTGCCGCTGCACATGCTCTCGGGCGATCGCGCAACCGTCGCCGCCGCCCTGCCCGCGACGCAATTGCATAGCGAAGTCATCGAGGACATCGACGCACTCGCCGCGACTCTCGACGCGCTCGACATCGGCGCGCTCGGCGTCTCCCGCGCGAAACATCGACGCTTGCTGATGGATGATCCCGCGATGACAGGCTACATCTTCCGCCGCGGCGCGGCCTGTGTCGGTTCTGCATGGATCGCGGGCTCGGGCCATGTCGGCCCGCTCGCCGCCGCGTCGCCGGAGGACGTGGCGGATGTCTTTTCCGCCGCCCTCGCGATCGCGGCGCGCGGCCAATCGAAACGCGTCTCGGCGCTCGTGCCCGGTCATGGCGAGCGCGCGCTCGCGCTTGCCGTGCAAGCCGGCATGCGCATGACCTTGCCGATGGTTCTGGCGTCCAATCGCGACTTCGGCGACTGGCGACGTTACCTGCCGCGCAGCCCGATCTTCATGTGAGACGCGCCGCTCAGTTGGACGTCGGGCGCAGCTGCCGGAGAATATCGCTGTTGACGCAATAGGCCTCGATGTCCTTCGAGAAGGCGCCGGCGTCGAGGTCGTGCTTGCACTCCTTCCAGTCGCGGCACATCGTGCAACTGCGGCGCAGATCGGCCATCAGCGCCGGTTCGTCCTTCTCGAGTTGCGCGCGAT
>JAGRKN010000186.1 GCA_020442275.1 Rhodoblastus sp. | reverse complement strand
TTCGCCGAGACGAGGCCGAGCAGCAGGTCCGAATGGCCCGACAGATATTTGGTGCCGGCCTCGATCGCCAGATCTACGCCCCGTTCGTGTGGCGGAAAGAAGAGCGGCGTCGCCCAGGTATTGTCCATGATCACGCAGGCGCCTTCTTGGCGCGCGACAGCGGAAATAGCGGGAATGTCCTGCATCTCGAAACTCTGCGAGCCCGGCGCCTCGACTACGATCGCGATCGTGTTCGGCCGCATCAGCTTCGCGACGCCTTCGCCGATCAGCGGATCGTAGTAGGTCGTCTCGACGCCGAGTTTCGCCAGCATGGAATCGCAGAACACGCGCGTCGGCCGGTAGGCGCTGTCGGTGACCAGCACATGTCCGCCCGCGCGCGCGACGGTGAACATCGCAAGCGCGATCGCCGAAAGGCCCGAGGGGGCCAGAACCGTGCCGGCGGCGCCGCAGAGTTCCGACCAGGCTTCCTCCAGCGAATCCGTCGTGGGCGTTCCCTTCGTGCCGTAGACATAGCGCTGGCGGCGCGCGTAGAGCTCCTCGACATTCGGATAGAGAACGGTCGAGCCACGATAGATCGGCGTATTGACGAAGCCGTGGTTCTCGAAGGGCGCGCGGCCCGCGTGCACCAGCCGCGTGCGGCTGCCCATTTTCGCCCGTCCGTCCTTGGTCGACTTGGTCATGCGATACTCCCCGAGGTCTCGTTCGTACCTGTCTCGGGGCCATGCGTCGAGCCGGGACTTGCGGCTTGACCGGCGCGACTGAAACGCTTGTTATTGTCCAATTGGGCGACCGACCCTGGCGCCCTCGAAATTCTCGAACCGACGGACGCCCCATGACCCGCAATCGCCGCCCGCTGCTCGCGCTCGCCACGCTCGCTCTTTCGGCCTCAGCGGCTCTTCCCGGCGCGGCTTTCGCCGGCCCGACCCTGGACGCAGTCAAGAAGCGCGGCGAACTCGTCTGTGGCTCGAACCCCGGCATCGCCGGCTTCGGCCTGCCCGACGACAAGGGCCAGTGGAAGGGATTCGACATCGAATTCTGCCGCGCGATCGCCTCGGCCATCTTCAACGACCCCAGCAAGGTGCGCTTCACGCCGCTGAGCGCCAAGGACCGGTTCACGGCGCTGCAATCGGGCGAGATCGACGTCCTGTCGCGCAACACTACATGGACGCAGTCGCGCGAAGTGGGGCAGGGCTTCGAGTTCGGCGCCGTCACTTATTATGACGGCCAGGGCTTCATGGTTCGTAAGAAGCTGAACGTGAATTCCGCGCTCGAACTTTCCGGCGCCTCGGTCTGCGTGCAGCAGGGCACGACGACCGAGCTCAACCTCGCCGACTTTTTCCGCACCCACAACATGAAATACGAATCCGTCGTGTTCGCGACCGCCGACGAGGGACTCAAGGCCTATGACACCGGCCGTTGTGACAGCTTCACCACCGACATGTCGCAGCTCTATGGCGAGCGCACCAAGCTCGGCAATCCTGAAGACCACGTGATTTTGCCCGAGGTCATCTCCAAGGAGCCGCTTGGCCCGGTCGTGCGCCAGGGCGACGACCAGTGGTTCAACCTCGTGAAATGGACGCATTACGCGATGTTGATTTCCGAGGAACTCGCCGTCACCAAGGCGAATGTCGACGAAAAGCTCAAGGATCCGAACCCTGAGATCAAGCGCCTGCTCGGCGTCGAGGGCGATTTCGGCGCCGGCCTCGGCCTCGGCAAGGACTGGGCCTACCGGATCATCAAGAACGTCGGAAATTACGGCGAAGTCTTCGACCGCAACGTCGGCGCAGGCTCGAAACTGAAGATCCAGCGCGGCCTCAACGCGCTGTGGACCAACAAAGGCCTGCAATACGCCCCGCCGATCCGCTGATCGCTCGCGGCGCGCCTCATGAGCGTCACGACGGCGAGCGCGGCCCCGAAGCCGAAGATCTGGAACGACCCGTTCTGGCGTGGTCTGATCGTCCAGGGCGCGCTGCTCGTCGTCGTTCTGTTCCTGTTCGCGGGCGCGGTCATCAACGCGCGCAACAACATGCAGGCGCGCGGCATCCCGACCGATTTCGCGTTCTGGGACCGGCCGGCCTCCTTCGACATCAACCAGACGCTCATTCCCTATTCGGCGACGTCGCCGAATAGTCAGGTCTTCTGGGTCGGTCTGCTCAACACGCTGCTGGTCGCCGGCCTGGGCATCGTCCTGTCGACGGTCATCGGCTTCGCGGTCGGCGCCGCGCGCCTGTCGACCAGCTGGCTGGTCGCCAAGCTCGCCGCCATCTACGTCGAGGGCATCCGCAACGTCCCGCTGCTGCTGCAGATCATCTTCTGGTACAACGTCGTTCTGGGAAACCTGCCGCACCCCAGGCAAGCCGCGCCATTCCTCGATATCGCCTTCCTGTCCAATCGCGGCCTGTTCGTACCGGCTCCGGTCTTCGGGCCGGGCTCGAACGCCATCTGGATAGCGCTCGCCATCGGTATCGTCGGCGCGGTCCTCTTCCGTATATGGGCGGCGAAGCGGCAGCGTGAAACCGGCCAGCAGGCGCCTGTGGGCTTGATCACGACCGCGTTCGTGCTCGGCCTGCCGCTCGTCGCCTATTTAGCCGCGGGCCGTCCCATCGGCGTCGATTATCCACATCTCAAGGGGTTCAACTTCACCGGCGGACAACGCCTGACGCCGGAATTCGTCGCGCTCCTGCTGGCGCTGACCCTCTATACCGCCGCCTTCATCGCCGAGATCGTGCGCTCCGGCATTCTTGCCGTGCCCAAGGGCCAGAGCGAGGCGGCCGCCGCGCTCGGCCTCAGGGCGACGCCGACGCGAAAGCTGGTGATCATGCCGCAAGCCATGCGGGTCATCATCCCGCCGCTGATCAATCAATATCTGAACCTGACCAAGAACTCGACGCTGGCCGTGGCGATCGGCTATCCCGATCTCTTCAACGTCTTCTCGGGGACCGTGCTCAACAATACGGGCGCGGCTGTGCAGATCGTCTTCATGACCATGGCGGTCTATCTGGTCGTCAGCCTGATCACCTCGGCGGTCATGAACGCCTACAACGCGCGCATGTCGCTGCGGGAGCGCTGACATGGCCGGCTTCGTCCGCACAGCGCCCGAACCGACACTGCCGCCGCCGGCGGCCTCGACCGGCTTTGTCGCGGCCCTGCGCCAGCGCCTGTTCTCCGGACCGCTCGCGTCCGTTTTCACGGTGCTCGGCGTCGTCTTCCTCGCCTGGGCGATCCCGCCGCTGGCGCGGTTCCTCGTCATCGACGCCGTCTGGACCGCGCCCGACGGCGCGGCGTGCCGCGCGCCGGGGGCAGGGGCCTGCTGGGCCTATATCTGGCGCAAGGCAGGCTATTTCACCTACGGCTCATATCCGGTCGATCAGCGCTGGCGGGTCGATATCGTCTTCATCGTCGGGGCGTTTCTCATCGCCTGGCTGCTTATTCGCCGCGCGCCGTGGCGCGGAATCGCCGCGGGCCTGTTCTTCATCGCCTATCCCGTCATGACTGTGCTGCTGCTGCGCGGTTCGACCGTGTTCGGCTTGGCCGTCGTACCCACCGACATGTGGGGCGGCGTTCTCGTCACCCTGATCATGGCGCTGTCGGGCATCGTCTTCTCGTTGCCATTCGGCGTCGCGCTGGCGCTGGGCCGACGGTCGGCGTTGCCGATCGTCCGCTTCTTCTCGATCGGCTTCATCGAGATCATGCGCGGCGTGCCCATGATCACCGTCCTGTTCATGGCCAATTTGATGCTGCCGCTGTTCGTGCCCGAATCATGGGCGCCCGATCGGCTGCTTCGTCCGCTCATCGGCGTCGCCCTGTTCGCCTCGGCCTATATGGCGGAGGTGGTGCGCGGCGGTTTGCAGGCGATCCCGAAGGGCCAGTTCGAGGGCGCGATGGCCCTCGGCCTCACCTATCCCCAGCGGATGCGCCTCATCATCCTGCCGCAGGCGCTGGCGATCGTCATTCCCGGCATCGTCAATTCCTTTATCGCGCTGTTCAAGGACACGACTCTCGTCGCCATCGTCGGCATTTTCGATTTCCTCCGCGCCGTCGATACGGCGCGGCTTGATCCGGAATGGGCGGGCCCGACCATCACGGCGACAGGCTATGTCTTCGCAGCGCTATTCTACTTCGTGTTCTGCTTCGGAATGTCGCGCTATTCCCTTGCTGTAGAACGCGAATTGGCCAAGGCCCGGAACCGCTGACACCATCCGGATTTCATTAACGAAGCGCGCTCTCGACGGGTTGTGGTAAGCGGAAATTAATAGCTCGCGCGCATGATCGCCCCACAAATCAACGTGAGGCGCTCGAGCGATGGAATTTGTTGAGACGGCGGTGATCGGCGGCGGTCCCGCGGGCCTGACGGCAGCCTACACGCTTGCCAAGAACGGTCGCGACGTCATCGTTTTCGAGAAAGACCCCGTCTACGTCGGCGGCATCAGCCGCACGGTCAATTACAAGGGATTCCTGTTCGATATCGGCGGCCATCGCTTCTTCTCGAAGTCCAAGGAAATTGTCGACCTCTGGAACGAGATCCTGCCCGATGACTTCATCGATCGTCCGCGCCTGTCGCGCATCTTCTACAACAACAAGTTCTACGGCTATCCGCTCAAGGCCTTCGAAGCGTTGTTCAATCTCGGCCTGTGGGAATCGACCCTGTGCATGGCCTCCTTCGCCTATGCCAAGGCCTTCCCGGTCAAGGAGCCCAAGACCTTCCATCAGTGGGTGCGCAATCAGTTCGGCGAGCGCCTGTTCTCGATCTTCTTCAAGACCTACACCGAGAAGGTGTGGGGCATGGGCTGTGACGAGATTTCGGCCGACTGGGCCGCGCAGCGCATCAAGGGGCTCAATCTCGGCGCCGCCGTCATCGACGGTCTGCGCCGGTCGCTCGGCGTGAAAAAGAAGGGCGAGGGCGCGAAGTCGTTGATCGAATCCTTCCGCTATCCCCGCAAGGGCCCCGGCATGATGTGGGAAGCCGCGGCGAAGAAGATCGTTGGATTCGGCGGCCGCGTGCAGATGGGCCGATCGGTCGAGCATCTCGCCTACGACGAGAAGTCGAAGGTCTGGACGGTTTCGGTGCGCCGCGCCGATGGCGTGCTCGAGCAATATGCCGCGCGCAACGTCATTTCGTCCGCGCCGATCAACGAGCTTATGTCGTCCATCACGCCGACGCCGCTCAGCTTGCTGCATGCGCGCGACCTCAAGTATCGCGACTTCCTCACGGTGGTGCTGATCGGCAAGTCCTCGGTCGAGTTGCCCGACAATTGGGTCTACATCCACGATCCGAGCGTACAAGTCGGTCGCGTCCAGAATTTCCGTTCGTGGTCGCCGGAAATGATCCCGGACGGCGTTTCGACCTGCCTTGGTCTCGAATATTTCTGCTTCGAAGGCGACGGCCTGTGGTCGGCAGATGACAAGGATCTCGTCGAGCTCGCCAAACAGGAGATCGACAAGATCGGCCTGATGAAGTCGGTCGACGTGGTCGACGCCTCGGTGGTGCGCCAGCCCAAGGCCTATCCGGTGTACGACGACAGCTACGCGCGCAATGTCGAGGTGATCCGTCTCGAACTGTCCGGCCGCTTCCCCGGCCTGCATCTCGTCGGCCGCAATGGCATGCACAAGTACAATAATCAGGACCATGCGATGATGACGGGCATGCTGACCGCCCTCAACATCATCTCGGGCGAGACCGTCTACAACACCTGGGAAGTCAACG
>JAGRKN010000185.1 GCA_020442275.1 Rhodoblastus sp. | reverse complement strand
GCAGCGGAACCAGCCTGTCCTGGATTTTCAGCGCCTCGTCCGGCTTGCCGGCGAACCAGGCCTCCATCATCTCCGCTGTCTGCTTCGGCGCGACATTCGCCACCACCGAGATACAGCCGTGCGCGCCAGCCGCCATGCAGGACAGCGCCGTGATGTCGTCGCCCGACATCTGGATGAACTCCGGCCCCATCGCCTGCCGCTGCAGCGAAATGCGACCGATATTGCCGGTGGCGTCCTTCACGCCGACGACATTCTTGAGTTCGTAGCAGCGCTTCATCGTGTCGACGCTCATGTCGATCACCGAGCGCGGCGGAATGTTGTAGATGATGATCGGAATGCCTATCGCCGCATCGATCGCCTTGAAGTGCTGGAACAGGCCTTCCTGGTTCGGCTTGTTGTAGTAGGGCGTCACGATCAGAACGCCGTCCGCGCCCGCCTTCTCGGCGTGCCTGGCCAGCTCCACAGCCTCGCGGGTATTGTTGGAGCCCGCGCCAGCAATGACAGGCACGCGACCGCGCGCCTCGGCGATGCAGGTCTCCACGACCTTGCGGTGCTCGTCGTGCGACAGGGTCGGGCTTTCTCCGGTCGTGCCGACGGGCACGAGCCCATGCTGACCGCTTTCAATGACCCAGTCGATCAGCTTGCGATAGGCGTCCTCGTCCACCGCGCCGTCCTTGAACGGCGTCACCAGCGCCGGCATCGATCCTCTGAAATTCGCTGTGGCGCCCATTTTCGCGTCCCGCATTGTCGGCGGGCGCTGCCTAATCCGCGCCGCATTCGCCGGTTTTTGTGTGCGCGTACACATAGCCCCTGGCGCGCGCGCCGAAAAGGGGCGCCGCCCGAAGGCGGCCGTTTCAGGCCAAAGCGCCGCGTATGGTTATCGATTCGTTAATCCACACGCGGCAGTCTGGAATTGATCGACAGGAGCATTCGTCGCGTGACGAAGGAATCCGGGGCAAAAGGGGCGTCGCGCGCCTGGAAACGCAGAACCGTCGCCACGACGGTTCTCGGTATCGGCTGCCTCGCGCCCGTCACGCTCGGCCGTATCGACATCGTCCAGCGGACGCACGCGCCGCGCCAGATCGCCCGGCTCGACATCCCCCTGCCCCCCGAGCAGACCTTCGTTTTCGACCCCGGCGATCACAAGCACGCGAATTTCAAGAAGGCCGAGCGGCCTCAGCCGCTTGACGCGACCGGCGCGATCGAGGCCGCCGCCCCGCCGGCGCACGCCCCTGAAGCGAAAGCCCCGCGCAGCATGGAGCTCGACCCGCCGCTGGTCAGCGCCTATGCGCGCGCGGTCGATCCCGCCTATCCGACCGGCGTCGTCGATCCGGCCGCCGGCCTCGGCGTCGACCTGACGGGCCTGCGCGAAGGGCTCGACGCCTATCGGCATGGCGATCTCGCCAAGGGCGACGCCGCCGCCGCGACCGCGAAGGACCCGCTCGTCGCCACCACCCTCGAATGGACCGCGCTGCGCCTCAAGCCGCTCGAGGCCGGCCCGCGCCGCATCACGCGTTTCATCGCGACGCATCCCGGCTGGCCGGCGACCGACTGGCTGCGCAAGCACGCCGAACTCGCTCTCTACGCCGCCCATGCGCCCGCGAAGACGGTGATCGAGACTTTTGCCGCGAGCGAGCCTGTCACGCCGACCGGTCGCGTCGCACTCGCCAAAGCCTTGCTGGACGAGGGTGAAACCGCCCGCGCGAACGAACTCGCCCGACATGTCTGGCGCGAGGACAGACTGAACACGAGCCAGGAGGGCATACTGCGCAAGAATTTCGGCGCGGCGCTGACCTCGGCCGACAGCGCGCGCCGCGCGTCGCGTCTCGCCTATGACGAGCAGTTCTCGGCAGCGCTGCGCGCCGCCTCGCTCGCCGGCCCCGACATTGTCGCGTTGGTCCAGATCCGCGCCGCCGCCGAACGTGGCGTCTCCACCGACAAGACTTTCGCCGACGCGCCGCCCGCCGTGAAGAACGACGCGGGCCTGATCTTCGCCAGGATCAAGCACCTCCTGCGCCAGAAGAAATACGCCGAGGCCGGCGCGCTGATGTTGACCGCGCCGCGCGATCCCGCCGCCGTCGTCGACGGCGACGCATGGTGGGAAGAGCGCCGCAATCTCGCGCGAAAACTGCTCGACGCCGGCGACGCGCTGACCGCCTACAAGATTTGCGCCGGCCACGCGGCCGAAGCCAACGACAAACAGATCGAAGCCGAGTTCCACGCCGGCTGGATCGCGCTACGCTATCTGGACAAGCCCGACCTTGCCGCGCCGCATTTCGACAAGGCGTTGCAGATCGCACGGACGCCGATCTCTCGCGCGCGCGCCGCCTATTGGCGCGGCCGCGCGGCGGAAGCCGCGAAGGGCGACGCGGTCGCCTACTACGAAAAGGCCGCCGCGGATTCCGCGACCTTCTATGGCCAGCTGGCGCGTCTCCGGCTCGGGAGAAGCGACACGCCGATCCGCTTCGCGCCCTTGCCGGCCGAGGGCGCCAAACGCGACGAGAGCGTGCGCGTGATCGAACTGCTCTACGCCGCAGGCGCGAAGGATGTCGCTGTCCCGCTCGTCTATCTCTCAGCGAAATCGATCGAGGCGCCCGAACAGATCGCCGCGCTTGCCAGCGTCGTCGTCAAGGACAGCGACGCGAAAGTCTCGCTCACCTTCGGCAAGCTCGCGTCGCAAAACGGCCACCCGATCGACGATGTCGCCTTCCCGACCTATGGCGTACCGCAATTCTCGCCTTACGAGAATTCCGCCTCGCTGCCGGTCGTCTATTCCATCGCGCGGCAGGAGAGCGCCTTCGATCCGAAAGCGGTCTCGCACGCCGGCGCCATGGGCCTGATGCAGATGATCGCCTCGACAGCCCGATCGACCGCGCGAAGGGTCGGCGTTGCCTTCGAGGCGCGCCGCATGACGGCGGACCCGGTCTTCAATGCGCAACTCGGCGCGGCCCACCTCGGCGATTTGCTGAAGGAGCAACGCAATTCGCTGATTCTCACCTTCGCCGCCTACAACGCCGGCGGCCGACGTGTGAAGGAATGGATCGCCGCCCACGGCGACCCGCGCGACGCCAGCGTCGATCCCATCGACTGGATAGAACGCATCCCGATCGCCGAGACGCGCAATTACGTGCAGCGCGTGCTGGAAAACCTCACCATGTACCGCGCGCGGCTCGGCATGGCGGAGGCGAAGGCGATCGAGCCTTTGCGCAAGGAAGCACGGATGTGAGCGGATTGTCGGCGTTCGGCCTGACGAACTCTGGATCGCAGACAGATTTCGACCTTGCTGGTCTCCTTCCCACGCCTTCGGGAGAAGGAGTGTAGGGAGCGACTTCCATCCGCCCGGTCCCGACGCTCCTGCCTACTGCCGCGCCATCTCCGTAT
>JAGRKN010000184.1 GCA_020442275.1 Rhodoblastus sp. | reverse complement strand
GGCCGACTTCCGACCGGCCCGCGTCGTCCGCGAACCAGGCGCTGCGCTCCGGCGGCTCACCCATATACGCAACGCGCCGACCGATCCACACGAAAACGCGAACGCTTGATGCGCACAATTTGTGGTGGATTCAGGGCGCAACGCGCGACGCGCCGCGCGGCCGCGCCTATCGGACGATCGCCAGTTCCGCGCTGCGCTCCGGCGCAATACGCTCCACGCCTGCCGTCCGGCGCGCGAAATAGCGTTCGACCGCTTGCGCGACGCGATCGGCGGCCGACTGCCGCCAGTGTTCGGAGCCGAGCTTGGCCAGATCGCGCTCGTTGGAGAGATATCCGAGCTCGAGCAGGACCGAGGGCACGTCCGGCGCCTTGAGCACGACGAAGCCCGCCGAACGGATCGGATTCTTGTTGAGATCGCCGGCGGCCTTCCAGAAATCGATCAGGCTCGTCGCGAATTGATGGCCGATCGCCCGGGTCTCGCGCCGGGTCAGGTCGAACAGAATGTCGTGCACGTCGCCGATTTCTTCGGATTCGGCCATGCCGCCCGCCTTGTCGGCCGCGTTCTCGGAAGCGGCGACGCGGGCGGCTTCCGCGTCGGAAGCGCGGTCGGACACGGTGTACACGGTGGCGCCGTGGACAGAGGCCTCGTTCAGCATGTCGGCATGGATCGACACGAGGAGCGCCGCATTGGCCTTGCGCGCGATCTTGACCCGATCGCCGAGCGGCACGAATTCGTCGGAATCGCGGGTGAGCAGCGTCCGCACCCTGTCGCCGGTTGCGAGCTTCGCGGCGAGGCGGCGCGCCACGTCCAGGACGATGTCCTTCTCGTAGACCGACTTCGCGCCGACCGCGCCCATGTCGACGCCGCCATGGCCGGCGTCGATCACGACAAGAGGCTTGGCCGCGACTTCGGTCGCGGTCGCCGGCTCCTCGCGGGCCGGCGCCTTTTGAAGCTGGGCCGCGCGCGCGGCGCGCGCGGCGGCGCGGAAGGACTCGGCCTGCGTCTGCGCGAGTTCGACAACGAGACGAGCGGCGCCCCCGGACGCCGTCGGTTCGGCGACCGCCTTCACGATCCGCGCGGGCCCGGAGAGGTCGAACACGATTCGCGACCGCCCGCGCGCGAACTGCCCGAATCGGAAGCCCGAGACGAGCGCAGGCGCTTCGCCCTTCTTGCGACCCGCGACCTCCCGGCCGATCGCAGGATCAATAAGGAAAGAGGTTTCCGGCAGTTCCACGACCACGCGGTCGGGGTCGGCCAGCACATAGGCCTCGACCGCAAGGGGACGATTGAGATCGAAGACGAATCTTGGCGCCGGCGCACGGAGCGTTCGACGCTGGCGCCGGTCACGGCGACGCCGGAGGCGATCTCGCGCGCCGCGTTGCGCGCGCCGATCAGCCCGGTCGCCTGCAGCGGGGGCGCGATCGCCAGCAACGGAGCGACCAGCGCCGCGCAGGTCAGAAAATGTGTCCGGAGGCGCACAGGGCCCATTCGATAGCTCGCTGTCGGATCCCGCGATAATCGCGCCTGCGCAAGGCGAAAACCGCCTCTTGCGAAAACGCGGCCTAACTCGTCGCTCGCGGCGCGCTTTCCCCGAGGCGCGCTCATGCTGGCCGTAACACTCTTGTAAGGAATAGAGGCGCGAGGGTTAATGGCGGGTAACCAGGCCGCCGCTTTTGCGGGCGAACTGTAGCAAAGCAGCAACAGGTCCAGCATAAAACTTGCCAAGGGCCCATTCGATCGCTTATGTATCGTGCGTTCATTCCGCGCGTCGCGCCTCCCTAGGGAAGCGCCGGGGATGGATGGGTTTTCCCACAGCCTGAAGCATCGAGCGACGCCTGGCTTCGTTCGGTCGCGGGGCTCAGGGCTTCATCGATCGCGGCGCATCCCGTCGTCGGTCAAATTCCGTCAGGCCTCTCGCGAGGCCGAGAGACCTGAAGTGAACGCTGGCATCTCACATCCGTCGATCAAAGCGGCCCAGGCGGCCGCTGGCGTCGCGCGGATCGCAATGCATGCCGCCCCTACGGCAAGCGCTCGACCAGGTCTGTTTCACATCTCTTCCGGGATCGTCGCCGCGCCGGAAAGCGCACGTCGGCCCTCGTCTTCAACCTCTCCTCATCCTCGAACATCGCGCGTGACAGCTCCACAGCGGAGCCGCGCACTCCCGCCTCGGCCGAATTCGAGCCCAGCAGGACGTGCGGCGCCGCCCGGCGGAACGCGCCAAAGAGTTTGCAATGGCCAACAAAATGCTGATCGACGCATCCCATCCGGAAGAAACCCGGGTGGTGGTGCTCAGAGGTAATCGCGTCGAAGAATTCGATTTCGAATCCGCCTCGAAGAAGCCGCTGCGCGGCAACATCTATCTCGCCAAGGTCACCCGGGTCGAACCGTCCCTTCAGGCCGCCTTCGTCGATTACGGCGGCAACCGGCACGGCTTTCTCGCCTTCTCCGAAATCCACCCCGACTATTACCAGATCCCGGTCGCGGATCGTCAGGCGCTGCTCGAGGAAGAAGCCGCCTCTCACGCCGAGGAGGAGGAAGAGCAGCAGCGTCCCCGCCGCAGCCGTCGCCGTCGCGGCCGGGACAGCGAGGCGCGTCGTCAGTCGAACGCCGACGAACAGATTTCCGAGGTCGCGCCGCTGAACGGCGACGAGGCCGCGCCGGTCGAGGCCGCAACCGAGGGACATGACGCGGAAATGGCGCATGACGCCTCGGAGCCGCTCGCGAGCGAATCGCAACCGGTCGAAGCGAGCGCCGATTCCGCGCCGGCCACCGAAGCCGAGGCGGTCGTCGTCGCCTCTGTCGCGGCCGAGGCGGTAGCCGAACCTCTGGAGATCGCGGCCGAGCAACCTGCGGAACCCGTCCAGGCCGAAACAGAAGAGGCCGCGCATACGCTCGCGATCGACGAGCAGGGCTACGCCACGATTTCCGAGAGCGACGACGCGCCCAACTCCGAGGACGTTGGCGAGACGCCCGATCACGAAGTGAAGGCGCGCCGGATCGAGGAGCGCGACGACGAAGCCTCGGACGACGAGGATGAGGACGAGGAAGAGCACGTCGAGCAGATCGGCGGCGACGCGATGGAGGAAATGCCGCGCCGCCAGCCGCGCCTGCGCCGGCAGTACAAGATTCAGGAAGTGATCAAGCGCCGGCAGGTTCTGCTCGTCCAGGTGGTCAAGGAAGAGCGCG
>JAGRKN010000183.1:10681-11772 GCA_020442275.1 Rhodoblastus sp. | reverse complement strand
CCGACGTTGAAGGCGCGATAATATTTCGACTTGTGTTGCAACTGCTTCTCCGACACCGAATAGAAGCCCTCAGGCGACTAAAAATCGCCCTCGCGCGTCTTCGGCCCGAGATGGCCGGACCATTTGCAGATCGGATAGGTCTTGTAGAGCGCGAGCCGCTCGCCCTTGCGCAACCAGAGCTCGAGCTCGCCTTCTTTCTTGAAGATGCGGACGTAGGCCTGCTGTCCCTTGGCGAAAGGAACGTCGGCAACGGGCGGCTTGTCGACGATCGTCGGCGCCGGACCGGGCGTCGGCGTCGGCTCGACCAGTGGCGGTTTCGTTTCCGGCGAAGGCGCGACCGCGGCCGGCGCGAGCGAGGCCACCACGACGCGCTCGCTGGCGGCGGCGCCAAGATCGTCCGGCCGCAGCGGCGGGAGGGGCGGATCGATCAGCGCCAGGAGGTCGCGCGGGCGGGTCGGCGGCAAGGGCGCCAGGGGAATGGAGGCGAGGTCGTCCGCCGGAACCGCCGCGACGACAGCCGGCGACTCGACCGGTTGCGGCTCCGCAGGCGCAGCGGCGCTTGCGGAAGGCTCGCGCGCCGGCAGATAGCTGCGCAACCGCAGCGCCGGCGCGAAAATCGACTGGGGCCCGAGACTTGCGAGTTGGATAGGCGCCGGTTCGCGCTCGCGAGCGGCCTGGCGAAGCGCGGGCGCCGCGATCTGCGGCTCGACCGGCGCGACCGCGCCGGCCGTCTCCCAAGGCGCGAGGCGCGCCAGAGCGACGCCCGCCGCGACGGGTATCGCGACCAGACCTGCAACCAGAAACACTGTGCGGCGTTGCTTCATCCGAAACGTCGTCCAGCCAATCGAAAAGCCATTATGGCACGCCACCCCATCTTCCGGCAGCATTTCGATCAAATCGCGGCAGCTTCTTAGGGCTTTTCGCGATGGCGCGCCAGTCGGCCCCCGATGCGGCGAATCGACTCGCGGCCGCCCTGCCCACAGGCTATCCTCGGCGCCGCCCCCCGGGAGCATGGCGATGACTGACGATTCCCTGGTTCGACGGCGTGCGGGTCCCGGCGATCTGGCGCGCCGGCTCGGCGCGCGCAGCCG
>JAGRKN010000183.1:1753-10605 GCA_020442275.1 Rhodoblastus sp. | reverse complement strand
CGCGAATGGTTCGACCTCTATCCCAAGGCCGCCTACATGACCGAGATCGAGTTCTGGCGGGTCTGCGAGGACGGCGACATCGAGTTCACCATCCGTCGCCTGCCGAGCGCCGACTGAGGCGCGAAGCGCTTCTATCTGATCAGGCGAATGACCGACGTCGACGCGGTTGCCGAGCCGGTCGGATTGATCGTCTTCGGCGACGATCCGAAATTCCACGTCAACGTATCGAGAATGAGCGTGTTGACGACCAGCGTGAAATTCTCCGCCGTCAGGTTCGACTGGGAATTGAACGTGATGTTCCGGCTCGGCTGGTAGATCAGACCATTGAGCTGGTGCCCGTTCGAGCCGTTGATCGTATACGCCGACTTCGCCAACCCGGACGGCTCGAACATCAGAATGTCCGCGTAGGTTCCGCTTGTCGGCGCGGAAGCGTTCATCGTAGCGCCGCCATTAACCTGGATATAGCTGTTCGAATCCGCGAAATAGAAAGTCACGCCGGCGCCGTTGAGCGTCCAGCCGGAATTCAGATTCCAGTGCGCGTCCTTGAACACGTACAGGCCGGGATTGAGCGTGAGCGTTCCGGTCCCGTTGAAGTTGAAGGCGCCGCAATAGGTTCCGGGCGACAATGTGTTCACGCCCGAATAATTCTGGTTGCTGACGGTGCAGCCGCCGACCGTCACCGCTGGCAGCGCGCCGGCGAATGGATCGGACGCCGTCGCACAATTCGTCGAGAGCTTGCTGACGCTTCCGCCGTTCTGAATCGTGTTCGCACCGGCCACGCAGATCTTGGCGATGTTGAACACGTCTCCGGAATTGAAGATCGCCGCCGGATTCGCCGTCGAGGCGACATCTATTTCGCAGTTGGTCGAATTGAGCGTCACATTGCTGTTGACCAGGAGAGCCTGCGTCGCCGTCGGATCCAGCACGAGGATGCAGACCTTGCTGGCCGATGCGCTGACGCTCGAAGCGTTCGTGGCTGTCGCAGTGACTGCGAGATTGCCGGTCGGCTGACCGAAGAACGTTAAGATCAATCTCTGTTTGGCGGACGCCCCGACCGTGAACGAACCGTCCGGATTGGTTGTCCACGTCGGCGTCACGTTCGTCAGGGTCGACGAACCCAGCGCCCCCGCGAGTGTCGAGGCGGCCACGGCATTGCGCGTCGTTGTCGGCGATTGCATTCCCGCGATCGCGGCCGAGTCGGCGGCTTGCTGCAGCACCGCCTGCCCCGTTGTCATGCGCGTGTAGTCGATCACGACGCCCACGGCCATCATCGCGGGAAGTGCCACGATCGAAAACAGGATCGCGACATTGCCATCCCGATTATCCAAATGTCGCCGCGTCAATTCGCGCAGGCGACCAATAACTGGCCGGATGAGTCGCATGCGAATTTCTGTAATAGGTCTGCCCAGGACGAGAATTGGCGGCGACACATTTACGAATGGTTGCGAACTGGCCGTCACGGGCGCGGTCACGTCTGCGACAATTCGCACCACATTGTTCTTGCAGGCCCTTTCATGTCTGCTGAAATAATAGGCACAATTCGACTGACGTAGCGCAAGCCCCGGACTTACCAGGCGATGTGCTGGCCCGCATCGACCGCGATCATCTGACCGGTGACCCCTGGCGCCGCCATCAGCCAGGCGACCGCATCCGCGATTTCGCCGAGATCGACCGCCCGGCGCAGCGGCGCGACCGCCACCTCCGCATCGAAAGCGGCCTGCCCCTCGTTGGCGTTGGGCAGGACCGGGCCCGGCCCCACCGCATTGACGCGCACGCGCGGCGCATAGGCCTGCGCCATCGTGCGCGTCGCCGCCCACAGCGCCGCTTTCGAGATCGAATAGCTGAAATAATGAGGATCGGGGCGTAGCACGCGCTGGTCGATCAGATTGACGATCGAGCCCGTTGCATCCACCGGCAGGGCGGCCGCGAAAGCCTGCGCCAGCAAGAGCGGCGCGCGCAGGTTGACCGCCATATTGCGGTCGAATTCGGCCGCCTGGAAATTGGCCGCCGTGTCTGACTCGAAAATCGAGGCGTTGTTGACGAGATGTGTCAGCGGCCCGAGCGCATCCGTCGCGCGCGCGACCAGCGCGATGGCCTGCGCGGGATCGGCGAGATCGGCGGCAAGCGCCACGGCCCGCCCGCCGCGCGCCGCTATTTCGGCGGCTAGCTTCTCCGCCTCGGGCAGCGACCGCGCGCTCGCATGGATCGCCACCGCGCGGCCGTCGCGCGCCAGACGCTCGACGATCGCGCGACCGATCCGCCGCGCCGCGCCAGTCACCAGAACCGTCCCGTCCTGCCCCATCGTCTCTCCTCGGTCTCCCATCATAACCCGATGGAGCCGCCCGCCTATAAACGAGGCTGTGGCAGCCGTCGAACCGCGCATTTTAACGCCCGATTAACCCTGTTAGACCCCGGGCGCGGTTTCTGCATTTTGGAATTGCGGCAAATGGAAGCATTTCATATCGAGTAATGAATAATTATCGATATTATACGCACAATGTAGGCATCAATACTTCAGCCCCCAAGTCGCCATATTGATGAACGGCAGAAAGGTAAGCGTTCGTTTACCTGAACGTTTCAATAACGAGTCACGAAGAAAACGACGTTCTTGTTGCGTTGCGGAGTATGACGATGAAAAAGTTTCTTCTGGCTAGCGTGGCGCTTGCGAGCCTGGTCACCGCCGGCGCCGCTTCGGCGGCTGACCTGCCTAGCCGCCGCGCGCCAAGTTCCTATGATTATGCGGCCCCGGCGCCGGTCTTCACCTGGACGGGTTTCTACCTCGGCCTCAACGCCGGCTACGGCTGGGGCTCGTTCACAAACGGCTCCGATCAGCTCTTCGGCAAACCTTCGGGCTTTTCGGGCGGCGTCACCGGCGGCTTCAACTGGCAGGCCGCGCAGAATTTCGTTCTCGGCATCGAAGGCGACTGGGACCTGACCGGAATCAACAATCGCACCCAGCTGCCGTTCTTCGGCTTCAACGGCGGCGGCAAGCTGACGAGCCTCGCCACCGTCCGCGGCCGCCTCGGCTTCGCCGCGGACCGCGCGCTCATCTACGCCACGGGCGGTCTGGCTATGGGCTCGGTCAGCGTCAACGTCAACGACTGGCGCGCCGTGCCCTTCTTCGGCTCGAGCTCCAGCTTCCAGGCGGGCTGGGCGCTCGGCGCCGGCCTCGAATACGCCTTCACCGACCGCATTTCCGGCAAGGCCGAGTACATGTTCACCTCGCTCGGCTCGAAGGAACTCTTCGCCTTCTCGCCGGACTGGGTCAACGCCGGCCTGAACGTCTCGCAGATCCGCGCGGGCGTGAACTATCACTTCTAGGACAAGCGGCTCCACAAGAAGCTACTCTCCAGCGACTGGCCCGGCGGAAACGCCGGGCCTTTTTGTTTCAGCCGCCGAATGTCTCGATCAGATGCGCGCCCGCCCCCGGCCCCAGCTCGAGCACGCGCACGAGCGCCGGCAGGAGAACGCGCGCCTCGTCGTGCAGCACGAACGGCGGATTGACGACGACGAGACCGGTGCGTGTCAGACCACCGCCCATCGGCGCGATCGCCAGTTCGAGCCTGAGCGCGCTTTTTGCGCCGCTCGCGCGTACGGCTTTCCAGAGATCCGCAGCGTCGCGCGCATCCTTCACCGGATACCAGAGCGCATAGACGCCCGTGCTCCATTTCGCGAAGGCCGCCGCGAAACTCTTCGCGAGACGCGCGAATTCGTCGCGCGCCTCATAGGGCGGATCGACCAGCACAACCCCGCGCCGCTCGGGCGGCGGAACAAAGGCGCCGAGCGCCGTCCAGCCGTCGAGGTCGAGCGTCTTCACGCGACGGTCGCGCGCGAAACGCGCCTTCAGCGCCGCGAATGCGTCGGGATGCTTCTCGCAGAAGACCAACCTGTCGGTTTTTCGCGCGAGTTTTTGCGCGATGACCGGCGAGCCGGGATAAATCTTCGGCCGCCCCCCGGCATCGCAAACACCGACGAGATCGAGGTAGGGAGCGAGGAGCGCGCCTGCGGCGCCATCAAGTGAGTTCGCCGCGACGACGGCGAGGCTCCCTCCCCCCCTGTGGGGGAGGGCGGGGGTGGGGGGGCGCGCGATCTCGCGAGATTGCGCGCCCCCCTCCTCTACACCTTCCCGCAGGGGGGAGGGGTCTAGACCCTTGCCGTACGCTCGGTTCGGGATACTGCACAACCTGCCGATCCCATCACGCCATTCCCCCGTGCGCTCGACTTCTTCGCGTGAGAAATCGTAGGCGCCCTCGCCGGCATGCGTGTCGATCACGCGATAGGGCGCGTCCTTGCGGTTGAGATAGACGAGAATGCGTGTGAGCAGCGCATGCTTGAATACGTCGGCGAAATTGCCGGCGTGGAAGACGTGGGCGTAGTTCAAGACGTGGCGCCTACAGCGGGCCCGGCACATCGAGCTCGCGCGTCCGGCAGCTCGCGCGCGCGACTTCCGGACACGGCCGGAAGTCGCGCAAGTCCTTGGACAGACAGATGCGCACTTCCTGCAGTACGCCGGAGCGGCAGCCGACCGCCGCCATGCCCGGGCGCAGTCGCGGATTTGAATCGCCGAAGGCGCGCAAAATATCCTGCGGGCTCATCGACTGGTCGCCGCGCGCATGCTCGAACTGGGGAGGAATGACGATCATGTTGCGGGCGCGGCGGACGTCGCCGAAATAATCGGCCGGGCTCTTGCCGGAACATGTCCCGTGCTTGCGCCATTCATAGCGCGCCAGCCCCATGTCGGGGAAAAGCCCGCGCGCTTGTTCGAGCGCGATAGAGGAAACCGGCCCACCGCCGCAATCGGAGGGATAGCCGCGCTCGTATTGCGGCCACAGGCCGTGCACGACGAAGCCTAGTCCCGCGCCGCGGTCGCATTGCGCCTTGCCCTTGTCGGCGCCGCCGGTCGCGCAGAATCCGGACGACCACGACAAAGACAGCACATAGAAATCGAAATCGCCGCCACGGCTCGCCCCGCGCGGCTGGGCGCGATCGCGATCACGAAAACGGTCGTAGCCGCCTTCGCGCCGTCCGCCGTCGTAATTTCGGTCGTACCCCTGGCGCGGCGGGCGCCGGTCAGCGCAATTGTCGAGAATGCAGTCCGAACGCTGCGCGAGCGCGGGCGCGGCAGGCGTCAGAAGAAACAGTCCGGCGAGCGCGAATAACGCGCCGCGCAGGACGGATGCCATGCCAGAAAAAGCGCTCATCGGAAAATCTCTGTGCTGCGCGAAAAATCGCTCACGGGCGCGCGGCGCGACAATGGCCGCCGTAGGCGTGATTGCGATCGAGACCGTCGACGCACCAGTCGACGCCGTAGCCGAGCACGCCGAGCCAGCCGAGGTCGCTCGCGATGGCGTAGGTCACCTTGTGCGTCGAGCCGTTCGACATGATCGCGCGCGCCGTGCAATAGCGGCGCGGCACATAATCGAGGCCGTTCGAGCGATAGCCGATCTCCGAGATGCGATCGAAGCTCGCGATCGACAGGCCGGAATCCCAGTAATTCCATTCGCGCGACGCAAAGCGTCCGGAAATTTTGGCCAGAATGCCCGGATCGGCGCAGGCGGGCATGTCGGGCGACAGCGGCATGTGGCGCCGTTCGGCCGGCGTCATCGGCCGCGCGGCGGCGGCGGGCGCGACGGCGAGCAGGCCAGCGCCGAGCGCGAGGCCCGCGATCAGGCCCGCGATAAGCTTGTGTGATGTCATGGCCGCCTCGTCCCCTGGCGCAGAAATCGTGGCCGGACGATGCGTCCGCGCCACCAAAGCGTCAAGCCTGCCGGGCCGCCTTCGTCGCGACGAGATTCGCTGTATAATTGACATATGGCTCGCTTGCGCCTTTCCTTCTGGCCGCGCCTCGCGCTTCCCGCGGCATTCCTCGCCTGCGTCGTGACGGGCGTGGCGCATGCGCAGGATTCCGCGCAATCCAACGCTTCGTT
The DNA here is from genome assembly GCA_020442275.1 of Rhodoblastus sp. Lineage (GTDB taxonomy): Bacteria > Pseudomonadota > Alphaproteobacteria > Rhizobiales > Beijerinckiaceae > JAJXWB01. Next base: position 4,678 of record JAGRKN010000183.1, on the reverse strand, counting down.
CTGGCTGCAAGAGCGCGCGCGCACGGAACATGTGCGGCCGACGGCGCGCCAGGCGCCGCGCATCCGCCGCCTCGTTCCGAATCGCCAGCTCGCACGTCCCACGATCTGGCGCAGGCCCCAGGCACGTCCGGGCGAAGAGCGCCACACGACACCCGCCGCCGTCACGCCTGAGCCGACGACGACGCCGACGATCGCGCCTGCGATCGATCCCGCCGTTGCGGCGCCGGCGCCTGCCGCGCCCGGGCCGGTTCCGCAGCAGCCCGCGACGGCCGACGCCGCGCCGCAGGGCCCGCCCACGAGCGCAGGAGCGCCGACCTCTGCGCCGCAACCGCCAGCGGCGGCGTCTCCAGCCGCAGTCGCGCCTGCGAAAATTCCGGTCGCGGTCGTCGGCGACAACATCGGCTACCATCTCGCGCAAGGCCTGATCGATACCGAGGCCGATGGCGGTCTCGGTCTTCAGATCCTGCGCAAGACCAAGGATAGTTCGGGCCTGGTGCGCGACGACTTCTACGACTGGCCGAAGAATCTGCGCGAATTCCTCGCCGGGCCGGATTCTTACGGCGCCATCGTCGTCATGATCGGCACCAACGACCGCCAGGAATTGCGCGACGCCGCCGGCCGGCACGAACCCCTGTCGCCACGCTGGAAGGAACTCTATAAGGCCCGCGTCGACGCGATGGTCGCGCAGCTCAAGGCCAAAGGTGTTCCCTTCTACTGGATCGGCCTGCCCATCATGCGCTCCGAGCGCTATTCGGGCGACCTGCAGCAGCTCAATGAAATCTATCGCGCCAGCGTCGAGGCGGCCGGCGGAAAATATGTCGACGTCTGGGACGCCTTCGCCGACGAGAAGGGCCAGTACAACGTCTTCGGCCCCGAGGTCAGCGGCCAGATCGTGAAGATCCGCACCAGCGACGGCATTCACTTCACGAAATCCGGCCAGCGCAAGCTCGCCTATTTCGTGGAACAGGCAATGCGCGGGCTGATCGACAAGGCCAGGCCCACCCCCGATGCGGCCATCGCCGCCCTTCCGCCGCAACAGCCCGCGACCCAGGGCCCGGCTGCGCCGACGCCGGGCGCGCCGTCTGCGACGCCCGGCCCAGAGGCCGCCGCGCCAGCCCCCGCGCCCCCGCCCAAGCCCGAATTCGGGCCGGTCCAGCCTTTGACCGCGCCCCCATTGGCGGCGAACGGCGAATTACTCGGGCCGTCCGGTCCGAAAGCCCGCGCCGAGGCGCGTGCGACGATCGCCCCGGAACTCGCGACCGGCCGCGCGCTCGCGGCGCCCACGGGCCGCGCCGACGATTTCAGCTGGCCGCGCCGTTGATCCGCGCGCCACATTTTCGTCACGTGCATTTCCTCACAGCGGGAACGAAAGCGCCCCTCTAGCGTTCGAACATCGAACAGCAGGGAGCGTGCGCCATGAAATCCAGGATTGCAGCTTTTGCCGCCACCGCCGCGGTCGCCCTTCTTTCCGCCAGCGCCGCTTCGGCCTTCGGCTGGAATTCCGCGCGCCAGGCCGATCGCGCCTATGCCGCGACCTACAATGCTTCCGTGACGCAGGACGACAATCTCGATCTCGGCCGCGAAACCCCCACGACCACCCGCGTCGTCGTCGCCGATCCGACCGGCGAGGCGCCGGGAACGATCACCGTCGATACCGAGAACCGCTACCTCTACCTGTCCATGTCAGGTGGTCGCGCCGTACGCTACGACGTCGGCGTCGGCCGCCAGGGCTTCGAATGGAGTGGCGTGACGCATGTCGGCCGCAAGGCGGAATGGCCGGGCTGGACGCCGCCGCCCGCCATGTTGAAGCGCCGTCCCGATCTGCCGCGCCACATGGCCGGCGGCATCGACAATCCGCTCGGCGCCCGCGCCATGTATCTTTATTCCGGCAAGCGCGACGTCGGCTATCGTATCCACGGCTCGAACGAGCCCGACACGATCGGTCAGGCCGTATCGTCCGGCTGCATCCGCATGCTCAACGCGGATGTCGAGGACCTCTACAACCGCGTACGGATCGGAACGAAGGTCGTCGTCCTGCGCTGAGCGTCGAACGATTCAAAAAAAATGACGCCGCGAGATCGTCGCGGCGTCGTTTTCGTTTCGGACGAGGCCTGCCTCAGCGTGGCAGGTCGGTGCGGCCCATCAGCGTCTTGTCGATGGAATGCGCGGCCTGACGTCCCTCGCGGATCGCCCAGACGACGAGGGATTGTCCGCGCCGCATGTCGCCGCAGGCGAAAACCTTGTCGAGCGACGAGGCGTAGCCCATGGTGTCGGCGAGCACGTTGCCGCGATTGTCGAAGGCGACGCCGAGTTCCTTCAGCATGCCCTCGTGGATCGGCGAGACAAAGCCCATCGCGAGCAGCACGAGATCGGCCTTGAGGTCGAATTCGGAGCCGGGCACAGCCTGCATCTTGCCGTCGACGCGCACGCAGCGCAATTTCTTCACGATGCCGTTCTCGCCTTCGAACGAAGACGTCATGACCGCGAAATCGCGCTCCGCGCCTTCCTCGTGCGAGGAGGAGGTGCGCAGCTTGAGCGGCCAGTCCGGCCAGGTCAGCAGCTTGTTTTCCTTGACCGGCGGCTGCGGCATGATTTCAAGCTGCGTGACCGACAGCGCGCCCTGACGCACCGACGTGCCGATGCAGTCGGAGCCCGTATCGCCGCCGCCGATGACGACGACATGCTTGCCCGACGCCAGGATCGGCTCGTTGGTCGTCAGCGGCTCCTTGCCGACGCGGCGGTTCTGCTGCGGCAGGAATTCCATCGCGAAATGCACGCCGCCGAGTTCGCGGCCGGGCACGGGCAGGTCGCGCGGCTGTTCGGCGCCGCCCGCGAGCAGCACGGCGTCATATTCGTCGACGAGCTTCTTGGCGGGCACATCGACGCCGACGTTGGAATTATAGTGGAAGACCACGCCTTCCGCCT
>JAGRKN010000183.1:1323-1713 GCA_020442275.1 Rhodoblastus sp. | reverse complement strand
CTTCTCCATCTTGAAGTCGGGAATACCGTAACGCAGCAGGCCGCCGGCCTTGGCGTGCTTCTCGTAGACATGGACATCGTGGCCGGCGCGCGCGAGCTGCTGCGCGGCCGCCATGCCGGCAGGGCCCGCGCCGACGACGGCGACCTTCTTGCCGGTCTTCGATGCCGCAGGCTGCGGCTCCAGCCAGCCATTCTCCCACGCCTTGTCGACGATCGCGCATTCGATCGTCTTGATGGTGACCGGCTGGTCCTGGAGATTCAGCGTGCAGGAGGCCTCGCACGGCGCCGGGCAAACGCGGCCCGTGAACTCCGGAAAATTATTGGTCGAGTGCAGGTTGCGCGACGCCTGCTCCCACTCGCCATGATAGACGAGATCATTCCAGTCCGGGAT
>JAGRKN010000183.1:739-1210 GCA_020442275.1 Rhodoblastus sp. | reverse complement strand
ACGCGATCGGCGGCGGACTTGTACTTGCGATCCTGCCGATCAATCTCGAGGAAGCCGGTCACCTTGCCCATGGGATTATCCGTGTCTCGCGCCGCCCGAGGCGGCTCTTGGTTGTTCGGATGAAATGTCGTTCGCGATCGCCAGATCACGCTCACAGCGCGCGATCCATTTTCGCAGCGCCGGGCGATGCGAGAGGACGAAGCCGCCCTCCGGCGCGAGCCGCGTATAGGCGAGGAGCGAAATGTCGGCGAGCGTGATCGTGTCGCCGACGAGATAGTCGCGGCCGGAAAGCGCTTCTTCGAGAACTCCCAGCGCCGCTTCGCCTTTCTCGACGACCCGCGCCTCGCGCTCGTCGATCTTCTTGCCCAGATAGACCATCTGAAACCGCGCGACCGCGACATAGGGCTCGTGGCTGTACTGTTCCCAGAACAGCCACTCGTCCATTTTCGCCTGCGCGAACGCGTCCTGCGG
>JAGRKN010000183.1:0-653 GCA_020442275.1 Rhodoblastus sp. | reverse complement strand
GAAGCGGTTCTTCGCCAGAAACGATTTCGTGCGCGTCTCGCCCTTCTTCAGGTCGACCGGAATCCAGGCATACGGCAGACCGAGATAGTCCGCCGTATACTTGACCTTCAGGCAATTGCCCGAAGCGAGGTCGCCGTAGACGCGCATCAGCCTCACTCGGCCGCTTCCTTCATCGCCGCGTTCAGCTCGGCGAGCGCGCGGCGATATTCGATCGGCATGACCTTGCGGAACTTGCCCTTGGCCGTCGCCCAGTCGTCGAGGATCGCCTTCGCGCGGGTCGAGCCCGTGTAGCGATGATGGTTCGAGATCAGCTGGTGCAGGCGTTCGGCGTCGAAGCGCGTCATGTCGCGCATCACGTCGACCTTGCCCGACGTCGTGAGATCGCCGCCCTGGTGATACTCCTCCTGCATCAGCTCTTCTTCCTCGGCCACCGGCTCGAGGTCGACCATCGACATGTTGCAGCGCTTCTCGAACGCGCCGTCCTCGTCGAGCACATAGGCGATGCCGCCCGACATGCCCGCTGCGAAATTGCGGCCGGTCTGGCCGAGCACCACGACGATGCCGCCGGTCATGTATTCACAGCCGTGGTCGCCAACGCCCTCGACGACCGCGATCGCGCCGGAATTGCGCACGCCGAAACGTTCGCCGGCCAC
>JAGRKN010000182.1:13241-14592 GCA_020442275.1 Rhodoblastus sp. | reverse complement strand
GACACGCCCGGCCACGCCGACTTCGGCGGAGAAGTCGAGCGTATCCTGTCGATGGTCGACGGCGCGATCGTGCTGGTGGACGCCGCCGAGGGCCCGATGCCGCAGACCAAGTTCGTCGTCGGCAAGGCGCTGAAAATCGGCCTCAAGCCGATCGTCTGCATCAACAAGGTCGACAAGCCCGACGCGCGCGTCAACGAAGTCGTCAACGAAGTGTTCGACCTGTTCGCAGCGCTCGACGCCTCCGACGAACAGCTCGATTTCCCGATCATCTACGGCTCCGCCAAGCAGGGCTGGATGGCGGATTCGCCCGAGGGCCCCACCGACCAGGGCATGGCGCCTCTGCTCGATCTCGTGGTGAAGCACGTCCACGAGCCCGCGATCGAGGAGGGCGGCTTCCGCCTGCTCGGCACGCTGCTCGAAGCCAATCCCTATCTCGGCCGCATCATCACGGGCCGCGTCTTCGCCGGCTCCGTCAAGCCGAACCAGCCGGTGAAGGTGCTCGACCGCAACGGCAATGTCGTCGAGCAGGGCCGCGTTTCCAAGATTTTGGCCTTCCGCGGTATCGAGCGCCAGCCGATCGAGGAGGCCGAGGCCGGCGACATCGTCGCGATAGCGGGTCTGGAAAAATTCAACGTCGCCGACACGCTCTGCGCGCTGGAAGTCAACGAGCCCCTGCAGGCGCAGCCGATCGATCCGCCGACGCTGTCGATGACGTTCCTCGTCAACGATTCGCCGCTCGCCGGCACCGAAGGCGACAAGGTCACGAGCCGCATGATCCGCGCGCGGCTCTACAAAGAGGCCGAAGGCAATGTGGCGCTGCGCGTCGAGGATTCGCCGGAAGGCGACGCCTTCATCGTGTCGGGCCGTGGCGAATTGCAGCTCGGCATTCTCATCGAGACGATGCGTCGCGAAGGGTTCGAACTCGGCGTCTCGCGCCCGCAGGTCGTTTTTAAGCGATCCGAGGACGGCGAACTGCTCGAGCCGATCGAAGAGGTCGTGATCGACGTCGACGAGGAGCATTCCGGCGTCGTCGTGCAGAAGATGGCCGAGCGCAAGGGCGAGATGATCGAGATGCGGCCTTCGGGCGGCAACCGTCTGCGGCTCGTGTTCTACGCTCCGACGCGCGGCCTGATCGGCTATCAGGGCGAACTTTTGACCGACACGCGCGGCACGGCGATCATGAACCGCCTGTTCCACGAATATGCGCCGCACCGCGGCGACATCCAGGGCCGCCGCAACGGCGTGCTGATCTCCAACGATCAGGGCGAGGCCGTCGCCTACGCCATGTGGAAGCTTGAAGACCGCGGGCCGATGATGATCGAGCCGGGCTGGAAGGTCTATCGCGGCATGA
>JAGRKN010000182.1:0-13182 GCA_020442275.1 Rhodoblastus sp. | reverse complement strand
TCACCAACATCCGCACGCAGTCGAAGGACGAGGCCGTGCGCCTCACGCCGCCGATCAAGATGACGCTGGAAAAGGCGCTGGCCTATATCGAGGACGACGAACGTGTCGAGGTCACGCCGAAGTCGATCCGTCTTCGCAAGGCGATGCTCGATCCCAACGATCGCAAGCGCGCGGAACGCGCAAAGGACGCGGCTGCCTGAGGCTCTGTCAGAGCGTCAGCACGGGCAGGAACAGCGTCAAGGGTCTGCCGATCTGCGATTGCGTTTGTGCAGAAATGCAGCACAAATGCGCCGATGACGGACGTTTCGTTGGAGAATGTCGGCACGCGCGCCCGCCGGCTACGCGTTGACACGCTTGTGCGCCTGCGCTGGCTCGCGGTGGCCGGCCAGCTAGTTGCGATCCTGATCGTCCGCTACGGCCTTGGCTTTCCGCTGCCGATCGCGCCCTGTCTGGCGGCGGTCGCGGTTTCGGCCGCCCTGAATATCGGGCTTCGCCTTCGGTTTGAACGCAATCACCGTCTCGCCGAATGGCCAGCGACCGCGCTGCTGACCTTCGATCTCTTGCAGCTCACCGTCCTGCTGTATCTGACGGGCGGTCTCGATAATCCCTTCGTCGTTCTCGCGCTCGCGCCAGTGGTGATCGGCGCGGTCTCGTTGCCGCGCGGACAGGCCGCCTATCTCGTCGCGCTGATGATCGCGCTCGCGCTCGTTCTCGCCTTCTACAACCAGCCGTTGCCTTGGGTCGAAGGGGCGGCGCTGAGTCTGCCTCCGGTTTATCGCGCCGGGATCTGGGTAGCGCTGGGACTGGCCGGAATATTCGTGGCGCTCTATGCCGGGCGGGTCGCAGAGGAGGCGCGTCTCCTGTCGGATGCGTTGGCGGCGACTGAACTCGTGCTCGCTCGCGAGCAGCATCTCAGTCAGCTGGATGGGCTCGCGGCTGCCGCAGCGCACGAACTCGGCACGCCGCTCGCGACCATTGCTCTGGTCACGAAAGAATGGACGAGGAATCCACAGTCCGCGCCAGCGCAGGACGATCTCGACCTGCTGTCGCAACAGGTCCGGCGATGCCGCGAGATCCTAGGAAAACTGACCTCGCTCGGCGACGATCCCGGAAGCATGCTGACCAACATGACGCTCAGCGTTCTGCTTGAGGAGGTTATCCAGCCTCATCGGAATTTTGACGTAAGGGCGACTGTCGAGATGAATGGGCCCGCGCCCGAGCCGATATGCACGCGCAGTCCGGGTGTTCTCTACGGACTGGGCAACCTGATCGAGAATGCGGTCGACTTTGCCCGTTCCGTGGTCGAAACACGGGCGGATTGGAATTCATCCGAGGTGATCGTCACGATCGCGGACGATGGGCCCGGATTTGCTCCGGAAATCCTCTCCAGCCTCGGGGAGCCCTACGTCACGACCCGCGCGGCGGATCGGCGCGCCAAGATCGACGAGACGACTGGGTTGGGCCTCGGCCTCTTCATCGCGAAGACCTTGCTGGAGCGCTCCGGCGCCAGCGTGCGTCTCGCAAACAAGCCAGGCCCGCAGACCGGCGCCGTCGTCCAGATCGTCTGGCCACGGACGGAATTCGAACGCCGCCAGTCAACGGCCTCGCTGACGCTGGTGAATTCCTGACTTGACGACATGGGGCCAAACCCGGATAGAGCGGCTATGAGCAACGAGGGACCTGTTCCGGAATCCCGGCATTCGCCCGGCGACGGTTTGCCAGACGACCGCTCGCTGCTGATCGTCGACGACGATTCCGCATTCCTCGGTCGCCTCGCACGCGCCATGGAAACGCGCGGCTATGTCGTCCAGACCGCGAATTCGGTTCTCGAGGGCATCAAAGCCATCGAAACGGCGCCGCCGGCCTTCGCCGTAATCGACATGCGGCTCGGCGACGGCAACGGGCTCGACATTATTTCCGAACTCAAGTTGCGCCGCCCCGAAGCGCGCGGAGTAATCCTGACCGGATATGGCAACATCGCGACCGCCGTTACGGCGGTAAAGATGGGCGCGTTCGATTATCTCGCCAAGCCGGCCGACGCGGACGACATTGATGCTGCGCTGCGCTCGATCACGCCTGACCACGCGCAACTGCCGGAAAACCCTATGTCCGCCGACCGGGTGCGTTGGGAGCACATCCAGCGCGTCTATGAATTGTGCGGCCGCAACGTTTCGGAGACAGCGCGTCGACTGAGCATGCACCGGCGCACGCTGCAGCGCATCCTGGCGAAGCGCGCCCCGCGCTGAGCGTCTTACAGTTCCGATCGACACATCGGATCGTGAATCGCGAGCAGGCGGCTCGCGGCGGTTCTTGCGAATCGGAGCGTCACAGCCTTCCGGCGGGCAGGCGACAAGCGATGTTCGATACCGACACGCAGGATTTGCGCGCCGTAATTGTCGGCGAGGATGAGCCCGGCCGTTTCCGGTATGATGGTCTGAGGCGTCGCGAGATCTATCGCGAAATACAGGGAATCGCAGAACTCGCGGTAGTCGGGCCATTTGCGGTCGCTGCGAAAATCCGCGATGCAGGATTTAATTTCGACGATATGGATCGTGCCGTTGGGTTGAACGGCCATGATGTCCGCCCGCCTGCCATCGGGAAGGCGCATCTCCAGCACGGTCGAGGCGCCGGCCGCGGCGAGAAGCCGGCAGACGCCGCGGGCGATGGCCGGCGCCCGCTCCGCAACCGGCAGCAACGGATTGGCGCCATCATTCATCGATCGCCAATCGACATGCCGGACGAGACGAATAGTATCGCGTCATGACCATGATCTCATCGCTACGCCGTCTCGCGCAAAGCGCGTTCGTGCTTGCCTCTTGCCTCGCGCCGCTCGTTTCCCCGCCCGGCGCGCGTGCGGAATCGACACTGAACGTCGCCAACTGGACCGACTATATCGACCAGAAGACGCTCGAGGAATTCACCAAGGAGACCGGTATCCGGGTAGTCTATGACACCTATGATTCCAATGAAATCCTGGAGACGCGGCTGCTTGCGGGCGGTACGGGATACGACATCGTCGTGCCCTCGGCGACCTTCCTGCAGCGCCAAATCAAGGCTGGGGTATTCCAGAGGCTGAACAAGGCGCTCCTGCCTAATCTCAAGGGCGTCGATCCCAAGATCGCGACGCGCCTCGCCGTCTACGATCCGGGCAACGAGTTCGCAGTGCCGTACATGTGGTTCACCACCGGCATCGCCTACAATTCCGCCAAGGTCAAAGAACGGCTCGGCGACAAGGGGCTTGACAGCTGGGACATCGTCTTCAAGCCGGAGAACATGAAGAAACTCGCGGATTGCGGCGTCTATTTTCTCGACAGCCCCGAAGACATTCTCGCCATCGCTGCCAAATACAGCGGCCTTTCGCCGGAACTGCACGACGCGGCCAGCATTCACAAGGCGGCCGAGGTCGTCTCGCGCGTCCGTCGCTATGTCCGAAAATTTCATTCGTCAGAATACATAAATGCGCTCGCAAACGGCGACATCTGCGTGGCGATCGGCTGGGCGGGCGACAGTTATCAGGCGCGCAACCGGGCGCGCGAAGCCGGCGCCGGAGTCGATATCGGCTATGTGATCCCGCGCGAAGGAACGCTCATGTCGATCGACGCGCTCGCCATTCCGAAAGATGCACAGCATGTGACGGAAGCCCACAAGTTCATCGACTTCCTGTTGCGTCCCGAAATCGCCGCGCGCAATACCGGCGTGACGAATTTCGCCAATCCGGTTTCCGCAGCTAGGCCGCTCCTGCCCGCTGCCATCGCCGAAAACCATTCGATCTATCCAGACGCAGCGATGGCGCAAAAGCTCTTCACGGTCTCGACCAAGGAAGCCGATATCCAGAAGATCATCACGCGCGAATGGACACGCGTAAAATTGGGGCGCTGAACGCCGGTCTAGAGTTTGCGCAGCGCGACCTGCTCGATCTTGTGTGAGTCGCCCTTGGTCAGCACGAGACTGGCGCGCGCCCGCGTCGGAAAAATGTTCTCGTGCAGATTGCGAAGATTGATGCGCGACCAGATGGACGTCGCCACTTCCATCGCCTCGTCGTCGCTCAGATCGGCATATTTCCGGAAATAGGACTGCGGGTCACGGAACGCCGTTTCCCGTAGACGCATGAAGCGGTCGACGTACCAACGCTCCAGAATTGAATCGTCGGCATGCAGATAGACGGAAAAGTCAAAGAAGTCAGAGACGAACGGTGTTTCGTTGGCGTCGCGCGAAAGCCTGCTCGGTTGCAGGACATTCACCCCTTCCACGATCAGAATGTCGGGCCGGTCCACTGTGACCGTTTCACCGGAAACAATGTCATAGGTCAGATGAGAATAGATCGGCGCCTCGACGCGCGCCTGGCCGGCCTTGACGTCGGACAGGAAGCGTATGAGCGCAGTCTGGTCATAGCTTTCGGGAAAACCCTTCTTCTCCATCAGGCCGTCGCGCTCCAGGACGGCGTTCGGAAGGAGAAAGCCGTCCGTCGTCACGAGCTGCACGTTCGGCGTGTTCGGCCAGCGCGACAGCAAGGCCTGCAGGACGCGTGCGCTCGTCGACTTGCCCGCGGCGACCGAGCCGGCCACGCCGATGATGTAGGGGACTTTGCCGTCCTCCGCGCCGAGAAAGCGCTGCGTCGCCTTGAACAGACCCTGTGTGGCCGCGACATAGAGCGCCAAAAGTCGCGAAAGCGGCAGATAGATCGCGATGACTTCCTCGACCGAGATCGGATCGTTGATCGACTGTAGTTTAGTAAGGTCGCCGATCGTCAGCGTGAGCGGCGTATCCGCGCGCAACGCCGCCCATTCGTTGCGGGTGAAATAGCGATAGGGCGACACAGTCCCGTTCGCCCGGTTGTGACCAACCCGCTCGTCCATGTCGCTCCGCACTCTCAACCTTCGCCCGAACGGCCCTTACGCGAGGCTTTTTCCTGAAGGCCGGATTGTCGCGTCCGTCTTTGAAGTTCGGCGAAAACGTCTTCCAGCGCAATGCCCTTGGCGTGCAGCAGGACCATTAGATGGTATAGGACATCCGCGCTCTCCGAGACGAGCTCGTCCGCATCGCCGGAGCAGGCGGCAATCACCGCCTCGACCGCCTCTTCGCCGAATTTCTTGGAAATACGCGGGATTCCGGCCTCTATCAGCTTGCGCGTATATGAACCCGCATCGTTGGAGCCCGCACGGGCTGCGATGACATCGCGAAGACGTTCCAATGTGAACGTATCGGATGCAGAAGCGTCGAGGCGCATCGGTAATCCGGCTCTCGCCATGTAGTCCTTCGCTTCGCGGATCGTGAAGGTTCCGAAATGGAAGATCGACGCCGCCAGTACGGCGGAGGCGTGACCATCCCGCACTCCCTCGACGAGGTGCTCGAGCTCGCCCACGCCGCCTGATGCGATGACCGGAACCGAGACCGAGTCGGCAATCGCCCTGGTCAGTTCCAGATCGAACCCGCTTTTCGTCCCGTCGCGGTCCATCGAGGTCAGCAGCAGCTCGCCGGCGCCGAGCGAGACGACCTCTCGCGCGAAGGAAACAGCGTCGATCCCTGTCGGTTTGCGACCGCCATGGGTGAAGATTTCCCAATGATCCCCGACCCGCTTGGCGTCGATCGCCACGACGATGCACTGGCTGCCGAACTTTTCTGCGGCGTCACGCACGAAGGAGCGGTTGACGACAGCGGCCGAATTGATCGAAACCTTGTCCGCGCCGGCCAGCAGCAATTTGCGGATGTCGTCAGTCGCCCTGACGCCGCCGCCGACAGTCAGCGGCATGAAGCAGGCCTCCGCGGTCCGCTGCACCACGTCGAATATGATGCCGCGATTCTCGTGCGTCGCCGTGATGTCGAGGAAACAAAGCTCATCGGCGCCGGCCGCGTCATAGGCGATCGCGCATTCCACGGGATCGCCCGCATCGCGCAGATCGACGAAGTTGACGCCCTTGACGACGCGTCCGTCCTTGACGTCGAGGCAAGGAATAAGCCGCTTCTTAAGCACGGACGTTCTCGCGGGCCTGCTTGATTAGAGCGAGAGCTTCGTCGGCTCGCAGGCGCCCGTCGTAGAGCGCGCGACCAGAGATGGCGCCGGCCAGGCGCGCGCAGTCGGGCGTCAGCAAGCGCCGCACATCGTCCAGCGACGCAAGGCCGCCGGACGCGATGACGGGAATCGAGACCGCCTCGGCGAGCGCGAGCGTCGACTCGATGTTGAGGCCGAGCATGACGCCGTCGCGCATGATGTCGGTGTAGACGATGGCGGCGACGCCCGCATCCTCGAAGCGCCGGCCGATATCCACGGCCGTCGCGGTGGAAGTTCGCGCCCATCCCTCGATCGCGACCAACCCCTCACGGGCATCGATTCCGACAGCGATCCGTCCTGGATAGAGCCGCGCCGCCTCCCGAACGAGACTGGGATCGCGAACCGCCGCCGTACCGATGATGACGCGCGTCACGCCCTTGTTGAGCCAACCCTCGATCGTACGCAGGTCCCGGATCCCGCCGCCGAGCTGCACCGGGATCTTGAGCCGGGCAAGCATGCCTTCGACCGCCTGCGCGTTCACCGGCCGACCGGCGAACGCTCCGTCCAGATCGACGACATGCAAGTATTCGAAGCCAAGCTGTTCGAACTCGACCGCCTGCGCGACCGGATCGACGTTGAACACGGTCGCCTTGTCCATGTCGCCGTGCACAAGGCGGACGCATTCGCCGTTCTTGAGGTCGATAGCAGGGAACAGGATCACGGCGACCACCGTAGAAAGTTCGAGATGAGCTTCAGCCCAAGGGACTGGCTCTTCTCAGGATGAAATTGCACGCCAACGATATTGTCGCGCCCGATCATGGCGGTCAGAGGACCGCCGTATTCCGTTTCAGCGACGACGGCCGCCGGTTCCCGCGGCTTGAACTGATAGGAATGGACGAAATAGGCGTGGAGCCCGGTTTCGCCCAACGGCAGGTCCTTCAACAGCGGATGAGCGCGCCGCGCCGTCACCGTGTTCCAGCCCATGTGCGGAACTTTGAGCGCTGCGTCGTTGGGCTCGATCTGCACCACATCGCCGCCGATCCAGTCGAGCCCCGCCACGGTCTCGTGCTCGAGGCCGCGGGTCGCCAAGAGCTGCATTCCGACGCAGATTCCCAAAAATGGCCGGGCGCGGCGAAGGGCGGCCTCGCTCAGAGCCTCTGTCATACCGACAACGGCATTCAAGCCGTTGCGGCAGTCCGCGAATGCGCCGACGCCAGGCAGAACGACACGGTCGGCCAACCGGACAACGTCCGGGTCGGCCGTGACCGTGATGCTGGAGGCCGAAAGACCACATTCACGTGCGGCGCGCTCGAACGCCTTGCGCGCCGAATGCAAATTGCCGGAGCCGTAATCAACCAACGCTACCGTCACGGCGCCGCCCTTTCGGCATCTTCCCCGCCCAAATGAAACGCCGCGCTCGCGAAGGCGTCTGCTTCATCATACGCGTAAGCTAATCCGGCAATCGGCGCCCTGCGGCGGATCAAGGCTCGCCTAAGCCATTCCCGCCCTTCGAGACCGACCAAAATCGCCACCAGAAGCCAAGCGCTCGCGCCCGCGCCGCCGCTCAGGGCGCCGGAACGGACAGCCAGCCCCAGCGCCATGGCGACAGCCGTCACGGCGACGGCGGCAAACCAGAGGCGTTGCGCGAAAAGCCAGAACGGCGCGAGCCAAAAGCCCGCCCAAGAGAAACGATAGGCGACGACCTGCGGCGTTGCGTTCGAATCCGCGGCTCCCGGATGGAGCGTGAAAAGTGTCGGCGTGAGAGCCATCTGCCTAGAGGACGCCTTTGGTCGAGGGAATCGCGTCGGACTGACGCGGATCGATTTCAACCGCCTCACGCAAGGCCCGGGCCAGTGCTTTGAAGCAGGATTCGGCGATATGGTGGCTGTTGGCGCCCCTGATATTGTCGACGTGGACATTGGCGCCGCAATTTCCCGCCAGAGCCTGGAAGAATTCGCGGACGAGTTCGGTGTCGAACGTTCCAATCTTGGGCGTGGGGAATTGCGCCTCGAACACCAGAAAGGCGCGACCGGAGAGGTCGAGCGACACACGCGTCAGCGCCTCGTCCATCGGAACGTGGGTCGTCGCATAGCGGCGGATGCCCTTGCGGTCGCCGAGCGCCTGCTTGATCGCCTGACCAAGCGCGATTCCGACATCCTCGACCGTGTGATGGTCATCGATGTGGAGGTCGCCTTTGGCGGCGATTTCAAGATCGAACAGGCCGTGCCGGGCGATCTGGTCCAGCATGTGGTCAAAAAAGCCGACGCCCGTCGAAATGGTCGATTTGCCCGAACCATCGAGCGCGATGGCGAGGGAAATGTCGGTTTCCTTGGTCTTGCGCTGAACGGTCGCGCGACGCATATCCGTAGCCCCGTGAATGCTTCGGCGTCTTCTAACCGGTATTTCCGCAGTTTGCCACGCTCGCGACGCATGGCGGGCGGCGCAAACTGGCGGAAATTGGTCGAGCATCGGCGCGGGCGCGAAAAAGGATTGAGTGTATGGACCCGGATCAGTTGCGCTGGCACGCGACGACGATCGTTCTGGTCCGCAAGGGCGGGCGGACAACGATCGCAGGCGATGGACAGGTTTCGCTCGGCCAGACCGTGGTGAAGGGCAACGCCCGCAAGGTGCGCCGGCTCGGCAAGGGAAATGTGATTTCCGGGTTCGCCGGCGCGACTGCGGACGCATTCACGCTCTTCGAGAGGCTCGAGGCCAAGCTGGAGCAGTTTTCCGGCCAGCTGATGCGCGCCACGATCGAGATGGCCAAGGACTGGCGGACAGATCGCTACCTGCGCCGCCTTGAAGCGATGATGCTGGTCGCGGACGGTTCTTCCGCCTTTCTGCTTTCGGGGACGGGCGACGTCCTGGAGCCCGAAGTTGGTCCCCACGGCTCCGTCATGGCGATCGGATCGGGCGGAAACTATGCACTAGCTGCCGCCCGCGCGCTGATCGACGGAGATATGGATTCGGAAGCCATCGCGCGGCGGGCGCTCGAGATCGCGGCCGATATCTGCGTTTACACAAACCGCAATATCGTCGTTGAATCAATAGATTCGGTGTGAGGCCAAGTACCGGGATGACCGATTTTTCGCCACGTGAGATCGTTTCCGAACTCGACCGCTACATTGTTGGGCAGGCAGACGCCAAGCGCGCGGTCGCGATCGCTTTGCGCAATCGCTGGCGGCGCTCGAAGCTCGAAGGGCAGATGCGCGAAGAGGTTCTGCCGAAGAACATTCTGATGATCGGCCCGACCGGCTGCGGGAAGACCGAGATCGCCCGCAGGCTGGCCAAGCTCGCCCAGGCGCCCTTTCTGAAGGTCGAGGCCACCAAGTTCACGGAAGTCGGCTATGTCGGTCGGGACGTCGAGCAGATCGTCCGCGATCTCGTCGAGGTCGCCATTTCGTTGGGCAAGGAGAAGCAGCGGGCGGCCGTTCGGGCTCGGGCGGAAACGGCGGCAGAGGAGCGCATGGTGACGGCGCTCGTCGGCGCAAACGCCTCCCAGGCGACCCGGGACTCATTCCGGCGGATGCTGCGCGCCGGCGACCTCGAGGAAAAGGACGTCGAAATCGAGACGAGCGCGTCCGGATCGGCGGCCCCGATATTCGAACTCCCCAACATGCCGGGCGCCGTCGGGGCGATTTCTCTCGGAGATCTTTTCGGCAAAGGGGCAAAGCCGACGCGGCGGCGACTCAAGGTACGCGAAGCGCGCGAACCGCTGATTGCGGACGAGGCGGAAAAATTGGTCGACAACGACCAGATTGTGCAGGACGCGATCCGGGAAACAGAAAGCCATGGCATTGTCTTCATCGACGAAATCGACAAGATTTGCGTCCGCGAAGGCCGGGGCGGAGATGTCTCGCGTGAAGGCGTACAGCGCGATCTTCTGCCGCTCATCGAGGGCACGACCGTCGCCACGAAACATGGGGCCGTGCGGACCGACCACATACTCTTCATCGGCTCCGGGGCCTTTCACCTCTCGAAGCCCTCCGATCTCCTGCCCGAACTGCAGGGTCGCCTGCCGATCCGCGTCGAGCTTGCGCCGCTGACCGAGGCCGATTTCGTCCGCATTCTCAACGAGACCGAGGCAAGTCTTCCCAAGCAGTATCGCGCGCTCATGGAGACAGAAGGCGTCGAGCTGAACTTCGAACCCGACGGCATCTCCTCGATCGCCGCCTTCGCCGCCCGGATCAACGCGACTGTCGAGAATATTGGGGCGCGCCGGCTGCAGACGGTCATGGAACGCATCCTGGAAGAGGCGAGCTTCAACGCCCCCGACATCTCGGGCGAAACGATCGTGGTCGACGCCGCCTATGTCGAGCAGTCGATCGGCGATCTCGCACGCAATGTGGACCTGAGCCGCTTCATCCTCTGACCCCTCGATGGGGTTTGCTCGCCCGGCGCGGCTGAGATAAGACCCGTGCGCCTTTCTGGAGCTCGGGTTTATGGCTGCTTTTCCTCAACTGGTCTTTTCCGGCGTTCAGCCCACCGGCAATTTCCATCTCGGAAATTACCTCGGCGCGCTCGTGAAGTTCGTGGAGATGCAGGCCAAGTACGATTGCGTCTACTGCGTCGTGGACATGCATGCCATTACGGTGCCGCAGGATCCCGCCGAGCTGACCATGCACACGCGCGAGGTGACCGCCGCCTTCCTCGCCTCCGGGATCGATCCGAAGAAAAACATCGTCTTCAACCAGAGCCAGGTTTCGGGCCACGCCGAACTTGCCTGGGTTTTCAATTGCGTCTCGCGGCTGGGTTGGCTCAATCGCATGACCCAGTTCAAGGAAAAGGCCGGCAAGGACCGCGAGAACGCTTCCGTCGGTCTCTATGCCTATCCGAATCTGATGGCGGCCGACATTCTCGTCTACCGGGCAACGCATGTGCCGGTCGGCGAAGACCAGAAGCAGCATCTCGAACTGACGCGCGACATCGCGCAGAAGTTCAACAACGATTTCGCCGCCTCGATCGAGCGTCTCGGCTACGGCGACGCGTTCTTTCCGCTGCCGGAGCCCATCATTCAGGGCCCGGCGACCCGCGTCATGAGCCTGCGGGACGGGTCCAAGAAGATGTCCAAGTCCGACCCGTCGGATTATTCGCGCATCAACCTGTCCGACGATGCGGATCAGATCGCCCAGAAGATCCGCAAGGCCAAGACCGATCCCGACGCGCTCCCCTCGGAGAACGCAGGCCTCTCCGGCCGGCCAGAGGCGGAAAATCTCGTGGGCGTCTTCGCCGCGCTGCAGGGCGTGACGAAGGACGATGTCCTGAAACAGTTCGGCGGACAGAATTTCTCCAGCTTCAAGTCCGCGCTGGTAGATCTCGCAGTCGCCAAGCTCGGACCCGTGGGTTCCGAGATGAAGCGATTGCAGGCCGATCACGCCTACATCGACGACGTCCTGCGCAAGGGCGCAGATCGCGCCCGCGAAATCGCGTCCCACAACATGACGGCGGTGAAGGATATCCTCGGGTTCGTCCGCTGAGCCGGAGTGTTCGCGCGCCTGATTGAAATCGGCTTGCAAAATCATATCTTGCGGGGAAGCGCCCGCCGCCAAAGGCAAAATTGACCATGTTCATTCAGACCGAGCCGACCCCGAATCCTGCAACGCTCAAGTTTCTGCCGGGCCGCGAGGTCGCTGGACAGCGACTCGCCGAGTTTCGGTCGCCAGCGGAAGCCGAGGGCTCGCCGCTCGCCGCCGCGCTGTTCTCCGTCGACGGCGTGTCGCAGGTCTTTCTCGGCGGAGATTTCATCTCGGTCACGAAAAACGCGGGCGAATGGCAGCATCTGAAACCGAGCATCCTCGGCGTCATCATGGAGCATTTCGTCTCCGGCGCTCCGGTCTTCGCTGCGGGCGAATCGCAGCAGACGGACGATGACGAGTTCTACGACGCCGCCGATTCCGACACGGTCGAGCAGATCAAGGACCTCCTTGACACGCGGGTCCGGCCGGCCGTCGCCGGCGACGGCGGCGATATCCGGTTTCGTGGCTTCAAGGACGGCATCGTCTACCTCGCGATGAAGGGGGCCTGCTCCGGCTGCCCGTCTTCGACCGCGACGCTGAAGCACGGGATCCAGAACCTGCTCAAGCATTTCCTTCCGGAAGTTCGCGCCGTCGAGCAGATCTGACGCGCTCGCGTTGATCGGAGCCCTGAATCCCGTCACGATAGAGCGATGAAGATTCTCGCTATCGACACCGCGCTCGGCGCGGCGTCCGCCTGCCTGTTCGACGCCGCCAAAAACGAGACCTTGGCGCGCGAGACGATCTGGCTGGATCGCGGGCACGATCAAGCGATCATCCCGCTTATCGATCGGGTCGTCGGCGGACATGGCGGCCCTTCTGCGATCGAACGAATCGCGGTCACGGTCGGTCCCGGATCGTTCACCGGCATCAGGGTGGGCATCTCCGCGGCGCGGGCGATCGGACTTGCCCGCGCCGTTCCAATCGTCGGCGTCTCGACCTTGTCGGCCTATGTCGCCCCTATGATGCTCGAATGGAGCGACGGAGTGGCGGCCGCCGCAGTGGATGCGCGCCACGGGCGCATTTTCGTGGCCGCATTCGCCGGGGGAAATCCTATTATCGCGCCGCGGATCTCCGCGCCGCGAGAAGCTGTCCGCGCCATGGGCTCGGGGCCCCTGCGCCTCGCCGGATCGAGCGCGGCCGCCCTCGCGATCGAGGCTTGGTCGATGGGCGTCGCCGCCGAGGTCGTCTCGGACGCCAAGGCCCCGGACATATCTTTCGTCGCGCGCCTCGGCGCTGCCGCTGATCCCGCCTCAGCTCCGCCACGCCCGCTCTATCTCAAAGCGCCCGACGTGAAGCCGCCGGAGTCGGCGGCCGTTCCGGCGGCCTGATGTTCGCCTCGGCAAATCCCGGCAAGCCCTGTCGTCCGCTTGGCGCCGCAGGGGTGGGACGTTGCGCCATGCTTCATGCCTCGTCCTTCGCCAGGGGCTGGTCGGCCTCGGAATTCGAAAAACTTCTGACAAGCTCGTCCGTCGTCGCCGACTGTATAGGGGACGCCCCTCGATTTCAGGGATTCGTGCTCTCGCGCATTGCGGCGGACGAAGCCGAAATCCTAACAGTCGCGGTTGACTCGGCCGCCCGGGGTCAAGGTCTGGCGACTACATTGCTCGGCCGCCATTTGGCCAACCTCGCCCGAAAAGGCGCCGCGAGCGTGTTTCTGGAAGTCGACGACGCAAATCG
>JAGRKN010000181.1:13134-20743 GCA_020442275.1 Rhodoblastus sp. | reverse complement strand
GGCGCGTCTGCATCCGGCCGTTTCAGCTGCGAGTCGGTCGAGCCGGGCCATGTGCACGATGCGAGTTGCGGGCATTTTCATGCGCCGGACCCGGCGACGTTGGGCGAGGGCTTCTCGTGGAGTTCGGCGTTGGCGACGATCGTCGCGGCGGGCGCGCGGCCGTGCTCGGGCGCGATCCTCGTTCTGGTGTTCACGCTGGCGCAGGGCGTGTTTCTGGCGGGCGTCGGCGCGGTCGCGGCCATGTCGCTCGGCACGGCGGTGACGACCGGCGCGCTCGCGGCAATCGCGGTGCTTGCCAAGGGTCTTGCGTTGAAATTGTCCGGCGGCGGCGAGGGGCGCGGCCTGCTGATCGCGCGCGGCGCGGAATTTTTCGCCGCGCTGGTGGTGCTTGCCGTCGGGCTCGCGCTGCTCGGCGGCGCATGGGTCACGCGTGGGATGGCTTAGGCCGTCTTTTCCGCTCCCAGCACGATCGCCTTGCCGTGCGGCGTGGCGCGCGCGGCGCGGTCCCAGGCGTCCTTCGTGTCTTCCAGGGCGTGCGCGCTTGCCGCGCCCTTGGCGATGACAAGCTTTTCGAGCGCCGCCAGCCAGTGCAGGTAATAGGTGTCGCCGAGATCGGGATCGCCGTTCGCCTGCGCCGTTCTGATTTCCGCGCCGATGGCTTCCGCCCATTCGCGCCAGGTGAAAAGTCCCTTGTCGCGCAGATGCACCGCCATGGCGAAGGCCTGCGCCTCCCATGGTTCGCGGAACAGCGGCCCCGTCTCCTCACGTGGAATGCCGGGCAGGATCGAGAGGTCAGGCGGGTTCAAGATAGGGCTCGAAGGCGTCGACGGTGACGGAGTTTCGCGGGTCGGCGTCGGGCCCCCACAATTCGCGCGCGGTGAAGCGCACGTTGTAGACCCATTGCGGATCGGGTCCGCGGCCATGCGCATTGGCGTCGGGGAAGACGTGACAGCCTCTGATCGCCTCGACCACGCCGACACGGCCGCGCGCATAACGCGGCAGGCGCGTGTGCGTCGTCGGATGCATGTTTTTCGCACGCACCTTTTGGCCAACGGAGAATTGGGCGCTCGTGTTCGTCTCGCGCTCCGACGGCCAGCCGCGCCGCAGCGCGCTCGTCACATTCGCAGCCTCGAACACGCGCTCGGGCTTGCGCGCTTCGCGCAGCGCATGGCCGGCGGTGATCTCATCGTCGGCGACGAGGTTCTGCGCGCGCAGGATATTCTCCAGCGCGGCGAGCCAGATCTCGTAATAGCTGTGGGTCAGATAATAGCCGGGGTTCAGCGATTCCCGCGCGAAACGGCTGGCGTCGCCGCTCCACCAGCCGATCGCCTGCGTGGCGATGACATTGGCGAGCACGCGGGCTTCCCAGCCCCCATGGAATACGGGCTCGTCCATTTCCGCGACAACCGGGCCAAAGCCCATCATGCCGCCGAGATCCTGTGCGCCGTTCACGCGCTTGCGCCCGGTTTCAGCGGAAGGCCGACGCCGATCATGCTGTCGCGCGTGACGAGCTCTGCAAGCCTTTCTTCGCTCCACCCGTCGGTGCCTTCGGGCCGTGCGGGCAGCACGAGGTAGCGCATTTCGGAGGTCGAATCCCAGACGCGGATTTGCGTTTCTTCTGGCAGGGTCACGCCGAAATCGGCGAGCACGCCGCGCGGATCGATCACGGCGCGCGAGCGATAGGGCGCGGACTTGTACCAGACCGGCGGCAGGCCGAGCACTGGCCATGGGTAGCAGGAGCACAGCGTGCACACGACCATGTTGTGGGTGTCGGCGGTGTTCTCGACCACCGCGATATGTTCGCCGCCGCGACCGCCATAGTCGAGTTCTGCAATAGCCTTGGCGCCGTCTTCGAGCAGCCGCGCCTTGAAGGCTGAATCGCTCCAGGCGCGGGCCACGACGCGGGCGCCGTTGCGCGGGCCGACGCGCGTCTCGTAGGTGTCGACGATGACGTCGAGCGCGGCCGGGTCGATCAGGCCCTTTTCCGCCAGCACGGTCTCCAGCGCGCGCACGCGAAGGGCGACGTCGGAAAGTTCCGAGAATTCGTGGTCGTGGTCGTGTCCATGGCCGTGCTCGTGGTCGTGATCGTGATCGTGTGGCATGGCGGCAGATTAGGCGGCGCTTGCGGCACTGTCACGGGCCAGCAACGGGCTGCAAAGCCGGCTGGAAGCCGGCGGTCCCGGCTGGTGGAGAATGTCCTGCTGCTGCGTGGGCCTTCCGGAGAACCAATTTTTGACGAAGGCCATATATTCAGAAAATTGAATTATTGACCTTTCGCACATGCGAAAGGCATATGATTTTTCGAGATGTCGCCGTGGCCTCCGGGCCCGGGCAGGAGAGATCGCCGCATGACCCGTTCCGCCGCCGTCGAAAAAGCAAACGCCATCGCCGCCGTCGCTCAGCCCAAGAAGCCCGGCGCCTTCAATCGCGAGACCGTGACCTTCGTCCGCCAGTTCACGGACCGGCTGTTCACCTTCCGCACGACGCGCGATCCGTCCTTCCGGTTCGAGAACGGCCAGTTCGTGATGATCGGGCTCGAGGTCGACGGGCGGCCGCTGCTGCGCGCCTATTCGATGGCGAGCGCCAACTACGAGGAAGAGCTGGAATTCTATTCGATCAAGGTCGAGAACGGCCCGCTGACCTCGCGGCTTCAGCACATCGCGGTCGGCGACAAGGTGCTGGTCGGCCGCAAGCCGACGGGCACGCTGGTGCAGTCGAGCCTCCTGCCCGGCAAAAGGCTCTATCTGCTGTCGACGGGCACGGGCGTCGCGCCTTTCGCCAGCGTCATCAAGGATCCCGACGTCTACGACCGCTACGAGAAGATCATTCTGGTGCACGGCTGCCGGCAGATCGCGGAGCTCGAATATGGCGCCGACATCGTGAAGGCCGCGCACGAGCATGAACTTCTGGGCGAATTTTCACGCGAGAAACTCGTACATTATCCGACGGTGACTCGCGAGCCTTACGTCAACACCGGGCGCATCACGAGCTCGATCGAGAGCGGCAGGATGTTCGACACGCTCGGCGTGCCCGCGCTCGATCCTGACCATGATCGCGTGATGATCTGCGGCGGGCCGCAGGTGCTGAGCGATCTGCAAGATTTGCTGGATGCGCGCGGCTTCGTGGAAGGGTCGGGCGGCGCGCCGGCTTCCTATGTGATCGAGAAGGCGTTCGCGGAACGGTAGGTCGTCACTCCCTCCCCGCGAGCGGGGAGGTCATGTCGCGGTCTACGACGGCGGCAAATCTCGCCGCTGCGCCGCCGCCGCATTGGCCGAGCGCAGGCCGGCGACCAGCGCGACGATCCCGAGGATGGCGTGCGGCAGCACGGCGATATAGCGCGCCGGCTTGGCCATCGGCGAGACCGTTCCGCGCAGGGACTCGAAGGACAGGTAGAACATGCCGCGCGTCGCGCCGGCGAAAGCGTCGGCGACGAGCAGCAATCCGATCGCCACAAGGAAGAGGTCCGATATGCGTCGCCCCATGCGGGCGGCGATGAAGCCCGCCAGCGCAAACGGCGCCAGCACGGCGGCGGTATCCGTATTGAGCCGCAGCGGCGCGCCGAAGCCGCCGTGGCCGGAGGCAAAGCCGAGCGCGGCAAGAATGGCGAGCGCGATCGCGATAATGAGGGTCAGTCTCTGCGATCCCGTCATTTTCGCCTCCGCGTCCTGCCGCACGCCAAATTGCGCTTGGGCCGGCTACTGGATAGACAAGCGATCAAGAGAAAGCAAAACGCTTGGGGCGCGACACATGCGCGCTGCAAGCGCAAGCGCCGGAGGAAGACCGTGACCGAAGCCGCACCGATGAAGGCCGCCGATCTCTTCGATCTCACAGGCGAGGTCGCGCTCGTCACCGGCGCCTCGTCCGGCCTCGGCAAGCGTTTCGCGCGGGTGTTGGCGGCCAATGGCGCGGCCGTCGCGCTGGTGGCGCGACGCAAGGACCGCCTCGAGGCGCTGGCGCAGGAGATCATATCTGGCGGCGGCAAAGCCATCGCCATCGGCGCCGATGTCGGCGATGAAGCGCAGATGAAGGCTGCCTTCGACGCCGCCGAATCCGCGCTCGGCGTGGTCACGATCCTCATCAACAACGCCGGCATCTCGCGCGCTTCCCACCTGATCAAGGGCGACGTGCAGGGCTGGCGCGAGACGATGGAGATCAATGTCGAGGCCGTGCGCGCCAATGCGGTCGAAGCCGCGCAGCGCATGACCAAGGCCGGCAAGGGCGGCGCCATCGTCAATATCGCCTCGATCCTGTCCTTCGGAGTCGGCCGGTGGAGCGGCGCCTATGCGGTGTCGAAAGCAGCGGTGATGCAGCTCACCAAGGTGCTCGGTTTCGAATTCGCGCGCCACGGCATACGCGCCAATGCGCTGGCGCCGGGCTATTTCTCGACCGAACTCAACGCCGACTGGCTGGCCGGCGGCGGCGCGGAGATGATGAACCACATTCCGATGCGCCGCTTCGGCAATGAGGGCGAACTCGATGGCGCGCTGCTGCTGCTGGCCGCGCCGCGCGCGGGCGCCTACATCACCGGCGCGACCTATGTGGTCGACGGCGGTCACACCCTGCAGATCGCAGGCGTCTGAATGCTCTTCATCCGCTCGATCGACGATGGACGCCTCATCGCGACGGCTTACGAGGGAGCGCCCGATCCGACCTGCGCGCCGCACGGCGCCTGGTACGACCTGATCGAGCCGACGGCCGAACAGCGCGCCTTCGTCGATCAGGCGACTGGCGTCTCAGTGCCGACGCGCGCGGAGATCGAGGAGATCGAGGTTTCGTCCCGCCTCTACAACGAGGACGGCGTCGAATATATGACGGTGACGGCGGCGGCCGGCCTCGACACGGATGCGCCGATCAAGTCGCCGGTCATGTTCATTCTCAACGGCGGCGCGCTGGTGACCGTGCGCTACGTCGAGCTGCGGCCCTTCACCAATGTCATCGACCGGCTTGCGCGGCCAGGCGGCTGCCATTCGGTCGGCTCGGAGCATCTGATGCTCACCCTGATCGAGGCGATGGTCGACCGCCTCGCGGATGCGCTCGAGAAGGTGGGCGACAATATCGACCGCATTTCGCGCGACGTTTTTCGCGCGCGATCCGCGAAGGAAAGCGCCGGCAAACGCGATCACGATCTGCAGGCGACGATCGAGCGTGTCGGACAGGCAGGCGACCTGCTCGGAATCATCCGCGAGTCGCTCGTCGGTTTCAATCGGCTGGTCTCCTATCACCACGGCATCGGTCACAGCTCAAAGATCGCCGCCGAGACCGACGGGCGTATCCGCACGATCCAGCGCGACGTTTCCGCGCTGTCGGACCACGCCTCCTATCTCGGTTCGAAGATCGGCTTTCTGCTGGATGCTACTCTCGGCCTGATCAATCTCGAGCAGAACCAGATCATCAAGATCTTTTCGATCGCGGCCGTGTGCCTGATGCCGCCGACATTGGTGGCGTCGGTCTACGGCATGAATTTCAAACACATTCCAGAACTGGATTTTCAGTACGGCTATCCGATGGCGCTCGCGCTGATGTTTGTCACGGCTCTCGCGCCGATCTGGTATTTCAAGCGCAAGGGCTGGTTCTGAGCGCGCGGCCAGCCGGCGCCTGAGGCGCCGGCTAATCTGGCGAATGCGTCAATTCATGCCTCGTACGGTTTCGAACAGGAACCACTGACGCCGTTCGGCCTCGTCCAGCCAGACCTCGATCATGCTGGTGGTGGCCGCGTCCTTGGCGTCGTCGGCGGCGTCGTGCGCCTTGCGCAGGTCTTTGATGAAGGTCGCATTGTCCTGCCGCAGCTCGTTGAGCATGTCGGAGGGCGAAACGTTGTCCTTGTCGTTGTCCTTGATTGCCTGCAGCTTCGATATGTGCCCGATCGACTTGATCGTCCGTCCGCCGACCTTGCGCACGCGCTCGGCGACATCGTCGGTAATGCCGTAAATCTGGGCCGCCTGTTCGTCGAGCAGCAGGTGATAGTCGCGGAAGTGACGACCGGTCATGTGCCAGTGAAAGTTCTTGGTCTTCAGATAGAGCGCGAAGGCGTCCGCGAGGACCTGATTGAGCGATGCCGAAATCGCCTTCACACTTTCGGGAGATAGACCAGCGGGCGAGGCGAGCGCCTGCTGAACGTCTGTCGATTTCTGTGCCAATGACGCCTCCGAAGGAAAACAGCCAGCTCGAGCGCGGCGTGCCAAGAACGCGCCCTGAGCTTTTTTGTTCCTTCGGACGCCCGGTCAGCGCACCAGTATGTTGCGGAACTGCCAGGGATCGCTTTCGTCGATATCTTCGGGGAAGAAGCCCGGGCGGTCGGTCAGCGGCGTCCAGTCGGTGTAGCGGCCGACGAGCGGACCGAGATAGGGCGACTGCACTTCGAGGCAGCGGCGGAAATCCATCTCGTCGGCCTCGACGATGCCGACGTTCGGATTTTCCAGCGCATAAACCATGCCGGCGAGGATCGCCGAAGTCACCTGCAGGCCGGTCGCGTTCTGATAGGGCGCGATGCGGCGCGTTTCCTCGATCGAGAGTTGCGAGCCGTACCAGTAGGCGTTGTTGGCGTGGCCATAGAGAAGAACGCCGAGTTCGTCGACGCCGTCCTCGATCTCGTGCTCGGTGAGGATGTGATGCGCCGGCTGAATGCGGCCGGCGCGGCCGAAGAGTTCGTGCAGCGAGAGCACGGCGTCGTCGGCCGGATGATAGGCGTAGTGGCAGGTCGGGCGGTAGACCACATTGCCGCCCGCGTCACGCGCCGTGAAATAATCGGCGATCGAGATCGCCTCGTTGTGCGTGACCAGAAAGCCGTATTGCGCGCCGGGCGTCGGGCACCACGAGCGCACGCGCGTATTGGCGCCGGGCTGGTTGAGATAGATGGCCGCGCCGCAGCCGGTCTTGTGTTCGCCGGCGTTGTCGGGCTTCCATTTTTCATGCGTGCCCCAGCCGAGTTCGGCGGGCTGCATGCCTTCTGACAGGAAGCCTTCCACCGACCAGGTATTGACGAAGACGTCGCGCTGCTTGGGATGAATCGCGCGCTGCGTGTCGCGCTCGGCGATATGGATGCCCTTGACGCCGAGGCGCATGGCGAGAGCGGCCCATTCCTCCCGCGTCTTCGGCTCGGGATGGCTGTCGTTCAGATCGGCGGCGAGATTGACCAGCGCGCGCTTGACGAACCACGAGACCATGCCCGGATTGGCGCCGCAGCAAGAAACGGCGGTGAGGCCGCCAGGGGCGCGGCGACGCTCCTCCAGCACCGCTTCGCGCAGCGCGTAATTGGTGCGCTGCTCGTTATCCATCTTGTCGTCGAAATAGAAGCCGAGCCAGGGCTCCGCGACCGTGTCGATGTAGAGCGCGCCGATCTCGCGGCAGAAGCGCATGATGTCGACCGATGACGTGTCGACGGAGACGTTGACGCAGAATCCCTGTCCGCCGCCTTCGGTCAGCAGCGGGCCGAGCAGTTCCTTGTAATTGTCCTTGGTGATGGCGGCCTTGATGAAGCGCGCGCCGTGCTGTTCGGCCAGGTCCTTGTCGATCTCGCTGGGGTCGATGATGACGAAGCGCGACTTGTCGAAGTCGAAATGGCGTTCGATCAGCGGCAGGCAGCCTTTGCCGATCGAGCCGAAGCCGATCA
>JAGRKN010000181.1:9957-13022 GCA_020442275.1 Rhodoblastus sp. | reverse complement strand
CGCGTTGAAACAAGCGGAGGCGCGCAGGTCAAGCCCGGCCGTGGCTTTGCAGCGATTTCAAACAGTTTTGGACCGCGAACCTTCGGGCTCGCATGGTGTGTTGCGAGCCTGAAGGCTCGCGGTCGACGGGCGCTTGCGCTAGATTGCCCTATATGCAGGCTCTTGCCGCATCCAAGAATAGGAGCCCGACATGAACGCTCCCGTCGCGGGACTCGGCCCGATCGCCATTCCGCAGGAATTCCAGGATTGTTTCGACGCTCAGCGCGCCGCCTATCTGGCCGCGCCGGAGCCCTCGTACGACGAGCGCGTCGCCGATCTGAAGGCGCTGGGGCGGCTGCTGAAGGAGAACCGCGACGAGATCGTGGCGGCGATCAACGCCGACTATGGCAATCGCAGCGAATTCGAGACGCTGTTCACGGAATATTTCGTCGCGCTGGAGACGATTTCGGACGCGATCAGGCATCTGAAAAAGTGGATGAAGCCGCAGCGGCGGCATGTCGACTTCATGACCTATCCGCTGGCGAAGAACCGCGTGATTCCGCAGCCGCTCGGGCTCGTCGGTGTGATCGTGCCGTGGAATTTTCCGCTCAACCTCAGCTTCTGCCCGCTGGCGGCGATCATCGCGGCGGGCAATCGCGCCATGGTCAAGATGTCGCAGAATTCCGAACATCTCGCGCAATTGCTGATGCGGATTTCGCCGAAATATCTGCCCGCGGAGAAATTGTCGTTCTTTACCGACGGCGGCGGTCGCGGGCCGGCCTTTTCATCGCTGCCGTTCGATCACCTCCTGTTCACCGGCTCGGGCGCGACGGGGCGTTCGGTCATGGCCAATGCGGCGCAGAATCTCACGCCGGTGACGCTCGAACTCGGCGGCAAATCGCCGGCGATCGTCGCGCCGGACTATCCGATCCAGACCGCGGCGGAACGCATCATCTGGGTGAAGATGCTGAACGCCGGCCAGATCTGCACGAATGTGGATTACGTCTTCGTGCCGGAGGGCAAGGCGGAGGAATTCGTCTCGCATTGCAGGCGGCTGATCGCGCAACGCTATCCCGATCTCAACGCTGCGGACTTCACCTCCATCATCGACCAGCGTTCGTATGACCGGCTCGTCGCGACGCTGGAAGATGCGAAGGCCAAGGGCGCGCGGATCGTCAATCTGGCGGAGGGCCAGGCTCCCGATGCGGGCAAGCGCAAGTTCGCGCCGCAGGCCGTGCTTGATCCAAGCGAAGATATGATCGTCATGCAGCGCGAAATTTTCGGGCCGATCCTGCCGATCATGACCTATCGCGACCGCAGCGAAGTCGCCGCCTACATCAACGCGCACGACCGACCGCTCGCCATCTATCCCTTCACGCATGATGCCGACACGCGCGACTTCTACATTTCGCGAGTCATGTCGGGCGGCGTGTCGGTCAACGAGGCGCTGCTGCATGTCGGCCAGCACGACCTGCCATTCGGCGGCGTCGGCCCGAGCGGCATGGGCCATTATCACGCGCGCGAGGGCTTCAATACATTCTCCAAGTTGCGACCGGTGTTCTATCAGGGGCCGGTTTCGGCGATCCAGATGCTGTTTCAGCCGCCCTACAAGGGGCGGCCGATGAAGATCCTGCAGTTCATGCTGAAGATGCGGGGGTAGGCTCGCCTACGCCGCCTTGCGTCGCTGCGCGGGCACGGCCGCCTCGCGGGCGCCGGTCGCGCGGAGCCTGCCGCGCGCGCCGTCGAGCGCGCCTGCGCGCAGCTCCAGCGCGAGGAAGCGGTCGAGCTCGACCGGGCCGGGCATATGCAGTCGCTCGGTCAGGCGGCGCTCGAAACCGAAGCGCGCGTAATAGGGCGCATCGCCGACGAGAATGATCGCGCCGTGCCCCGCGTTTTTCGCGCGCGAAATGGCTTCGCGCATCAGGGCGCCGCCGACGCCGTCGCAGCGGCGATCCTCGGCGACGGCCAACGGGCCGAGCAGCAGCGCGGGCGCGCCGCCAGCGTCGACCTGCCAGAGGCGCACCGTGCCGACAATGCGGCTATTCTCGTCGCGCGCGACAAGCGCGAGCGCCGGCAGGCGGTTGTCGCGCAGCTTCTGCGACGACTTGCGGAAACGGCCGGGGCCCATGGCGGCGTCGAGCAATTTCTCGCGCGCGAAAACGTCGCCGTCGCGTTCGACGTCGATCGTGAAAGAGCGCGGCGCAAGCGCCGTCGACAGGACAGAGGTCATCGCTTCCTCCTTTGAGAGGCAGGGACAACCCTCGCACCTCGAGGCATGACGAAGCCATGCCCGGACAGGCCGTTCGGGAAATCAGGTGAATGGAGGCGAGGGGCGCGTTCGTCCCTCGCGTGACGTTTCAGAACGCCGGCAGCGCCAATGCGTTGCTCAGATCACATGCGTCTCGAGCGGCGGGAAGCCGTTGAAGCCGACGGCCGAATAGGTCGTCGTATAGGCGCCCGTGCCCTCGATCAGCACCTTCGATCCGATCTCGAGGCTGAACGGAAGGAAATAGGGATCCTTCTCGTAGAGCACGTCGACCGAATCGCAGGTGGGGCCTGCGAGCACGCAGGGGCCCATGTCGTCGCCGTCCTGCTCGGTGCGGATCGGATAGCGGATCATCTCGTCCATGGTCTCGGCGAGTCCGTTGAACTTGCCGATGTCGAGATAGACCCAGCGCACCTTGTCCTCGTCCGCCTTCTTCGAGACGAGCACGACTTCCGCCTCGATCATGCCGGCGTTGCCGACCATGCCGCGGCCCGGTTCGATGATCGTCTCCGGAATGCGGTTGCCGAAGTGCTTGCGCAGGCTGCGGAAGATCGACTGGCCGTACGCCTTCACCGCCGGAATATCCTTGAGATATTTCGTCGGGAAACCGCCGCCGAGGTTGACCATCGACAGGTGGATGCCGCGCTCCGCGAGATCGCGGAAGATCTTCGAGGCGTCCTTGAGCGCGCCGTCCCACATCTTCGGATTGCGCTGCTGCGATCCGACGTGGAAGGACACGCCATGGGCCTGCAGGCCCAGACGATAGGCGTGCTCGAGCACCCGCGGCGCCATCTCCGGCGCGCAGCCGAACTTGCGCGAC
>JAGRKN010000181.1:0-9941 GCA_020442275.1 Rhodoblastus sp. | reverse complement strand
CGTTCGACAGGATGCGGCAGAACACCTTCGAGCCCGGCGCCACGCGCGCGATCTTCTCGACCTCGGCCTCGCAATCGACTGCGAACAGCCGGATGCCGAGCGCATAGGCGCGCGCGATGTCGCGCTCCTTCTTGATCGTGTTGCCGAAGGAGATGCGGTCGGGCGAGGCGCCGGCGGCGAGCGACTGCTCGATCTCGACGACGGAGGCCGTGTCGAAGCACGAGCCGAGCTCGGCCAGGAGCTTCAGCACCTGCGGCTCGGGGTTCGCCTTGACCGCGTAGAAGACGCGCGTGTCCGGCAGCGCCTTGGCGAAGGCGTTGTAATTGTCGCGCACGACGTCGAGATCGACGACGAGGCAGGGTCCATTGTCACGTCCGGCTTCGCGTCGCGCCCGGAGGAATTCCAAGATACGGTCGGTCATCGCCGCCTCCCCTACGAAGGGCGCGGTCTCCCGCGCCAGTACCAGTTCACTTCGTGGCTGCGACCTAGTCCTGCCCGCGCGATGGAAACGCGGAACAAGCGGTCGACCCGCAGCCTGGACCGGCGTCGGCGGGCAAAGCCCGGCTCGGCCGATCGGGTGGTGCGCCGTTAAGGACACGTTTTCCCCGAACCGCGTGAGCGCTTCGAGGTTCCTCGACGGTGTCCGGAGACGTTGCGTCGCGGTCAGCGTGGCCATCGTTTGGAAAGGGAGATCCCGATCCGCACGCCCGGCAAGAAAGACAAGCCTCTTCGGTTGTCGGCCTTTGGAGGGGCCGACAGAGACCAAAAAAGCCCGGTCCGTCGTTGCTTTAAGTCGCGATCCCCCGTTCAGACGGGGTTCGCCGGTTCGCCTCCGGCTGCCGGTTTTTACTCGACGGTTGACCGGCCTCTTGTCCGGATCCCCGCCGACCGACACACGACCACAGGCACGTGCGATTTGGGCAGGCCGATAAATAAGCTGGATTTTCCCGAACACAAGAAAAATCTTCGACTTTCCCGACTTATTCGATGGAATTTTTCGCGAACCGGCTCCAGCCTGTCGTTCAGGCCCCGTTCAGGCTGCTTGCCGCCTTGTTTGCGACGGGATACGAGGCTATCCGCGCTCCGCAAAACCTTCCGACGCCACACTTTCCGGACATGACCGAAACCTCTCGTCGACACCTCCTCGGCGCCGCCGCCCTCGGCGCAGGCGCTCTCGCCACCGGCACGCTCGCGTGGTCAGGCGCGCTGGCGCAGCCCAGCCCCGCCAGGCCCGCGCAGCCCAAGCCCGCGCCTAAGCCGGCCCCGCCCTCGCCCAAATTCGGCTTCGAGGACGTGGTGAAGCGCGCGCGCGAACTGGCCGAGGCGCCCTTCGACGCGACGATCGCCCGGCTGCCGGACGGGCTCGAGACGCTCGATTTCGACGGCTGGCGCGACATCCGCTTCCGGCCCGAGAAAGCATTCTTCGCCAACAGCCCGTTCCGGCTGCATGTCTTCCATCTCGGGCACATCTTCCGGCGGCCGGTGACGATCAACCTGATCCGCGACGGCATCGCCACGCCCATTCCCTATTCGGCGGCGTTGTTCGACTACGGCAAGACCAAGTTCGAGCGGCAATTGCCCGTCAACACCGGCTTTGCCGGGTTCCGGCTGCACTATCCGCTCAACAATCCGCGCGTCTACGACGAGGCCTGCTCCTTCATCGGCGCGAGCTATTTCCGGTTTCTCGGACGCGGCCAGAGCTACGGCCTTTCGGCGCGCGGGCTTGCGGTCGAGACCGGCACGAACCACGAGGAATTTCCGTTCTTCCGCGAATTCTGGATCGAAACGCCCGGCCCCAAGGCGGAGAAGGCGACGTTCTACGGTCTGATGGACGGCGAGTCGGTGACCGGCGCCTATCGTTTCGATCTCGATCCCGGCCAGGATTCGGTGATGGAGGTCAGCGCGACCTTGTTCGCGCGCCGGCCAGGCGTGAAATTCGGCCTGGCGGCGCTGACGTCCATGTATTTCCTCGGCGAAAACGATCGCCGGCCCAATCCCGACTTCCGGTTCGAACTGCACGATTCGGACGGGCTACAGATGCACAATGAGAGCGGCGAGTGGCTGTGGCGGCCGCTGCGCAATCCGACCTCGGTCTCGATCACGTCCTTCCTCGACAAGAGCCCGCGCGGCTTCGGCCTGATCCAGCGCGACCGCAATTTCGATCACTATCAGGACCTCGAACTCGCCTATCAGGCGCGACCGAGCTATTGGATCGAGCCGACGGACGCCTTCGGCGAGGGCCGGGTCGAACTGGTGGAACTGCCGACGACCGACGAGACCAACGACAATATCGTGGCCTCCTTCGTGCCGACCGAAGGGCCGGTTCCCGGCACGCCGTTCACGGCCGGCTACAAGATCGTCTCGACGCTCGACATGTCGCGGCTATCGCCCAATGGACGCACGGTCAACACGTTCCAGACGGCGGCGCGCGCGCTCGGCTCGCGCGAGACGCCGCCAGAGGGCTCGCGGCGCTTCATCATCGATTTCGCGGGCGGCGATCTCTCCTATTACGCGAGTGACACGGCGCTGGTGGAAGTGGTCGCCTCGATCTCGCAGGGTTCGGTGCTGCGCGCCTTCGCGATGGCCAATCCACACGTAAAGGGCATCCGCGCTTTCGTCGACGTGCAGACGCCCAATGGCCATCCCGCCGACGTGCGCGTCTTCCTGCGGTCGGGCGGTCGCACATTGACGGAAACCTGGACCTTCCCCTGGTCGAACAAGCCCTGATTCTTCGCGCTGCGCGCATCGGCGATCTCGACGGGCTGGTCGCGATCGAGAACTCCGTTTTCGAGAGCGACCGGCTGTCGCGGCGCGCCTTCGGTCGACGTCTGGCGAGTTTGTCCTGCGCCCTGCTCGTCGCCGAGCGCGACGCGCATCTTGCGGGCTATGCGCTGGTCGAGTTTCGCAGGAATTCGCGACGCGCGCGGCTGTTCTCGATCGCGCGCGCGCCCGGGGCGCCTGCGGGCGTCGGGCGCGCCTTGCTCGAAGCCTGCGAGAACGAGGCCGTGACGCGTAGTTGCACGGCGATGCGGCTGGAAGCGCGCGAAGACAATTTTCGCGCGCTGCGGCTCTACGAAAGCTTAGGTTATGCGCGTTTTGCCCGCGTGGACGCCTATTACGAAGACGGCGCGCCGGCCCTGCGGCTGGAGAAGATTTTCAAGCGCTAGAGATCAGGCGCGTTCTCGAGCCGCGCGAGATCGAAAGCCTCGACATCGCGCAGCAGCTCGATGAAGGCGGTCGCCCCGTAATCGGCCGTCGTCTCGCCTTTCTGGGCCGTCGCGCCCGCGGCATTGCCCATGGCGCCGCTGGCGGAAATATCCTGCGCCATCCAGCCGAAGCCGGCCGGCCTGTCGGCGCGTAGCCATGTGAAGTCGTCTTCCATGTCGCGAGTCGCGGGACGGAAATCGTCGGCCAGATGCATGCGCACGAGATCTGGCCGGAAGGCGAGCATGAGAGATGTCTCGATCTCGCCGGCGTGAATGCCGTGCGCCTGTTCTTCCTCGGAAAAGAGATCGTCGGCATAGCCGAAGCGGCTCCACGAGACGGTCACGACCAGCATGTTCAGCCGCGCGCGCAGATCGAGCGCGATCTGCGGCAGCAGCGCGCTGTTGCCGCCGTGAGAATTGAGGATGACGAGCTTGCGGCAGCCTGCGCGCGCGACGCTTTCGCCGATCGCGGTCCAGGCGCGGATCGCGACTTCGGCGGGCAGCGACAGCGTGCCGGGAAAGCCGCAGTGTTCGAGCGATGCGCCGATCTGCTGGATCGGCAGGAAGAGGCAGGGCAGATCTTCCGGCATGCGCTCGAGGACGCGATCGAGGTAGCCGCGCATGATCTGCGTATCGACGCCGACCGGCAGGTGCGGCCCATGCTGTTCCACCGCCGCGACCGGCAGGATCGCGATCATGCGCGTCATGTCGGTCTCGCGGAATTCGAGCGCGCTCATTTCGGTCCAGAGGCGGGTGGGCGGCATGAACGCGACTATGAGGGCCTGAAGGTCGGCGGTCCAGCCGGCGCTTGCGCTTCGCGCCTGCAGCGGCCACAAATCCCTCTCGCAGTTCCATGCCGCAATCCGGGGGCCCGCATCGGCCGAGGAGGTTCAGTGAAGTTGAAATCGTTCGTGGCGGCGCTGGCCGCCTTTGTCGCCCTGGCCGCGCCGCGCGCAGCGCTTGCGCTCGACAAGGTGTCGTTCGCCACCAACTGGCTGGCCGAAGCCGAGCACGGCGGCTTCTACCAGGCGGTCGCCGACGGCACCTACGCGAAATACGGGCTGGAGGTGAAGATCGTGCCGGGTGGGCCGCAGGCCAACAACCGCCTGCTGCTGGTTTCCGGCAAGGTCGACTTCTTCATGGGCGCCAACATGATCCAGGCGCTGGACGCGGTGAAGGAGGGCGTGCCGACGCTCGCCGTCGCCTCGATGTTCCAGAAGGACCCGATCATCTACATGTCGCACCCCGGCGTCGGGCTCGACAAGATCGACGATCTGAAGAAGGCGAGCGCCTATTTCGTCGGCAAGGACAATCTCGTCACCGTCTTCCAGTGGGCGAAGCAGACCTATGGCTTCAAGGAAGAGAAGGTGAAGCCCTACAGCTTCAACCCCGCGCCCTTTCTCGCCGACAAAATGTCGGTGCAACAGGGATATCTGACGAGCGAACCCTACGAGGTCGAGAAGCAGGGCGGGTTCAAGCCGAACGTCTTCCTCGTCGCCGATTTCGGCTACGATTCCTATTCCACCACGATCGAGACGCGCGCCGACACGATCGCGAAAAAGCCCGACCTCGTGCAGCGCTTCGTCGATGCCTCCGCGATCGGTTGGTACAATTATCTCTACGGCGACAACAAGGCCGCGAATGCGCTGATCAAGAAGGACAACCCGGAGATATCGGACGGGCAGATCGCCTTCTCCATCGCGAAAATGAAGGAATACGGGATCGTCGATTCCGGCGACTCGCTGAAGGCTGGCATCGGCGCGATGACCGACGCGCGGATGAAGAGCTTCTTCGACAAGATGGTGAAGGCCGGCGTGGTCGACGCCAAGGTCGATTACAAGAAGTCCTACACGCTGCAATTCGTGAACAAGGGCGTGGGCGTCGACCTCAGGCCGAAGCCGTGAGCGACGCTGACTTCCCCCTTCTGCGGATGAAGGGGGTCGGCAAGTCTTTCGCCAACGGCGTCCACGCGCTCGATGGTCTCGATCTCGACGTGCGTGCGGGCGAGTTCTTGTCGCTGCTCGGTCCCTCCGGCTGCGGCAAGTCGACGGCGCTCCGCTTGATCGCCGGGCTCGGTCGCCAGACCACGGGCGGCATCGCGTGGCGTAATGGCGTCATGCCGCAGGTCGGCTTCGTCTTTCAGGAGCCGACGCTGATGCCCTGGGCCGATGTCGCGCACAACGTCTATCTGCCGCTGCGGCTTTCGGGGGTGAGCGAGCGCGAGGCGGAGCCGCGTATCGGCGCCGCGCTCGAGGGCGTCGGCCTGGCGCAATTCGCGCATGCTTATCCGCGCGAACTCTCCGGCGGCATGCGCATGCGCGTGTCGATCGCGCGCGCGCTGGTCACGCGGCCGCCGCTACTCCTGATGGACGAGCCCTTCGCAGCGCTGGACGAGATCACGCGCTTCAAGCTCAACGACGATCTACTGGCTTTGGCGCGCGGATTGAAGACGACAGTGGTTTTCGTCACGCATTCCGTGTTCGAGAGCGTCTATCTGTCGTCGCGTATCGCGGTGTTTTCCGGTCGTCCGGGGCGCGTGGTTGAGACCATCGAGGTCGATGGCCCGTCCGTGCGCGACGCCGAATTCCGACTGTCGCCGCAATTCGCCGAGAGCTGCCGGCGCGCGTCCGCCGCGCTCGATCGCGCGAGCGGGAGGGTTCTGGCGTGAGTGGCGATCGGAGCACGAGCCTTCAGCCTCGCAATGACGGCGCGGGGCAGGGCGAGCCGGACGACTCGCGGTCCGGCAAACTCATCGACGTCGGCCTGCCGATCATCGTCTTCGCGCTGTTCCTGCTGCTGTGGGAAACGGTCGTCGAGCTGGCGCGCATCCCGCCCTACATCCTGCCGGCGCCGAGCGTGATCCTCGCCACGCTCATCAAGGACTGGCCGCTTCTGTCGGCGTCGCTGATGGTGACGCTGACCATCACTTTCGAGGCGCTGGCGCTGGCGGTCGTCGGCGGCGTCGGGCTTGCCATCCTGCTCGCGCAATCCAGATGGATCGAGCGCGCCTTCCTGCCCTTCGCCATCATCCTGCAGGTGACGCCGGTCATCGCCATAGCGCCGCTTCTGCTCGTCTGGCTCGAACCTTCGACGGCGGTGCTGGTCTGCGCCTTCATCGTCGCCTTCTTCCCGATCCTGTCGAACACGGCGCTCGGCCTCGCCTCGACCGATCACAATCTGCTCGATCTCTTCGAGCTCTATCGCGCCTCGCGCTGGAAGCAGCTGATCTGGCTGCGGCTACCGGCGGCGTTGCCGTACTTCTTTTCGGGGCTGCGGATCGCCGGCGGGCTTGCGTTGATCGGCGCGATCGTCGCCGAACTGGCGGCGGGCGCGGCCGGACAGGGCACGGGGCTCGCCTTCCGCATCACCGAAGCCGGCTTCCGCCTCAACATCCCCCGAATGTTCGCCGCGCTGACGCTGATCTCGCTGACGGGCATCGCGATCTATGCGTTGTTCACGGTCCTGTCCCATGTGTTTCTGGGGCGCTGGCACGACAGCGCGCGGGAGCGGGAGCGATAAGCCATGCGACTCAGACATGGCGGACCGGCGGGCTTTCCGACAATTCACGGGTCGCCCTGAATCGCCCGCGCGTCTACAAGGCGGAATGACGACCACCGAACCGGGCAGCGAAAAAGCCCCGGCGCCGCGCGCCTCGCTCGATGTCGCGGACGCGGCCGAGCTGAAGTCGCGCCAGCGCGGAATTCTGCTGATGTGCTGCGCGCTCGTCTGCTTCGCCTGTCTCGACACGACCGGCAAGTGGCTCGGCCGCCACGTGCCGGTCTGGGAAGTCGTGTGGTCGCGCTATCTCGGCGCGACGATCCTGGCGCTGATCTTCACCAATCCCTGGCGCGCGACCGGCTCGCTGCGCACGCAGCGGCCGTTCCTGCAATCGTTCCGCGCGCTGCTGCTGTTCGGCTCGACGCTGTTCAACTTTCTGGCGCTGCGCCACCTGCAGCTCGCCGACACCATGTCGATCGCCTTCGCGCTGCCGCTGGTTCTGTCGCTGCTCGCCGGCCCCATTCTCGGAGAATGGGTGGGGCCGCGTCGGCTGATCGCGATCCTCGTCGGCTTCATCGGCGTGCTGGTCGTGGTGCGGCCGGGCGTCGGGACGATGCAGCCGGGCATGATCTATTCGATCGGCAGCCTGTTCTGCTACGCCTTCTACAACATGTTCACGCGCATGCTCGCGGCGACCGATCCGCCGACGACGACGACGTTCTTCTCATCCATTTCCGGCGTGGTGATTCTTACGCCCTTCGTGCCGTGGTTCTGGCAATGGCCGCAATCCCCGGGCGTGTGGCTCGGGCTGGCCGCCATGGGCGCCTTCGGCGGCTTCGGTCACTACCTGCTCATCCTCGCGCACGGCCGCGCGCCGGCGGCGGTGCTCGCGCCGTATGTCTATACGCAGATCGTCTGGATGACGGCGCTGGGCTTCATCGTGTTCGGCGACGTGCCGGGATTTTACACGGCCATCGGCGCAGGGATCGTGGTCAGTTCGGGATTGTATCTGTTCTATCGCGAGCGGGTTGTTAAGGCGAAAGCGTGACGCTCAGAGCGGCTTGCCGGCGAGCCAGTCTTTTCCGCGCGAATAAAGCGCTTCGACTTCCGTGCCCTTGAGACCGGGCATGTCGCGCTTCACCTGATAGCCGATCTTGGTTTGGAGATAGGCGAGATGGCGGTAGCCGACAGGAAACTGCGCGAGCAGGCTTTCATCGAGAACGAGCTTGGCCGCGGGGTCGAGCGGATCGAGCCGGTCCTTCTCGTAGATCGGTTGCCGGAGCCGCACGCGCCACGCGCCGTCGAGTTTCAGCATGAAATCGTAAAAGCGGCCGGTGCAGACGATGTCGCAGATCACGCCGTCGACCGGGCCACGCTGCGAGATCGTCATCTTGGTCTGCGCGATCGCGCGGTCGCCGGCGACGTCGATCGACGAGCCGCCAAGGAAATGCAGGATGCTGACGCCCTTGTTCCAGCCCTCGATCGAGGCGGCGATGAAGTCGTCGGCGGAACCCTGTTTCCAGGTCGCCATCATCCAGCCGTCGTCGGTCCAGACAGTGCGGAAGCGCTCCCAGTCGCCGGCGTCGCGCCAGACCGCCCAGTTCTCGATGGTCTCGCGGATGAGCAGGCGATCGACGAGGTCCTGGTCCATTATTCCTTCACCGCGCCGGTCATCGCGGACACGTAATATTCCACGAAGAAGGAATAGAGGATCACCAGCGGCAGCGAGCCGACCAGCGCGCCCGCCATCAGCGAGCCCCAGCGGTAGATGTCGCCGTCGACGAATTCGTTGACGATGGCGACCGGCACCGTCTTGTTCTGCACCGAGGTGATGAAGGTCAGCGCGTAGATGAACTCGTTCCAGCACAGCGTCAGCGAGAAAATGCCGGCCGAGATCAGGCCCGGCACCGCCAGCGGCAGGATGATGCGGGTGAGGATCTGCAT
Organism: Rhodoblastus sp.; assembly: GCA_020442275.1. Classification (GTDB taxonomy): domain Bacteria; phylum Pseudomonadota; class Alphaproteobacteria; order Rhizobiales; family Beijerinckiaceae; genus JAJXWB01. The sequence continues at coordinate 1,293 of JAGRKN010000181.1, read as the reverse complement.
GCGCGTCGCGCCGTCGATCAGCGCGCATTCCTCGAGCTCGTAGGGGATGGTCTTGAAATAGCCCATCAGGAGCCAGGTCGAGAACGGGATGAGGATCGTGGGATAGACCAGCACCAGCGCCATCGGCGAATCGAACAGGCCGTATTTCTGGACGATGGTGGCGAGCGGGATGAACAGGATCGACGGCGGCACGAGATAGGCGAGGAAGATCAGGCCGCCGGTCAGCTGCGCGCCGCGGAAGCGCAGGCGCACGATGGCGTAGGCGGCCATGACGCTGGCGATCAGCGACACGAGTGTGGCGAGCACGGACACGTACATCGTGTTCCACAGCCACAGCGGATAGCGCGTCTCGAACAGGAGTTTGTAGATGTGCTTGAACGTTGGCCCCACGACCCAGAACGGGTTGTAGGTGTTCATGTCGATCAGTTGCTCGTCCGGTTTGATGGCGGTCAGAACCATCCAGTAGAACGGGAACAGCAGGACGATGAGGATGAGCCCGAGCGGAATCCAGGTCGTCACGATTCGCTGCGGCAGCGTCTCCAGATAGCTCATGCCCTCGGAGGCGTCGGCGAGATTCGCCTTCACCAGATCCTTGGAGAGGTTGCCCGCCTCAGTCATTGTCGCTGCCCTGTTGCCATTTGCGCTTCTGCAGGCCGAACCACGAGAACATGATCGCCGCCAGCAGGAAGGGGATCATGGCGGTTGCGATGGCTGCGCCCTCGCCGAGATTGCCGCCGAGAATGGCGCGCTGATAGGAGAGCGTCGCCATCAGATGCGTCGCGTTCACCGGTCCGCCGCGCGTCATCGCCCAGATCAGCTGGAAGTCGGTGAAGGTGAAGAGCACCGAGAAGGTCATCACGACCGCGATGATCGGGGTGAGCAGCGGATAGGTGACGTAGCGGAAGTTCTGCCAGCGCGACGCGCCGTCGATGGTGGCCGCCTCGTAGAGCGAGGGCGACACGGTCTGCAGGCCGGCGAGCAAGGTGATGGCGACGAAGGGCACGCCGCGCCAGATATTGGCGACGATCAGCGACCAGCGCGCGTTCCAGGGATCGCCCAGGAAGTTGATGTTGTGGCTGATCAGGCCAAGCTTGGTGAGCGACCAGGAAATGATCGAGAATTGCGAATCGTAGATCCACCAGAAGGCGATCGCCGAGAGCACGGTCGGCACGATATAGGGGATGAGTACAATCGAGCGCAGCAGCGCCTTCATCGGCAGGTTCTTGTTGAGCAGCAGGGCGAGATAGAGGCCGAGCGCGAATTTCACGATCGAGGCGAAGACCGTGTAGAAGA
>JAGRKN010000019.1 GCA_020442275.1 Rhodoblastus sp. | reverse complement strand
CGCCGCTCGAACCGCCGCCGCTGGAGCCTCCCCAGTTCGGCGTGCATCCGGCGCCCTGGGTCACTTGCCAGTCGCGATACCATATACCGTTGAACGGGTTGACCGCGGTCGTATCGATATAGTTGGCGACGCTCGCCGCGTCGGTCAGACCCGGGTTCACCACGGCGACATAGGGAACGACGCTCACGCGCGCGGCGCCGCCGCCCGACCCCATGACCGCGTCGACCAATGATTTCGCGGCGGCCTTGAGGTCGCCCATATTGGCGGACATCGATCCCGTATTGTCGAGCGCGAGCGCGAGCTCCAGCGGCCTAGCCGCCGAGACGCCGCTCGTCGTCGCGCGGGACGTGACCGAGAAATTCAACCGGTCCAGTCCGATGAGCTTCTGGACCACGCTCGGTGCGTAGCCAGTGATCTTCACCTCGTAAAGTCCCGTGGAGACATCCGTTTCGACGGTCTGTAGCCCGAGAACGCTCGCGCGCGCTCCGAAGATGGCGTTCACCGCGCCCGCCGCGATCGCCTGGCGCTCGCTCTGCGACAGGCTCGCCTTGGACGCAGCCGCCAGCACAGCCGTGTCGGCGGCCGCCTGAGCCGCCACCTTGACGCCGTTCAAGCGGTTGAATTCGATCGCGCCGCCGACAGCGGCGAGAACAGGGATGATGGCAACGGACGCGATAACCGCGACAGATCCGTCGTCGCGACGAAGAAACCTCTTCGCAGTCTTGGAAATGCGCTTCTTCATACCTGAGATCCCAGCGATATCCTGCAATGACGACCTGGCCGGACGGTTCCCCAGACCCTAGCGAGGGAACCTCTCCATTGCGTGAAGCAGCATGCTTATCCGTAGGTTACCGTCAGGGAACATCGAACCGAATTCCACTGGCGGGACGTGCGATTGACTTGTCGGCCGCCGCCTCCGAGATTGCGCCATGCCATTTATTTGCGACATCCCCGCCAAACCCACCCAGCTCCAGGACGACGACGTCATCCGCATCACCCGCTGGGATTTCGAGCCCGGCGCCGTCACCGGCATGCACCGGCACGGCTGGCCCTATTTCGTGGTCATGCTGACCGACGGCAATCTGCGCGCGGAGGTCGACGGCGTCGTGCAGGACAGGCCGATGACGGCGGGGACGACCTACTCACGGCCGGCCGGCGTCGAGCACGATATCCAGAACGGCTCCGACCACCCGATCGCTTTCGTCGAGATCGAGGTGAAGCGGCCGGACCTGCTGGTGATGGACAAGGCATAGAGCCCAACGCCCGCGCTTGAATGTGACAGACCGAAGCCCACAATGGCCGCGACGATTCGTTTCAATCAGCGGCGGGCTTCTCGCGTTCCATGGCCATTCCCGGAAAATCCTGCGGCCCGTGCACGATGTGCTGTTCCGCGCTCGAGATCGATCATTTCAAGAAGCCGATGGGCGTGACCTGCGAGTTCTGCGTGAAGGGCGGCGGCTGCAATACCTATGCGACGCGCCCGCAGGTTTGCCGCGACTTCGAATGCGACTGGATGATGGAGCGCGACCTGCCCGCCACGCTGCGCCCCGACAAGGTCGGCACGATCCTGATGGAAGATCCCGACAACGAGGATTACCAGGCGGTCTGCGAGCCGACGAAGCCGATGGCCTGGCGTCATCCGCTGGTGTTCAAGCATCTCGTGGCGCAGGCGAAGGCCGGGCGCACCGTCATCGCCAAATCGGGCTTGCGCGCTTGGCGCATCTATCCGGACGGACATTTCTCCGAATGGTCGTGAGGTTTTCGGCGGCATGAGCAAGCTGCCCCAACCCTGGCGCGTGACCGGGACGCGCACGATCATCAAGGACAAGTGGATCGACCTGCGCGCCGACGATTGCGTTCGGGCCGATGGGCTCGAGATCAAGCCCTACTATGTTCTCGACTATCCCGACTGGGTGCAGGTGATCGCTGTCGACGCCGACGAGAACCTCGTCGTTATCCGGCAGTACCGACACGGCGCCGGCCGCCTGACGCTGGAAATTCCGTCGGGCTGCGTCGACGCTTCCGACGCCGACCCCATCGCCGCGGCCGCGCGAGAACTGCGGGAGGAGACCGGCTACGCCGCCGAACGTCTCACGCATGTCGGGACGATCTGCAACAATCCGGCGAACCAGACCAACAACATCTTTATCGTGCTCGCGGAGGGCGCGCGGCGCGTGGCCGAGCAATCGCTCGACGAGAGCGAGGAGATCGCGGTCGAGCTGATGCCGGTCGCGCAAGCGCGCGAGATCGCGCTTGCCGGCGGCTTCGATCATTCCGCGCAGATCGCGTCGCTGCTGATCGCGCTGGAGAAACGTGGAGCGCGCCGCTAGCTACGCCGGCGCCAGCTCGCTCTCGAAACAGCCGATTGCCCGCTCGCCGAATTCGACGAGATAGACGGTCGCGCTCGTTTCTTCCTGATGGCCGATCTTGATGATCTCGCCGAGCGCGCCCTCGCCCGCGAGAAGCGCGTCGGGCGCGACGTCGGGATAGGTTCCGTCGTTGACGAGATCGGCGGTCGCGCGCACCTGCTGGTTCAGCGCATATCTTGGTTCGCCCATGACGGCCTCCTCAATGCGTCGAGCAGCAGGTCGCCTTCGGATCGTGGAAGACGAGTTTCGTCTCGGCGACGCTGTCGACGAAATCGATGGTCACGCCATCCAGCAATATGCGGCTCTCGGTCGGCACGAACAGGCGAAAGCCGTTGCGCTGGATCACGCCATCGCCCGACTCGGGCTCGGCCCGCACGCTCATGTCGGCATTGAGGCCCGAGCAGCCGCCGGGGGTAACGGCGAGGCGAAAGCCCGCGCCGGGGCCGCCATCCGTCATCACCATCATGCGCATGAAGCGCTCGGCCTTCGGCGTGATCTCAAAGCTCATCGGTCCCTCCGTGCAGTTGATGTCGCAAAGCCGACGCATATGTCGGGTGAGCGGCCTGTCGGAGAGGGTTTCGCAAGCGATATGCCAGAGCGCGCGGATCGCTTGGCTGTTATCGCACCAGCCGGAGCCGCGCCTGGATCGCATCGAAGATGCGGTTGAAGGCGAGGTCGATCTCGGCCTGGTCGGTCGCGGCGAAATAATAACCGGTCGAGGCGCAGGCCATCAGCGCGGGTTCGAGCTGATTCTGGATCGGCATGACCGTCTGCCGGTAAGCGGATTCCGTCGGCATCGGAATGTATCTGGTGTTGAGCACCATGACCGTGACGCCCTGCCCCTTCAGCGTGTCGCACAGGCGCGCGTCGAAAGGATGGAAGCCGCCGACGCGGTCACGACGGCCCTGAACGCCATCGGTGACGATGATCGCGAACTTCTTTGGCGTGGAATAGCCGTCGCCCTGCGAGCCGACATCGCCGTTGAAGACCGGTATGGCGCCGGAGAACGACGTGTTGCCGCCGAGGCGATAGTTCTGGATGAAGGTCCGCGCGGAAGCGAGATCCGTGGTGAGCGGCACGGCGCGCACGGGATTGTCGTCGAACGTGTCGATGGCGACGCGATACTGGTCGCGCGGGCCCTGGGTCGCGGCGATGCGGCCGATCATCGTTCCGACCGCGTTCTTCAGCACGTCCAGCCGCGTGAGAATACCGAGGTTCTGGGCGACCTGCAGATTGCTGATCCTCTGGCCGCCTTCGGGATCGTGGCAGGCGAAGGCGCAACCGACGGCGGCGCGCAGCTGGTCACGGCCGGCCGGCGTCGCGGCGAGCCCCATGGATGCGGAGGCGTCGAGCAGGAAATTCACGTCCATCTTGCGGCCAGTCTGTTTCGGGACGGCGGCCGTGGTCGTAGTGGCGATCCGCGTCACGCCGAACAGCCCGCCGAAATTCGTCGCTGTCTCGGCGTTCACGGTCACGAATATGTTGTTGTTCACCGTGCGCAGCGACACGCTGGATATGCGCACCCCCGAACCCGAGGGAAATGCCGCCGCGATGGCGTCTTCCGCCTTGGTCTGAAGATCGCGGTCCGAAGCGCCGGACACGTCGAGCCCGGCGGCGAGAACGGCGGCGTCCACCTGCGACTGCAACTTGACCTTGGACGATGCGACGCGGGCGTAGTCGGTCGCGACGCCGACCGCCATGACGGCCGGAAGCAGGAAGACGGAAAACAGAACCGCTACAGAACCGGAGCGATCCGTTCCAAAACGAGACAGATTGAGCATGGCGTGGCCTCCATGCCAGCCTGACCGCAGGAAGCGGACCAAGGCCGACTGTGCGTCTTTGGCGCGAAGGCGAGCGCGGGGTTTGTCGACCGATGTGCGCTAACGCGCTTGCTGGCGGCGTCCGGCGCGGCGATAGTTGAGAGCCGCAGGATCGCGCAGCTGTTCATGCGCGGTTTCAACCGGCTCATGGAGAGGGGACATGAGACTTCTGCCTGGACTGATCGGAATTCTGGCGGCGACGTTCTTGTGTCTGGCGTCGCAATCGGCGAGCGCGCAGGCGACACGGACCTGGGTGTCTGGCGTCGGCGACGACGCGAACCCCTGCAGCCGCACAGCTCCGTGCAAGACGTTCGCCGGCGCCATTTCGAAGACCGCCGCGGGCGGCGAGATCAACGTCCTCGACCCGGGCGGCTTCGGGGCGGTGACGATCACAAAGTCGATCACGATCAGCTCAGAAGGGTTCGAGGCCGGAGTGCTGGTCGCCGGCACCAACGCCATCATCATCAACGCCGCCTCGACCGACGTGGTCGTTCTGCGCGGTCTCGATATTCAGGGTCTGGGATCGGGTCTTGCCGGCGTCAAACTCCTGAGCGGCGGCGCGTTGCGTATCGAGAAATGCGTCATTCGCGGCTTCAGGGGCGGCACCGCGATCGGGGTCGCCGTCATCAGCACGACCAACACCGAGGTTTCCATCGTGGATACGGTCATCTCGGAAAACGGAAGCAGTACTACGGCCGGGGGGGGGGGAGTCGTCATTGCGCCGGGGTCCGCCGCAGTTTCGCACGACATAACTATCAGTCGCAGTCAGATCGACAACAACTTCTCCGGCGTCGTGGCGAACACCAATAACGGCGGCACAATTCGCGTCGCGATCACGGACAGCACGACGTCCGGCAATACGAATGCCGGCGTTCAGGGGATCGGCGCGCAGACCAGAATCGCTCTCGACCGGGCAACCGTGAACGGGAATGCGAACGGCGTCGCCTCGCAATTCCAGGCAAACGTCACCGTCAACAATTCGCTCGTGTCGATGAATGTCAGGGGCTTGTTCATCGCGAACAACGGCAACCTGGTCAGCTTCGGCAACAATCAGCTGATCGGCAATACGACGGCCGATGGCGCGTTCACCGCGACCGTCCCGCAGAAATAACTCGCGCGGCGCGCCAACGGCCTCGAGCCGTCGCAGGCGCGCGCCAAGAGCGCCAAGGCGTGGATCGGCCAGACCGACGTCGGTTCCACCGACGGTCTGGCGCGCCCGGAAAGCCGCCACGTTCCGCCTTGGCCGACCGGTCTTGCATTGAGCGCCCGTTGCATATAGACAGCGCGCTTCGCGACGCTCCGGCCGGGGGCTGAACGGAGGCTGCAGTCCTGCAGAGGGGATTTCCCCGCCCTCCCGTGTTCCCGCCTTCGACAATCCGTCGAGCCTTTCCCATGGGCTCGAAGGGCTCCGCGCCGGAGACGCGAGTGAAGGAAAGGCTAGCAGACATGGCTCTCTACGAGCACATCTATATGGCTCGCCAGGACATTTCCGCCCAACAGGTGGAAGCCCTGACCGAGCAGTTCAAGAAGGTCGTCGCCGGACTCGGCGGCTCGGTCGAGAAGACCGAATATTGGGGCGTAAAGTCCCTCGCCTACCGGATCAAGAAGAACCGCAAGGCGCATTTCTCGCTGTTCAACATCAATGCGCCGCATGCCGCGATCGCCGAGATGGAGCGCCAGATGGGCCTGTCGGAAGACGTCCTGCGCTTCATGACGCTGCGCGTCGAGGCGCTGGAGGAAGGCCCGTCCGCGATGATGCGCAAGCGCGACGACGACGGCGAGCGCGGCGACCGCCGCGGCCCGCGCGGCGATCGTCCGGATCGTGGCGAGCGTGGCGATCGTCCGCCGCGTCCGCGCCGTGAAGACGGCGCTTCCGAGGGAGGTTTCTGATGTCCGCTGGCGCCCGTCGTCCCTTCTTCCGCCGTCGCAAGACCTGCCCGTTCTCCGGCCCCAACGCGCCGAAGATCGACTACAAGGACACGCGTCTGCTCTCGCGCTACATTTCCGAGCGCGGCAAGATCGTGCCGTCGCGCATCACGGCCGTCTCGGCCAAGAAGCAGCGTGAACTCGCCCAGGCGATCAAGCGCGCGCGCTTCCTGGGCCTGCTGCCCTACGTGATCCGCTAAGAACATTTGAGCGCGAGCCCTCGGGCTCGCAGCCTCTTCCAAAACTGGATTGCGAGCCTTGAAGGCTCGCGGTCCAAAAAATCGGTCCAGCAGGCCCGCTGGATTTGGCTGGGACAGGCGCTTGATCTGCCCCTAACCGCTCGAAAGGCGGGACAGCTCGATATGACGGACACGAAGCTCAAGACATATGGCGCGTCCGCGCTGGTGGCTGTCGCCGCCGGGCTGGCCGCAGCGCTTCTGTTCGTGCTCGCCGCCCGAGCATCCGCTGCGACGGTCGCAATCGGCTATTTCGCGCCGATGCCGCTGATGATCGCCGCGCTCGGCTACGGCCTGTCGGTCGGAGCCGCCGCCGCCGCCGTCGGCGTCGCCTTCGTGGCTGCGCTGTATCATCCCGCGCTCGGCCTGCTCTATCTCGTCGCTATTGGCGCGCCTGCCGTGCTGATCGCGGCCGCCGCCCTGCTCGCGC
>JAGRKN010000180.1:4657-10681 GCA_020442275.1 Rhodoblastus sp. | reverse complement strand
TGCGCCGGCGGCGCGGCCGTCGCGGACGCTGCCTCCCGCGGCGCTGGCCCGCCTGCCGCGCGACCTTCGTCTCTCGGTTCTTCGGCCACTGCCAGGGGCCGTTCGAACGACATGTCCATGTGGAGCCCTCCCGCTCGCCAGAATTTGCGCTCAATTCGGCTTTCGTGCGGCGATCCGCTGCTCGATCTCGGCCTTTTCGGTTTCCGCCGACAGGCCGGCGGCGCGCACCGCCGCGAGAATGACGGCCGCATCGAGCCCGCCGACGCGGGAAGCCTCGCTCAGCGCCCAGACGCGCGCCGCGCGCGACCCGCTGCGGCAATAGAGCAGGACCGGCTTCCGGCTATGCGCCAGCGCCGCGTCGAATTGCGTGACGACCTCGCCCGGAACGCGCCCGTGCGGCGTCGGCACATAGGAAAATTCGAGACCGCTCTTGCGGGCTTCGGTCGCCATTCGCGCCGAGGGCGTCTGGTCCGCCGCCTCGCCGTCGGGGCGCAGGTCGATCACGGACTTGATTTCAGCGCGGTCGCGAAAGCGCGCGAGATCGTCCGGTTTGATCTGGGCGGTCACATAGACGCCCGGCGCCAGCTTCTTGTAGCTCGACTCGAAGGCGCGATCGGCCTGCTCCGCCTGCATCGTGTCGAACCGCACCTTGCCGGCATAAGCCAAGGGAACAGCGGCCCCGACGGCCAATGCAATGGCGAAAGCCTTGAGCGGAGAAATCATCGGATCCTCACGAACGGAATTCTCGGCGAGTTGAACCGATTGCCGCCCCGGCGTCTGTAACCTCGCGCACGACGCGAGGCGCGCTCACAAATGTTCGGGCGCCTTCTCCGCGTCCTCTCCCTTCAGTTCGTATTTCATCATCAGCGGCGTCTGCGAAATCGCGAACAGAATGGTCAGCGGCACGAATCCGAACACCTTGAACTTCACCCAGAAATCTTCCGTTTGCGTGCGCCACACGATTTCGTTCACGGCGGCCATGGCGATGAAGAACAGGCCCCAGCGCAGCGTCAGCTTGCGCCAGCCTTCTTCGGTGAGATTCATGACGCTGTCGAAGGCGACCGACAGCAGCGCCTTGCCGAACAGGAGGCCGCCGAGCAGCGCTGCCGCGAACAGCAGATAGACGACCGTCGCCTTCATCTTCACGAAAGTCGCATCGTGCAGCAGCAGCGTCGCGCCGCCGAAGATCACGACCATGGCCGCTGTCACCATCGGCATGACCGGGAGATGTTTGGTCAGCGCGTAGGTGACGGCGAGCGCGATCACGGTCGCGACCATCAGCGTCGCCGTGCCCTGGAAAATGCCGAATTTGTTGTAGACGAGGAAGAACAGGACCAGCGGCCCCATCTCCAGGACGAATTTCAGCCCGGGCTTCAGTTTTTTGCGCGGCGCCGCCGCTGGCGTGTCGGTCACGCTGTTTCCTCTTCAAGGCCTGCGATGGCGCGCGCGAAATCGCGCGCGGCGAAAGGTTCGAGATCGTCGGCGCTTTCGCCGACGCCGATGAAATGCACGGGCAGGCCGAATTTGTCGGCGATCGCCACGAGAATGCCGCCGCGCGCCGTGCCGTCGAGCTTGGTCATGACGAGGCCGGTGACGCCCGCGACACGCCCGAAGATTTCGACCTGGCTGAGCGCGTTCTGGCCGACCGTGGCGTCGAGCACGAGAATGACGGAGTGCGGCGCGGTCTCGTCGACCTTCTTCATCACACGCACGATCTTTTCGAGCTCCGCCATCAGCTCCGCGCGATTCTGCAGGCGGCCCGCCGTATCCATCAGCACGACATCGGCCTGTTTTTCGCGCGCTTGCGTCAGCGCGTCGAAGGCGAGGCCGGCGGCGTCCGCGCCGGGCGCGCCGGAAATGACGGGCGCGCCGAGCCGGTCGCCCCAAACTCTCAGCTGTTCGATGGCTGCGGCGCGAAACGTGTCGCCGGCGGCGAGTACGACGGACTTGCCCTCGCTGCGCAGGCGCTGCGTCAGCTTGGCGATGGTCGTCGTCTTGCCGGAGCCGTTGACGCCGACCACCAGCACGACGAAGGGTTTGCGCGCAGCATCGACGACAAGCGGTTTCGCCACCGGCGCGAGCGACTTCTCGACTTCGGAAGCAAGGATCGCGCGTACTTCGTCGGCGGACACTTCCTTGTCGTAGCGCCCCTTGCCGACCGCCTCGACGATGCGCGTGGCGGCGCCCACGCCGAGATCGGCGCGCACCAGTATGTCCTCGAGATCCTCGAGCGCGGCGCCATCGAGCTTGCGCTTGGTGAAGACGTCGGAAATGCCTTGCCCGATCGAGGAGGAGGATCGCGCCAGGCCGGACTTGAGGCGCTTCCACCACGAGAGTTTCGGCGCGTCGGACTGCGCCTCGTCATCGCGAGCCCCGCCCAAGTCGGCTGTTGCCGACTTCGCTTGAGAGCGAAGCGATCCATCCCCGGGGGCTCGTCCGGATTCGGGGATGGATTGCTTCGTCGCTTCACTCCTCGCAATGACGGATTCATTGCTGGACACGGGCGCTGTTTCCGCCTCCGCCTTCCGGCCGAACATGCGGCCGAACAGACCCGGTTTCTTCGTCTCGCCGTTTCCGTCGGCCATGAACTCGTATTCCCCTTCGGCGCACGCTTGACGCCGCGCCGCGCGCCTCAGATAGCCTCTAACGCATGAACCCGGAAGATATCATTTCCCGCCTGCTGCATCGCGACGGCATGATGCTGATCGTCGACAAGCCCGCTGGCATCCCCGTCCATAGGGGCCCCAAAGGCGGCGAAAATCTGGAAGAGAGCTTCGAGGATCTCAAATTCGGCCTGCCGCGCCGCCCCGCGCTCGCCCACCGGCTCGACCGCGACACGTCGGGCTGCCTCGTGCTCGGCCGTCATCGCAAGGCGCTCGAGCGCCTCATGAAACTGTTCAAGGCTGGCGCCATCGACAAGACCTACTGGGCTGTCGTCGAGGGCGGACCGGAAGCCGCCGAAGGCCTGATCGACCTGCCGCTCGGTCGCCTCGATCCCTCGCGCGGCTGGTGGATGAAGCACGATCCCGCCGGCCTTCCCTCGCAGACCAGATGGCGCGTGCTCGGGCGTGGCGCGGACGAGGCCGGCAAGCCGCTGTCCTGGCTCGCGTTGGAGCCGCTCACCGGGCGCACCCACCAGTTGCGCGTGCATTGCGCGACGATGGGCTTCCCGATCCTCGGCGATCCCATCTACGGGGCGGGCGGCGCCAAGCCGCTCCACCTGCATGCGCGCGAAATCGTTGTGCCCATGGCGAAGAACGGGCCGGCCACGAAGGCCACTGCGCCCGTGCCGGCGCATATGCGGGCGATGCTGGAGAGATGCGGATACGACACGGAATACGATCCCGGACGGCCGCAGGCCGATCCGGGACCAAGCCCGTAGTGGCGGCGTCTGGGTTCCGGCGCTCTGCTCCGCTTCGGTCGGGACGACCGGGAAGCGCCCTACTTCTTCTTTTCCAGCTCCGCCTTCAGCGCCAGTAGCTTGGCGAAAGGCGAATTCGGGTCGGGCTGCTTGTCCCGCTCGCGCTTCTCGGACGAGGCGAAGGGCCGCTCGTTTCGGTTGTCCCGAGGCCTGTCGCCACGCGGCTTGTCGAAGCGCGGGCGGCCTTCGAAGCGCGGCTTGCCCTCGAACTTGCGCCCGCCCTCGCGCTTTTCGCCGTCCTGGCCTTCGGCCGGCTTCGGCCGCTCGGGGCGCTGCGGAATGATCCATTCGCGCGGAGCGCGCTTTTCCGGGCGACGACCCTGCGGCCGTCCGCCCTCGCGACGATGCTGATGCGGGCGACCGGGCGTCCATACCTCGATCATCGTAGGTTCGGCGACTTCCGCCGCTTCGTTTGCCGGGGCTCCATCGCCCGCCGGCGCCTCGGCGACCACGGTCTCGACAGCTTCCTCGACCGCTGCTTGCAGCGCGGATTCGGCCAAAACCGCTTCGTCGCTCGGCGGCTCGACCGGCGCAGGCGCCTCGACCGGCTCCTCGTCGATGATGTCAGGCGCCGCTTCGGCGACGGCGGCTTCGATTTCGGCGGGCGCGGGCTCGGTCGGCGCTTCCTCGCCGGCCTGCTCGATCGTCAGAACGGCCTCTTCCGACGCCTGCCCCTCGGCCGCGAGAATCGCTTCCGGTTCGACTGCCTCATCCGGCGCCGCAGGCGTCTGGCCGGCTTCGTCGGCGGCAGCGACTTCCAGTCCTTCGGAAACCGCCGCCGGCTCCTCCTCGGTCTTGACCTGCACGGGCTCGGTCGGCGCCTTGGGCACGAGCGGCACGGTGATGGCCGGCCCCTGCCGGGTCTCCATATGGAAGCCGAGCGACTTCAGGATCGAGGCGAAAGCCTCGCCCGAACAGCCCGCGAGCGAGGTCATGCCGACCGTGACGACAAAGCCGTTTCCGTCGGCCGCGCCCGCTGGCGGATCGCCGGCCGTTACGCCCGGCCGATAGGCGACAGCCGGACGGATGAGATCCGCGAGCCGCTCGAGAATGTCGACGCGCACCGCCCGCTCGCCCGACACGCGGAAACCGGCGACCCGATACAGGTCCTTGGAAATCTCGGCATTGGCGGCAAAGGACGTGCGCCCGGACGAGGCGAGATGCGCGACTTCTTCGAGCCCCGTGGCGCCTTCGATGCCGCCGTGCTTGAGCGACCACAATTGCGCGGCGAGCGCACGCGGCGCGGGCTTCAGCAGCGCGGGAACATAGAGATGATAGGCGCCGAAACGGATGCCGACCTTGCGCAGGGCGCCGCGGCCCTCCTGCGACAGGCCCTTCACGTCGCCCGCGATCTTCGCGCGATCGACCACGCCGAGGTCTTCGGCCACCCGGAAGGCGATGCCGCGTGAAATGCCTTCGAGGCCTTCGCCGGCTTCGAGCTGCGCCAGCGGGCCGAGCAGTTTCGTCACATGCTGGCCGAGCCAGAGATCGACGCGCCGCTGCACTTTTTCCAGCGCCTCGCCGGCCAGGCTGTCGTCGGCAGTCAGCACCGCGCGGGGTTCGAGAATCTTGTCGCCGGCCACGATCCGCGCGATGGGTTCCCCGAGCCAGCGGATCGCGCCGTCGTTGGAGAGCGCGAAGGCCGTATCCACCGCATCGCTCACGCGCGTCGCCCGGCTTTCGATCTCGGCCGCCAGCGCTTTCTGCGCCGCCGCGTTCAGGGCTTTGGCCGCTTCGCCTTCCGCCTGGGGATCGGCCGTGAAACGGAATCCGCGCAATTGCCCGACATGCTGGCCCTCGACCAGCACGTCGCCATCGGAAGTTATTTCGGCGTCCAGCATTCGGTTCTCTCTGAGGCGCCGCATGAGAAGAGAGGTGCGGCGGTCGACGAAGCGCTGCGCGAGCCTCTCGTGCAGGGCGTCCGACAGACTGTCCTCTACCCGACGCGCCTCGCCCTGCCAATGCTCGGGATCGGCGAGCCAGTCGCCGCGATTGGCGATGAAGCTCCAGGCGCGCACCTGCGCGATCCGCTGCGACAGCGTGTCGATATCGCCATCTGTGCGATCGACTTCCGCCAGACGTCGGGAAAACCAGTCGTCGGGAATGCGCCCGCGCCGCACGATGAAGAAGAAGACCGTGCGCGCGAGTTCCGCATGGGCGGCGGGCGAAACCTTGCGATAGTCGGGAATCTGGCAGACTTCCCAGAGACGGGCGATGTCCGCCGGCGTCGCCGCCTGCCGGCGCACGTCCTCGTCGTGCGAGAGAACGTCGAGCACCATCTGGTCCTCCGCGATCGGCGCGCGCGTCAGGCCCTGCTCGCCCGGTAGCCGGTCGAGCGAGACGGTGAGCGCCGGGATCGAGGCGAAATCCAGATTGGCGTTGCGCCATTGCAACAAGGAGAGCGGATCGAAGCGATGGTCCTCCAGCGCTTCGACGAGATCCTCGTCGAAGGGCGCGCAGCGGCCGGACGTGCCGAAGGTTCCGTCGCGCGTATGCCGCCCCGCGCGCCCCGCGATCTGCCCGAATTCAGCCGGGGTCAGGCGACGGAACTGCCGCCCGTCGAATTTTCTGTCGGAGGCAAAGGCGATGTGGTCGACATCGAG
>JAGRKN010000180.1:0-4612 GCA_020442275.1 Rhodoblastus sp. | reverse complement strand
CGCCGTTCTGGAACATGTCGATCTGGGCGTTTCTCGTGCGCGGCGAAAGGGCGCCGAGCACAACCGCCGCCCCGCCCCGCTGGCGGCGCAGGAACTCGGCGATGGCATAGACCTCCTCCGCCGAGAAGGCGACGATGGCGCTGCGACGCGGCAGTCGGGAAATCTTGCGCTCGCCGGCAAAACTCAACTTGGAGAGCCGGGGGCGCTCCACGATCGGAACGCCCGGCAGCAGCGTGCGGATGACCGGCGCCATCACGCCCGAGCCGATCAGCAATGTCTCGTCCGACCCGCGCCGGTTGAGGATGCGGTCGGTGAAGACATGGCCGCGGTCGAAATCGGCGGCGAGCTGGATTTCGTCGACCGCCATGAAGGAGACCGGCAGGTCGCGCGGCATGGCCTCGACGGTCGAGACCCAATAGCGGGGGTTCGGCGGCTTGATCTTTTCCTCGCCGGTCACCAGCGCGACCGCGTTCGTCCCGGCGCGCGCGACGAGCTTCTGGTAAATTTCGCGCGCCAGCAGGCGCAGCGGCAGGCCGATCATGCCGGTGGGATGGCCGAGCATGCGCTCGATCGCGAAATGCGTCTTGCCGGTGTTGGTCGGCCCCAGAACCGCCGTGACGCCTGCGTTTCGTCGCATCCTGCTCTCGGCGGACGTCGGCGCGCCCGAATAGTTCATCGCGCCGCCCCCGCTTGCGACCGCCAACCGCCTGTGCCGATTTGAGGCGGCGAAGACGAAAAAAATTCAGCTTTCGAACGAGGCGCGAACGAATCGCGCCCGAATCGCTGACTCCCGAAGAGTCGTATTTTGTTCCCCGCAAGATATCGCGGAAGTCGGTTCATCGGGCGCCAAGTATTGTGAATCGAAACGACTCCGAACGGGAATCGGGGCAGGAAATCTCGACTCGCGGAGGGACTCTGAAGGCCGAATTTGTCAAGCGCTGGCCGAAAAGAACTGCAAGGGGACACCGCGTTAACTTTCAGGCCGAACCGCGAACGGAGCGCGCACGAATCGCTGAAACAGCGAATTTCGCGCTTCGTTCACGCAATATATGGGGCAGGCGCGCTCCAGCGCCACAAGGCTCTGTGGACAAAGGGACCGTGAAAGCGGGCGCAGGCCGGCCGCCCGTTAACCAATCTTCGCGCGAAAACCCGAATTGGGTCAGTTGTTCTGGGCGCGCCGTTCGCCGAGATGGAAATCGACGGCCTGGATCACCAGCGATCCCTGTTTCGTGCCGATCTTGATGTAGTAGGGCACGACGACATGGGCTTGCGCCATGGGCGCGAGCCAGACTTCCATGTCGCGATTCTCCGCCATGTACCGCGTCGACTGGCTGTCGAGCTTGTAGCCTGATATCGGCGTGTATCGCGCCGAGCAGACCGACACCGGGCCGGCATAGCCCTTGGCGTGCACATTGCGCATGCCCTTGTAGAACAACGACACATTGAAGCGCACGAGCCCGTCGTAGACTGGAATGGTGCGGTCGCAGGCCGCCTGTCCGACCAGCGGCTGGCCTGCGGGAACGCTCATGACGAGCGCGCTCACGGGATCGAGAATGCTGGTCTTGTGCGCCTGGGTGACCGGCACGCGCTCGTTCATGTCGAGGAAGGGCGGGGAAATGTCGACCGCCCGCACGGTCCCGGCGTTCAGCCCCATGCGCACCGTGCGCGTCTCGTTCGCATTGGCCGTCGTGTTGGCGTAGGCGTTGGGAAGCACGGCGGAATTGGCGATGGCGCCATTGGCCGTCGCCGCGCCCTTGGCCTTGGTGACGAGCGCCGCGAGGCCGGACAGGCGCAGACCGATGTCGATCTTGTAGCCGCCGGGCTCGATCGAGGCGGCGGCGTCCGCATTGCCGATCGGGACGCCGATGATGGAGAGCGCATAGCTCGCGCGCAGGCTTTCCGCGCTGGCCTGGGAAACAGCGAGCACAAAGACTGCCACGCCGGCCAGAAGGCCTGGGGATCGGGCGGTTGCGCTCCCAAATCTGCTCAAAACCATCATGCCCACCGTGAATGCCGGGCTGCGCCTGTATCGGCGCGTCTTTCGGCATTGATCCCGCGCGAATCGGTCCGAAAAATGACCTTTCGTGTTTCGCAGGCGCATATAGGCGAGGCAAGCCCCTTCGCACTTTTTCGCCGCAGCGCAAAAGGCTACAAGAACCGCGCGCCGCGCCGCGCAGACACCCGCGAGACAAGATGAGCCGTTTCTGGAGCCCGCTCGTTCACGACCTCAAGCCCTATGTGGCGGGCGAACAGCCGGTCATGCGCGACATTGTCAAGCTCAATACAAACGAGAGCCCCTACGGGCCGAGCCCACGCGCGCTCGAAGCGGTCCGGGAGGCGGCCACCGACGCGCTGCGCCTCTACCCCGAGCCGACTTCATTGAAGCTGCGCGAAACAATCGCGAAGCGGGAGGGCGTGAAACCGGATCAGGTCTTCGTCGGCAATTCCTCGGACGAGGTTTTGGCGCTCGTGTTTCAGGCGCTGCTGAAGCACGAGAAGCCGCTGGCCTTTCCGGACGTGACCTATTCCTTCTATCCCGTCTGGTCGCAGCTCTTTGGCGTTGCGACGAAGATCGTGCCGCTCGATGCGCAGATGCGCATTGATGTCTCAGCTTATGGCGCGGATTGCGGCGCGATCGTCTTTGCAAATCCCAACGCGCCGACCGGCATCGCCCTTTCGCGCGCGGACATCGAAGAATTGTTGCAGGCTCACCCCGACATTCCCGTCGTGATCGACGAGGCCTATGTCGATTTCGGCGCGGAAAGCGCGATCCCGCTGATTGCGCGCTATCCCAATCTGCTGGTGACGCACACACTGTCGAAGTCGCGCGCGCTCGCCGGCCTCCGCGTCGGCGTCGCCATCGGCTCGCGCGAGCTGATCGACGCGCTGGAGCGCGTGAAGGACAGTTTCAATTCCTACCCCCTCGACCGCCTCGCCCAGGCCGGCGCGACAGCGGCCTACGAGGACGAGGACTGGTTTCGGGCAAGTTGCGCGAAAGTGATCGCCAGCCGCGAGCGCCTGACGGCGGAACTGCGGGCGCTCGGCTTCGACGTGCTGCCGTCGAAGGCCAATTTCGTCTTCGCCAGCCACCCCGCCCATAAGGCCGCCGACATTTTCAAGGCTCTGCGGGAGCGCGCGATCATCGTGCGCTGGTTCGACAAGCCGCGCATTTCCGAACGCCTGCGCATCTCCATCGGCACGGATGCGGAATGCGACCGGCTGGTGGCGGCGTTGAAGGAGATTTTGCGGTGGAATGAGCGGGCGCGTTGACAGAACCACCGTGGTTCACCACGTTGCAATGTGAACCATCAAGGATCGCGCGATGACCGCCTTTACCGTTCGCGTTCCCGACGAAACCGCCGACAAGCTGGACCGCCTCGCCGAAAAGCTCGACCGCTCGCGCGCCTATGTCGCCGCGCAGGCGATCGAGGCCTATGTCGAACGGGAAGCCTGGCAGCTCGCGGAAATCGAGGCCGGCCTCGCCGAAGCCGACGCCGGCGACTTCGCGGATCGCGACGATCTCGCGCGCGTCGTCGCAAAATACGTAAAGCCGGCCTGATTGCATGGCCTCCCGGCGCATACGCTGGACGCGCCGGGCTGTTCGCCGGCTCGACCAGATCGGCGCCTATATCGCCAAGGACAGCCCGGCGTCGGCGGCCCGCGTGGTTGCCCGCATCATATCTGCTGTCGATTTCCTGTCCGAGCAGCCCGCAATGGGTCGCGTCGGCCGCATCGCGCTGACACGGGAACTCGTTTTCGCCGACATTCCCTATATCGTCGCCTACCGGGTGCGCGGGACCGACGTCGAAATCCTGACCGTGATGCACGCCGCGCAAAGATGGCCGAACGCGCTCTGAAGCGAGCGGCCCGCCCGCAAACATTGACTTCCCCACCCCCTTCGCCCTAAAAGCGCGCCAACTCTCGTCAGAGTGTCCATTGCGATCAGCCGACCCGCCCTCGAGGCAGGAGGCCACCGCCCGGCAGCGCGAAGCGCCCCCGGGCGCGATTTGCGTTGGACCCAATTTGCGTTGGCCCCTTTGACGAGTCTGGAGTGAAAAATGTTCGAAGGCCTCAGCGAAAAGCTTTCCGGCATATTCGACCAGCTCACGCGCCGCGGCGCGCTGAGCGAGGCGGATGTGGAAGCCGCATTGCGCGAAGTACGCCGCGCGCTGCTGGAGGCCGACGTCGCGCTGGAAGTCGTGCGCGGCTTCACCGACAAGGCGCGCGAGCGCGCCGTCGGCGCCAATGTCATCAAGTCGGTCTCGCCCGGCCAGATGGTCGTCAAGATCGTCTCGGACGTCCTGACCGAGACGCTGGGGTCGGAATCCGAACCGATCGACCTCAATGCGCCCGCCCCCGTCGCCATCATGATGGTCGGCTTGCAGGGCGCGGGTAAGACGACCACCACCGCCAAGATCGCCAAGCGCCTCACGGAACGCCAGAAGAAACGCGTGCTGATGGCCTCGCTCGACGTCAAGCGTCCGGCGGCGCAGGAGCAGCTCGCCGTGCTCGGCCGCCAGGTCGGCGTCGACACGCTGCCGATCGTGCCGGGCCAGACGCCGGTGCAGATCGCCATTCGCGCCGAAGAGGTCGGACGCCTGCAGGGCTACGA
>JAGRKN010000179.1:1329-34458 GCA_020442275.1 Rhodoblastus sp. | reverse complement strand
GGCCGCTATTCGGTGCTGATGCCGAACACCGCGCGCGGCGGCGGCATTTCCCGCAAGATCACTGACGCCGGCGACCGCAAGCGCCTCAAGACCATCGCGCAGGATCTCGACGTGCCCGACGGCATGGGCGTCATTCTTCGCACGGCGGGGGCGTCGAGGACGCGGCAGGAAGTGCGGCGTGACTTCGAATATCTGATGCGCATGTGGGAGACGGTGCGCGAGACGACGCTGCGTTCGTCCGCTCCGATGCTCGTCTACGAGGAAGGCTCGCTCATCAAGCGCGCGATCCGCGATCTCTACAACAAGGAGGTCGACGAGGTCGTCGTCTCCGGCGAGACCGGCTTCCGCGAAGCCAAGGATTTCATGCGGCTCTTGATGCCGAGCCACGCGCGCAACGTGCATATGTGGCGCGAGCCGCAGGGCGTGTTCGTGAAGTCGGGCGTGGAGACGCAGCTCGACGCGATGTTCTCGCCGCAGGTGACGCTGAAATCCGGCGGCTATCTCGTCATCAACCAGACGGAAGCGCTGGTCGCGATCGACGTGAACTCGGGTCGCTCGACGCGCGAGCACAATATCGAGGACACGGCGCTGCGCACCAATCTGGAGGCGGCCGACGAGGTCGCGCGCCAGCTGCGCCTGCGCGATCTCGCCGGCCTCATCGTCGTCGATTTCATCGACATGGAAGAGCCGCGCAACAATCGTGCGGTGGAACGTCGCCTCAAGGACGCGCTGAAGAACGATCGCGCGCGAATCCAGGTCGGCCGCATCTCGCATTTCGGCCTGCTCGAAATGTCGCGCCAGCGCATCCGCACCGGCGTTCTGGAAGGCTCGACCATCCCCTGCCCGCACTGCGCGGGCGCGGGCACGGTGCGCTCGACCTCTTCGATCGCGCTGCATGTTCTGCGCGTGCTCGAGGAAGCGCTGATCAAGAGCGCCTCGCACAACATCATCGTGAAGACGCGCAGCAATGTCGCGCTCTACATCCTCAACCAGAAGCGTTCGCACCTGCGCGAGATCGAGCGCCGCTTCGGCGTCGAAATCTACGTCATGGCCGACGACACGCTGACCGGCTCGACCTATCACGCGCTGGAGCGCGGCGAACCGGCGACCGGCACGCCCGAACCCGTGCGGATCGATCCGGAGCTGCTGGCGGCCGAGGACGAGGCCGACGAGATCGAGGACGCGATCGAGGACGAGGACGCCGACGAGGCGGCTGAAGCCGACGGCGACATCGACGATGGCGACGACGAGGCCGAAGGCCAGGGCGAAGGCCGCAGGGATGGCCGTGCGGCCCGCGAAGACCGCGGCGAGGACGGAGATGACGGCCAGCGTCGTCGTCGCCGGCGCAGGCGGCGGCGCGGGCGCGGCGGCGAGCGCGAAGGCAGCGGCATTGCCGCCGACGCGCCGCAGCCCTCGGACGATGGTCTTGCGCTCGTCGCGGAAGCGAATGGCGACTTCCTGTCGGCGGAGTCGCCTGCCGAACGGTCCGGCTCGGGCTTCTGGGCGCGCGAAAATTCCGATCGCCCCGAGCCGTTCCATGCGCCCGGCGGCGAGGAAACGATCCAGTCCGTGACCGCCGACGGCCCGGCTGCCGAGGCGCAGGCTGTCGAGCCGGTCGCGCCCGCGCAGCCCGAGCTGAAACTGGTCGAGCCCGCGCAGGCCGAAGCCGTCGTCGAAGAGATCAAGGCCATGGAGCCCGCGGCTCCCGCGCCCGTTCTGGTCCCCGAGCAGCCGGCGGCGCTTTTGCCCGAAGCCGCGCCGCAGCCTCCGCGCGCCATCGAACAGCCGCGCGCCGACATCGGCCGCGTGATCACCGAGGCCGACCCGAATGCCCCCAAGAAGGGCGGCTGGTGGCAGCGCGCCAAGGCCTCGATCACGGGCAACTGATCGCAAGTTGGAGAGCCGCGCCGGCATGTCCGGCGCGGCGCGCCTATCAGCAATTCGGGCCGAGCGTCGCGCTGAGCACGCCCTCGATGAGTGTGTCGTCGGCCGGCGCCAGCCCGTCGAGCATCAGCATGGCGAGGCCATGCACCACGGACCAAGCCTGAAGGGCGAACAGCCCCCTGTCGACGCCGGGCGGGGCGCTGGCCGCGGAATTCTCGCGCAGGAAGGCGGCGGCGTCCGACTGCCGCGATGCCGCCGTCGGACGCGCGAACATCAGGCGAAATAGCGCGGGATTGGCGAGCGCGAAGCGCACATAGGCGGCGCCCGACGCCTGGAAGGCGCGCGCGCCAGCTTCGCGCGCCGCGCTGAAGGCCACGCGCTGCGCCTGCCCCAGCATACGGAAGCCCTCCTCCGCGATCGCCGACAGCAGCGCGTCCTTGTCCGGAAAATGCCGGTAGACCGCGGTTGCGCTGACTCCGACCGCACGCGCGACGCCGCGCAGCGACAAGTCGCCCACGCCCTCCTCGCCCAGCTGCCGCATGCCTTCGCAGACCAGCGCCGCACGCAGGTCGCCGTGATGGTAGCTCGTCTGATCGTTTGTCGGCTTTTTCATGTTGACGCTGTTACCATCTAGGATATGTTAATCCAATAAACATTGAGGAGGACATCATGGCGAACATTGTCGAGAATTTGATCCGCGACGCCGTCGGCAAGGGCGTAAAGGCGGTCGCCGATTTCAATCGGACCCGCCTGCCCGATGAGGCCAGCGCCTACCTCTCCGCGATCCACGAACCGATGCGCCAGGAGCTGACGATCGACGAACTCGAGGTGATCGGCGACATTCCGCGCGAACTGGACGGGCGCTACCTGCGCATCGGACCGAATCCCGCGAAGCCCGATTCGAAGGGCTACCACTGGTTCTCCGGCGACGGCATGGTGCATGGCCTCGCGCTCAAGGACGGCAAGGCGCTTTGGTACCGCAACCGCTGGATCCGCTCGAACGCGGTGGCGGCGGCCACCGGACTGCCTGCGGCCCCCGGACCGCGCCACATCTTCGATACGGTGAACACGAATGTCGTCGGCATCGCAGGCCGCACATGGGCGCTGGTGGAAGCGGGCAGCTATCCCGTATCGCTCAGCGATACGCTCGAAGATCAGGCCTACGAACGCTTCGGCGACACACTCAACGGCAGTTTCACCGCGCATCCGCACCTCGATCCGCTGACCGGCGAATTTCACGGCATCTGCTACGAGGGGCCCGATATGACGACGATCCGTCACGTCGTCGTTTCCGCCGAGGGCAAGGTCGTCCGCGAATTGCCGGTCAAGGTGGAGCACGGCCCCTCGATTCACGATTGCGCGATCACGCAGCGCTACGCCGTCATTCTCGATCTGCCCGTCACCTTCTCGCTCAAGGCCATGATGGGCGGCCACCGCTTTCCCTATCGCTGGAACCCCGAGCACAAGGCGCGCGTCGGTCTGTTGCCACGCACCGGCGGCGCGGAGGACATCGTGTGGATCGACTGCCCACCAGTCTACATCTTCCATGTCGCCAACGCCTATGACGACGACGACGGCAATGTCGTGCTCGATTCCTGCGTCTACGAAACGATGTTCGCGGAAGAGACCGGCGGGCCGAACGGCCGTAGCCTCGGCCTGCAGCGCTGGACGATCGCCCCGGATGCGAAGACGATCGACATCCGCGCGATCGACGCGACGCCACAGGAATTCCCGCGGCCCGACGAACGCTTCTTCGGCCAGCCCTATCGCTACGCCTATACGATGGCGCTGCCGGACGGCGATTTCGCGATCTCGAACACGAAACTCTACAAGCACGACCTTTCGGCCGGCGTGCGCGAGGTCCACGATTTCGGAGCGCGCCGCCATCCCGGCGAGTTCGTCTTCGTGCCGCGCAGCGCCGATGCGCCGGAGGGCGAGGGCTGGATGGTCGGTCTCGTCGTCGACATGAACAACGAGACGACGGAGCTCGTCATCGTCGACGCGATGAAATTTTCGGACGCGCCGGTCGCACGCGTAAAAATTCCGCATCGCGTGCCGCCGGGCTTTCATGGCAATTGGGTCGCGCGTGGCTGACGCGTCGACGTTCTCGAGACGCCGGGCCACGCGCCCGGCGTTGTTCGTCAGGAAGTCCGCTGGCGACATGGCCAGTTGGCGCAACAATCAAATTTTTCTCGACGCGCGCGCTGAATGTCGCCTAGTCTGCTCGCCGAATGGGGCAAGCGGTCAGCGCCGGGCTGTATGCGCCATCGAAAGCTAGCGGTTGGGCGTTCAACGACGCCGATCCAAAGAGGCTGACGATGACGGGTATCTGGTCGTCGACGCGTGAATCGCCTCGTGGCGCCCGTGCGGTGGACGCCGCGAAGCGACGGCCCGCAAAATCGTCAAATGCCAGATCCGCTCGATGCGCCCTGCAGCGCGCCGACGGCACGCGCCAGCGCGCCTTTCACGACTTCCAAGCGATGGGGGAAAGACCAATGTACCAGCGTTTATTCTGCGTGATGATCGCGAGCGGCCTCGCCGCTGGCGTGGCGGGTTGCAACGCGTCCGCTCCGCCAACCTCGTCGGCGCCGCCGCCCGCCAGGACCGCGCCGAGCGTCGCCGATCTCGTCGATGCGCGCGGCAGCTCCGGCGAAATGGAACTGGAAAAGCGCGGCTATTCGTCGGCGCGCACCCGGGGACTGACCACTTACTGGTGGCATCCAGCCGGCGCCTGCGTTCGCGTGGTGACATCGCAGGGTCGCTACAAGACGGTGCAGGAGACTGCGGCGGCGGATTGCGGCAAGGCAGCGGCTGCCTCCGCGACGCCCGCGGGCGCGCGCGCCGCTGCGCCTGCGCAGACGGTCAGCAAGACAATGCCGACGCCGGACGAGCAGGCCTGCCTGCAGGCCGTCAACGCCAAGACCAATAATCCCGACGTCGTGTTGCTCACGGGAACCGAAACTTCCGAGGCCAACACTGCCGTCTATATCGGCGTCGGCCCGCAACGCGCGAAGTGGCGATGCCTCGTCAGCAAGGGACAGGTGGCCGAAGTCATGTCGATGACGGACGAAGGCAAGATGTAGTCTCTCGAATCGCCTTCGTCCGAACGGGAAGCGGTCGTCAGGCGACCGCTTCCTCCAGCTCCGGATAGTCCGTGTAGCCGACAGGACCTTCCGAATAGAAGGTCTCCATGTTCCAGGCGTTCAGTGGCGCGTCGCGCTTCAGGCGCTCGACGAGATCGGCGTTGGAGATGAAATCCTTGCCGAACGAAACGGCGTCCGCTTCGTCGTTGGCGAGAACCTGCATCGCGGTCTCTCGCGTGAGACCCTCGTTGGCGATCCAGGGACCGCCGAAGGCCTTGCGCAGCTGCGGCCCGAGGCGCGGCTCCTTCAGGGATTCGCGCGCGAAGATGAAGGCGATCTTGCGGCGGCCCAGTTCGCTCGCGACATAGCCGAAGGTTTTGGCGGGATCGCTGTCGCCCATCGAATGGGCGTCGCAACGCGGCGCGACATGCATGCCGACACGGTCCGCGCCCCACACATCAATGCAGGCGTCCGCCACTTCGAGCATGAGGCGCGCGCGATTTTCGATTGAGCCGCCATAGCGGTCGGTGCGCTTGTTGGAGCCGTCCTGCAGGAACTGGTCGATCAGATAGCCATTGGCGCCGTGGATTTCGACGCCGTCGAAACCGGCCTTCTTCGCGTTCTCGGCGCCGCGCTTGTAGGCGGCGACGACGCCCGGAATCTCGTCCGTTTCGAGCGCGCGCGGGACGGGAAGGTCGCGCTTGGGGCGCAGCAGGCTGAC
Source organism: Rhodoblastus sp. (assembly GCA_020442275.1). Taxonomy (GTDB): domain Bacteria; phylum Pseudomonadota; class Alphaproteobacteria; order Rhizobiales; family Beijerinckiaceae; genus JAJXWB01. The sequence continues at coordinate 28,770 of JAGRKN010000179.1, read as the reverse complement.
ATGGCCCGTCGCGGCGATCGCGCTCGCTGACACCGGCGGCTGGCCATCGTGATAGACGGGATCGGAAATGCGGCCGACGTGCCAGAGCTGCATCATGATGCGGCCTCCCGCGGCGTGCACGGCGTCGACAACCTGCTTCCAGCCCGCCGTCTGCTCGTCCGACCAGCAGCCAGGCGTGGAGGGATAGCCGACGCCCTGGGGCGAGACCGACGTGGCCTCGGTGAGGATGAGGCCAGCGGAGGCGCGCTGCGCGTAATATTCGGCCATCAGGGCGTTCGGGACGCGGCCCGGCATGGTCGCGCGATTGCGCGTCAGCGGCGCCATGACGATGCGGTTGGGCGCCTTGATCGCGCCGAGCGCGATCGGATCGAACATCGATGTCATCAGGACTTTCCGGTTTCAGGGAAGATGCGGCAGGATAGCCGCGGGATGGACGCACAGATAGAGCGCGACAGCATGGGCTCAACGCCTCCGGCGCATCGGCGGTCCCGCAAGCGTCGCCTCGTTCACGCCGTTTTGACGGGCCTGATCCTGTGGGCGTCGCTCGCCTATCTCGCGCTGCCGCAGTTCTGGCGTCACGAGGATCGCATGGGACTCTCAGGCCGCGCGATGGTCACGCACACCTCGGCCGGCATTGCCGGCGATCCCATCAATGTCGGGATCGTCGGCTCGGAGCGCGAAATCGTTTGCGCGTTCAACGCCGCCGGCTGGTCGGCGGCCAATCCGGTGACGCTGGAGACGTCGCTGCGCATCATCGGCAGCGTGGCCCTGCGACGCCCCTATCCCGCAGCCCCGGTCAGCCCGCTCTTTTACGACGGCCGACCAGAGGACCTCGCGTTCGAAAAGGCGGAAGGCGGCAGCGCCGACCGGCGTCATCACATTCGACTCTGGCGCGCGCACGCCGCCAGCGACGCGCAACGTCCGGTCTGGCTCGGCTCGGCCTCGTTCGACCGGGGCGTCGGGTTCAGCCGCTACACGTTGCAGGTGACACATCACATCGCGCCCGACGTCGACGCGGAGCGCGACTATGTCGCCGCTCAACTCAGGAATATCGGGATGGTGGAGAGCGCCTACGAAATCGCAGGAGTCGGCCCGACACTCGCCGGCCGCAACGGCGGCGGCGATGCCTATTTCACCGACGGCGAGGCGCTCGTCGTCGTGCTCGCGCCCGATTGCAGGGAGCGCGCGGACAAGACAGCTTCGCGCGCCGGCGAGCCATGGCAGAGGCGCTTCAAGGACGCGATCTGGTCGGCGCTGCGCGGCGCGATGCGGGCGCTGAGCTAGCGACTGTTCTTCAACCAGCCGCCCATGCGCTCGATCGCTTGGGCGATATCGGCTTCCGATCCCGCATAGGACAGCCGCAGCGTGCGCGCCCCCCGCGCGCGATCAAAATCCACGCCCGGCGTCGCGGCGACGCCGGCCTCTTCGAGCAGGCGCCTGGAAAACGCCAGGGAATCGTTGGTGAAGTGGCCGATGTCGGCATAGATGTAGAAGGCGCCGTCCGGCGGATGGAAATCCGTCAGGCCCATCTGCGGCAGCGCAGCCATCAGCGCGGCGCGATTGCGCGCATAGCCCGCCTTCACCGCCTCCAGTTCGTCGCGCGCGTCGAAGGCGGCTTCCGCGGCGACCTGACTGAGGAAGGGCACGGAGATAGCGAGCGACTGCTGCAGGCGCTCGACCGGCCGCACGAGTTCTTCCGGCACGACCAGCCAGCCGATCCGCCAGCCGGTCATGCAGTAATATTTCGAGAAGGAATTCACGACGATCGCTTCGTTCGAGAACTTCAGCGCCGTCTCGGCCGGCCGCTCGTACGTGAGGCCGTGATAGATTTCGTCGGAAATGAAGGCGACGCCCAGCCGGTCGCAGGTCTCGCAGATCTCGCGCAGAGCCGCGTCGCTCATCATCACGCCGGAGGGATTGGCGGGGCTCATCAGCAACACGCCCTTGAGCGGTTGCGCGCGATGGGCGGCCTCGATCATTTCGGCCGTGACCGCGTGGCGTGTCTCCGCCGTCGTCTCCAGGGGAACACAGACGCAGCCGAGAGCTTCGAGAATATTGACATAGGCGGGATAGCCGGGCGCGGCCACGGCCACCCGGTCGCCGGCGTCGAACAGCGCCAGAAAGCTCAAGATGAAGCCGCCCGACGAGCCCGTCGTGACGACGACACGCTGCGGCGCGACGTCGACATCGTAGGTTTCGCCATAGTGCCGAGCGATTCGGGCGCGCAGCGAGGCGCGGCCCAACGCATCCGTGTAGCCGACCCGGCCGCCCTGCAAGGCCGCGATTGCAGCGGCGCGGACAGGCGCCGGCGGCGGCGCGCCGGGCTCGCCGACCTCCAGATGCATGATGCGCCGCCCCTGCGCCTCCAGGACGCCGGCCTCACGCAGCACGTCCATGGCCAGGAAGGGCTCCACGGCGCTACGGCGGGAGGCGGCGAGACGGGCGGTCCTGGGCTTCATCGGGGCTCCTTCGGCGCGCCTCATACCAGCCCGCCCCAGCCCTGCAAAACGCCGGCCTATTTCCGGCCGCTTTTACGGTCGATAGAATAACGCAACGACAGTTTGGGCCGCCCAGAAAGCTCGATGATCCTCAAGACCAAGTTCCGGTCTGCGCTCACCGCCCTGACCGCGCTTTCCGTCCTCGCCGGCGCCGCCCCGCGCGCCGCCGCCCAGCAGGGGGTCGCCATCATTCGCGACGCGGAGACCGAGCAGCTCCTGCGCGAATATGTGACGCCGATCTTTCGCGCTGCCGGAATCAATACGAACGCGGCCAAGATCATTCTGGTCGGGGATCGCACCTTCAACGCCTTCGTCGCCAACGGGCAGAAGATATTCATCAACACCGGCGCGCTGATGGAGGCAAAGACCCCGAACGAGATCATCGGCGTGCTCGCGCACGAAAGCGGCCATATCGCCGGCGGGCATCTCGTGCGGCTGCATCAGGAACTCGCGCGCGCGCAGATCATGGCGATCGCCGGCATGCTGGTCGGCGCCGGCGCTGTCGCGGCGCAGATGCAGACCTCGCGCGGCGGCGGGCGCCAGACGCAAGTCGGCATGGACCAGACCGGCATGATGGGCGTGCTGCTGGGGCCGCAGGAACTGGTGCGACGCTCGCTCCTGTCCTACCAGCGCAGCGAGGAGCAGGCGGCCGATCGCGCGGCGGTGAAATATCTGAACGCGACGCGCCAGTCGGCCAAGGGCATGCTCACGACTTTCGAGCGCTTCGCCAACGACGCCCTGTTCAAGACTTCCTCGATCGATCCTTACGTGCTCTCGCATCCCTTGCCGGCCGAGCGCATTTCCGCGCTCGATCAGGCGGCGCGGCAGAGCCCGTTTTTCGACGTCAAGGATTCCGCGGCGTTGCAGGCGCGTCACGACATGATGCGCGCCAAGCTGTTCGGCTTCATGGGCGATCAGGCGGAGATCGCGCGACGCTATCCGGTCAGCGACAACTCCCTGCCCGCGCGCTATGCGCACGCCATTTCCAACTATCGGTTCGGCCGCCTCGGCGAAGCCTTGCAGGCGATCGACGGGCTGATCGCGTCGCAGCCGCGCAATCCCTATTTCCAGGAGCTCAAGGGCCAGGTGCTGATGGAAAGCGGGCGCGCGCAGGCCGCCCTGCCCTACCTGCGCAAGGCTGTCGGGATGGCGCCCGGCGCCACGCCGATCGCCGTCCTGCTCGGACACGCGCTCGTCGGCGCGGGCGGCCCCTCCAACGACAAGGAGGCGATCCGCGTGCTTGGCAAGGCGACGCAGCGCGATCCGGATTCTTCCGAAGGCTTCCAGTATCTGGCGATGGCCTACGACAATATCGGCGACCGTCCGCGCTCGCAGCTCGCATCGGCGCAAGCGCTGTTCGTCACAGGCAAGTACGTCGAGGCCCGCACTCAGGCCAAGCGCGCGCAGGATCAGTTCAAGCAAGGATCGCCCGGCTGGCTGAAGGCCGACGACATCCTCAACTACAGGCCGCCGAAACTCGATTGAGCCGTGTGACAGCGGTCGCTTTCGCAAGTACAAGCTTTTCCGACTGAATTGGCCATCGCCCCCCGGAGCACGACATGCAACGTTTTTCCGCCGCCGCGCTCGCACTTCTCGCCGGCGCATTCATGACCGCGCCGCATGCGCGGGCGCAGCAGTTCAACGACGCCCAGAAGTCCGAGATCGGCAAGATCGTGCACGAATATCTCATCAAGAACCCCGAGGTCCTGCGCGAGGCGATCACCGAACTCGACAAGCGGCAGAAGGCCGAAGAGGCGCAGCAGCGTGAACTCGCCATCGAAAGCGTGAAGGACCAGATCTTCAATTCGAAGCATCAGGTCGTCGTCGGCAATCCCAAGGGCAAGGTCACACTGGTCGAGTTCTTCGACTACAATTGCGGCTATTGCAAAAAGACGCTCGACGACCTCGCCAAGCTCACCAAGGAAAATCCGGACCTGCGGGTCGTGTTGCGCGACTTCCCTGTTCTCGGGCAGGGCAGCATGGAAGCCGCGCAGGTCGCGATGGCGGTCGCCAAGCAGATCCAGGGTGAAAAATTCTGGGCCTTCCACCAGACGCTGCTCGGCGGGCGCGGGCAGGCCGGCAAGGCGCAGGCCCTGTCGGCGGCGCGCGAGGCCGGCGTCGACATGGCGCGGCTCGAGAAGGACATGAAGAGCCCGGACATTCGCGAGGGCTACGCGGAAGTGATGCGCATCGCCGACAAGCTCTCCTTGACCGGCACGCCATCATGGGTCGTCGGCAAGGAAGTGATCGTCGGCGCCGTCGGCTATTCTGAACTCAGCAACAAAATCGCGAACTACCGCAAATGCGGCAAGACGAGCTGCGGCTGAGAATCAGACGTTGGCGCGGCGCGCTTGCGGCGCGCCGGCTTCCGCGAGCCGCCTGACTTCGGCGACGGCGATCTCGACGAGCGCAGGCAGCCGCGTGACGTCATTGCCTTCGGGCAAGCGCATGTCCAGCCGGCAGGCTCGCTCGATTGCCTGCGCCGCCGCATAGACCGCGACAGCGCCGATATTCGCGCTCATCGACTTCAGCGCATGCGCGGCCGCACCCAGAGCGGTGCGATCGCCACGTTCGAAAGCCGTCCTGATCGCCTCCAGCGATTGCGGCGCATGCGCGCAATAGAGGCCGACGATGCGCATGACAGCGACGTTGTCGCCGCCGCTCATCTCGCGCAGCCCCTCGATCACCTTCGGATTGACGTCGAGGACCACGGGCTCGTCCTCAGCCGCTTCGGGCGCGGGCGCAGCCTCGACAGCCGCGCCGTTCGACAGGTGCTCGGCCAAGCAATGCGCCATCGCCGACAGCGTAAAGGGCTTGTGCAGCACGCCGTCCATGCCCGCCTCGCGCCAGGCATTGGCGGCTGCGCCGACGACATGCGCGGTCAGCGCCACGATCTTCAGGCGCGTCGCGCCAGTCTCGGCTTCACGCGCGCGAATGGCGCGTGTCGCCTCGTAGCCGTCCATTTCCGGCATGCTGCCGTCCATGAGGACGAGGTCGTATGTCTTGGCTTCGACGGCGGCGACGGCTTCGGCGCCGTCGTTGGCCAGATCAGCGGTAATACCCAGTCGCTTCAGAGCTTCCGACGCGACCTCGCGATTGACGGCGCCGTCGTCGACGACGAGGACGCGCGCGTTCGGGAAGCGCGGCAGCTGCGACCGCGCGGCGGCCTTTTGCGGGGCCGTGATCGAGCGTCCCTCGACGACGGCGTCGACGATCGAACGCGTCTCGCTGGAAGCCAGCGGCCGTTGCACGATGCGATCGACGCGGCCGTCGGCGAGAAGGCTGTCAGGCGCCTCGCCCAGGCCGGAGACGGCGACGATCGCGCCGCCCGTCGCGACGTCGAGCCGTCCGCTTTCTGGAAGGCACTCGAGATCCGCGAAAACCAGCCGCGCTTCTCGCGCGCGCGCTGCGAGCGCTTCCTGCTCGCAACTCTCGATTTCGAATCCAGCGCTGGCGAGCGCGAGACGCAGATGCGCGCTGGAGCCGACGCCGGCGACGCAAAGGAGCGCACGCGCCGGAGCGGCGAGACGCGGCGCGTCGGTCAGGCTGCAACCGCGCGTGACCGGCAGACTGAAATAGAAGCGCGCGCCCTGCCCCGTCGCACTGGAAACGCGCAGGTCGCCGCCCATCGCCGCGACCAGCTTGCGCGCGATGGCGAGACCGAGGCCAGTGCCGCCGAACTTGCGAGTCGTCGATTGGTCGGCCTGCGTGAAGGCGCCGAAAATGCCGTCGAGCTTGTCTTCGGCAATGCCGATGCCGGTGTCGACGACGCTGAAGCGCACGCGGGCCGCGTCCGCAGGATCGGATTCGATCTCGAGCGTCACGCCGCCGCTCTCGGTGAACTTCAGCGCGTTGTTCACGAGGTTCGAGAGAACCTGCGAAAGGCGCACGGGGTCGGCATCGACCGTCGCGCCACGCGGCAATTGCACGCGATCGGCGAGGTCCAGGCCCTTCGACTGCGCGCGGTCGCCGAACAGGCGCAAGACGTCTTCGGCCGCCTCGGCCGGATCGACGGGCAATGTCTCGACATCGAGCTTGCCGGCCTCGATCTTCGAGAAGTCGAGAATGTCGTTGATGATGGCGAGCAATGTCTGGCCGGAGCGCACGATCACATCGGCGTTTTTGCGCGCGCGTGGCGGGAGCTCGGAAGCCGCCAGCATTTCGGCCATGACCAGAACGCCATTCATCGGCGTGCGAATTTCGTGGCTCATGGTCGCGAGGAAATCGCTCTTGGAGCGGTTGGCGTCCTCTGCCAATTCCATCGCACGGCGATAGTCCGCGGTGCGGTCGGCGACCTCGATCTCCAGGCGATCGCGGTGCGCTGCGAGCTCGGCGTTGCGCTGGCGTATCTCGCCGAGCATCTTGTCGAAGCCGCGCACGAGCACGCCGATTTCGTCGCCGCGCGTGGATTGCATCGTCACATTGTAGTCGTGATCGGCGCCGACGCGGGTCATGGCGCCGGCGAGATCGGTGAGCGGCTGGGTCATGCGGCCGAGCATGCGGCCGGCAAGAACGACCGCGACCACAAGCGCGCCGAGCGCGCCCCAGGCCATCAGCGTCAGCGCGTCGGCCAGGCGCTTCGGCAGGTCGGATACGTCGCCGACGAGGAAGATGCGCCCCACGACGCTGCCGGACTCCACGACCGGCGCGACGACCTCGAGCGTGCGCGACCCCAAGAGCTTGAACCGGTCGATTTCCCGGCCAGGTTCGGTCTGGATGGCGTCGCCGACGAGCTGTTCCGTACGCCCGGTTTCGGCGATGGACGCGCCGCTCGGATCCTCGAGGCGTACATAGGATGCGCCGGGAATGGCCGATATCGCCCGCAGCGCGCGATAGGCTCCTTCGACGTCGCGCGCGCGGGCCGGCTGGGCCGCCGCCGCAGCAATGGATTGGGCGGCCGCCTGCAGCGTTTCCTGCTTCGTGCGCGCGTAGAGCCCCGTGTCGCGCCAGACGAAGACGCCGGCGACGACCGCCTGCGCGACGAGAATCGCGAGCGACACCGCCAGAATGAATTTCACGCGGATCGAAACTGACTTCCTCAGCAAGACGTCCTCGCGCGGAGCCGCGCAGGGGCGCGCGCCTCGATCGCGGCAGAATGCATGATCGGCTTTAAGAATTGATTTGCGCGAATTTGCTAGAAACGACGCGAGGAGATTGCACTTGCCGGCCGCGCGCAATCGAAACGCTCTATTTTTCAATGACGCGCGCTTGTTCGCGCGATTGCGCCGGTTCGCGCGCGACGCCGGCGGCAGCGTGGCCATAATATTCTCTCTCGCCGCGCCGGTTCTGGCGCTCGCGGCCGGCTCGGCCATCGACTACACCCGCCTCGTCAACTCGCGATCCACGCTCCAGAGCATCGTCGACGGCGCAGCGCTCGCCGGCGCGCAGGCCCTGCGGCTCGCCAACGCCACGAGCGGGACGGTCGATCAGGCGGTCGCCAGCTATGTCGCCTCGCACGGCGGCGCGACGGATTCTTCGCTTACGGTGACCAGCTCGTTAACGGCGAACAACACGGTTGTGACCGTTCAGGGCAGCCGCCTGGCCCCCTCCGTGGTCAATCGTTACGTCGGGCTGATCAACATGCGCGTCGATGCGCGAGCGCAGGCGCGCGCGGTCGGCAATACGCAACCGATCTGCGTCATCGGGCTCGACCCCTCCCAGAGCAAGACGCTGGAAGTGGATGTCGCGCGCGTACAGGCGACCGGATGCCAGGTCGTGGCGGATTCGATCGCGGCGGACGGAGTCTCGATCACCAACGGCGCACAGATGCAATCTGGCCGCCTGTGCGCCAGCGGCGGCGCCAAGGCCGATTCCTCGTCGAGCTACGCGCCCACGCCGCAGACCGACTGCCCGGCGATCGCCGATCCCCTCGCCGGTCTGCCCGCGCCTGCGGTCGGCGCCTGCACATTCACCAACTACAAGGTGACGTCCGGCTCCCAGAGCCTGACGCCTGGGGTCTACTGCGGCGGGATCGAGGTCGGTTCGAGCGCCGCCGTGAACCTCTTGCCCGGAACCTATGTTCTCAAGGACGGCGGCCTCACGGTCAAATCCAACGGGTCGTTGTCTGGAAACGACGTCACGCTCTACTTCTCGGGGTCGGGTTCGACGATAGACGTCAAGGCGGACTCGACCATTTCCCTGACCGCCCCGTCCACCGGGACTTATGCCGGCATCCTCATGTTCGAGGACCGCAACGCCCCGCTGCATCAGACCCACAGGTTCGAAAGCCGCAACGCGCCGAACCTGCTCGGCACGATCTATCTTTCGCGCGGCGATCTGCAGGTGGGCGTCAAGGGCGCCGGCGGCAGTGGCGGCGTTGCGGTCGGCGCGACCTCCGCCTGGACGATCGTCGTCGCGCGCACCCTGTCGGTCACCGACAACCAGACATTGCAGCTCAACACGAATTACGGCGCAACGACGGTGCCGCCGCCCGACGGCGTCGGGCCCCATGTCGCGAACGCCCAGCTCGTGCAATAGCGCAAGACACTTTCAACCAAGACAGTACGGGCGGCGGTCCGATCTGGCCTTTTCCGAGTCGCGCCGGACAATCGGACGCGCGGGTTAAGCCTTGATTCGCGAATAGGTCCTAATTTCACGCCCGAGGAGCCAGAAGTGATGGACAGCGTCTCCCAGGACCGGGCCTATACATACGTTCTCATGGAGAACGTGCGGATTCTCGTCGTCGACGACGATCCGATCCATTGCGAGTTCGCGCGCGTCTATCTGGCGACGCCGACCGCCGAGGTCGAAACCGCGCAAAATGGCGCGGAGGGGCTCGAAAGGCTCCGGAACGAGCGTTTCGACGTCGTCGTCGTCGATCTCGACATGCCCGTCATGAACGGATTCCAGATGATCAGGGCGATCCGCGGCGATCCCACGTTGCGCCACCTGCCCGTGGTCATCGTTACGGGCCTCGAGGACATGGAATCGATCGATCGCGCCTATGACGAGGGCGCGACATCCTTCGTCACCAAGCCGGTGAACTGGCGCCTGCTCAGCTATCAACTGCGCTACGTGCTGCGTGCGCAGAAGCAGGCCGCCGCCGCATGATCTTCCGCGCGCCGCATTTTTCGCCTTCCGGTCGATGGATGCGGTTCGGCCGGCATGCGGGCGGCAACGTCGCCATCGTATTCTCGCTCGTCGCGCCGGCCCTTCTCGCGGCGATGGGCGCGACGATCGACTATGCCGGTACGATATCTGGCAAGCATTCGCTCCAGTCGATCGCCGACAATGCCGCGCTCGGCGGCGCGCAGGCGACGCGACTGGGCAACGCTACACAAACCACCATCGCGAACACTGTCGCCAACATCGTTGCGGCCAATGCGCGCGGCTCCAGGATAAGCTCCTCAACTTCCGTCGCCACAGGCATGGCGAGCGTGACCGTCTCGCTGACGCAGGATCTGCCGATGCGCTTCGGAGCCATGGTCGGCATGGCGACGACGCGGGTGACCGCGACGGCAACCGCCAAGGTGTCCGGCGGCGCGCCTCTCTGCATCGCCTCGCTGGCGACGAGCGATCCGAAGCTCGCCTCGATCCCGAAACCGTCGAACGACGCCAAGGGCTCGCTCGCCCTCGCCGCGCTCGCGCTCGACATCGCGCTCCTGCCCAATCCCGGCGTTTTGATGCTCAAGGGATCGAAGGTGACAGCGCCCAATTGCTTTGTCAGCACCAATCTGCCGAAGCCCTACAGCATGACCGTCAAGGATACGGCCAAGCTTTCCGCGCGCAACATCCAGTCTGGCGGCGGGTACAGCGGGACGGTAGGCATCAACTATTCCACGACGCCCGGCACGGACAGCCCGGCGGCGCCCGACCCGCTCCAGAGCCTGCCGACGCCGCCTGTGCCCGGCGCCTGCGCCTACACGAATCTGGCGATCAGCGGCGGCGCTCAGACTTTGACGCCCGGCGTCTATTGTGGCGGGCTGCATATCAGCGCCGGCGCCGCCGTCACCCTGCTGCCCGGCGTCTACGTGATCAAGGACGGTTCGTTCATCGTCGATTCCGCGTCGACCGTGACCGGCAACGGCGTCGGCTTCTACCTGACCGCGACAGCGCCCGTCTCCTGGAGCAAATTTCCGAACCTCTATTTCGGCACGGATACGCACATTTCCCTGTCCGCGGCGGCGACGGGCGAGATGGCGGGCGTTCTGTTCTTCGAGGACCGCACGCTGCCGAAAGGCGCGCTGCACGCCATCCTCTCGAACGATGCGCGCAATCTGCTCGGCACGATCTATCTTTCACGTGGATTTCTCGGCGTCGCCTCGTCAGCGCCGGTCGCGGACCAGTCGGCGTATACGATCATCGTCGCCAACGCACTCCTGCTCTACGGCGGCCCGGAACTCGTGCTCAACACGAATTATTCGGCGACCGCGATTCCGGTGCCGGACGGGGTCGGCCCCAAGAACGTCGGCGTCTATCTCTCGCAGTAGATGCGATCAGCGCAGCGGACGCTTGTACTTTTCCAGGAATGCCGGAATGGATTCCGCAGGCAGCGGACGCGCGTACAGAAAGCCCTGCAGATAGTGGCAGCCGGCGGCTTTCAGGAAGCGCTGCTGCTCGACCGTCTCGACGCCTTCGGCCGTCACTTTCATGCCGAGCGCGCGCACGAGCGCGATCATGGCGTGCAGGATCGCGACCGACCGCGTAGCCGGAATTCCGTCGACGAAGCTCTTGTCGATCTTGACCTTGTCGAAGGGTAGCCGCTGCAGCAGCGAGAGGCTCGAATAGCCCGTACCGAAATCATCCATCGCCACGCGCGCGCCGATGGCGTGAAGCCGCTCGATCTGGCGGCTGGCATGGTCGGGATCGTCGAAAGCGGCGCTTTCGACGATTTCGATCTCCAACCGGTTCGCCGGAAACCAGGTCGCGTCGAGCACACGCGCGACATCGTCGACGAAGCCCGGCTTGGCGAAATGGGTCGGCGAAATATTGACCGCAAGAACGAGCCCCGGCCAGGCGCGCGCGGCGGTGCAGGCCTGCTGCAGCACATAGAGCCCGATCACGTCGATCAGCCCCTCGCGCTCGGCATAGGCGACGGCGCTTTCAGGAGAGATGAAGCTGCCGTCTGGCAACCGCCAGCGCAGCAGAGCCTCAACGCTGGCGACGGACTGGCCGTCGGCGGTCAATTGCGGCTGGAAGGCGACCGCCAAATCGTTCCGGTCGATGGCTTGCAGCAGATCGTGTCTGGAAATCGTCGAAGCGAGCGCTGCCACGTATCAACTTTCTGGCCGTGATATCATGCGCACACTAGGCGAAAGACCTTGCGGAAATCCGAATGGCGGCGCGGCTGGTTCGCAAAGCGCCAGCAGCGCGACAACTGACCTGCCAGTGGCGGGGCCTTCCCCTGCCCGGCCAAGCCGGCTAGAACACCGCCCGGATCTGAAGGTCCACCGGAATCCTCGATGAAAACCGTTTTCGTTCTCAACGGACCCAATCTCAACCTGCTGGGCGTGCGCGAACCGGCGACCTATGGTTCGGCGACGCTGGCCCACATCGAGACCCGCCTTCGCGCGCTCGCCGGCCCGCAAGGCGTGGAAATCGTCTTCCGGCAGTCGAACAGCGAGGGCGACCTGGTCACCTGGATCCAGGAGGCCGGACAGGCCGGCGCGCCGGTCATCCTGAACGCCGGGGCCTATACGCATACGTCGATCGCGATTCACGACGCGATCCGGGGCGCCAAGGCGGAGGTGGTGGAAGTCCATCTCTCCAACACGCATGCGCGCGAAGAATTCCGGCATCATTCCTACATTTCGCCCGTCGCCAAGGGCGTCATCCTCGGATTCGGCGCCCGCTCCTACGAGCTTGCGCTGCAATCCCTTTTCCCATCGCAATGAGCGTGACGACATGACGAAGAAGCCTGCCGCCAAATCCGCCAGACCCGCCACGCCGGCGCGCCCGACCGCGTCCGCCTCCGGAGTCGACGCCGGGCTGGTGCGCGAACTGGCTGGCCTCATGTCGGGTACGGACCTGACGGAAATCGAGGTCGAAAAGGGCGATCTGCGCATTCGCGTGGCGCGCGAGACCCGCTATGCCGTGGCGGCCGCGGCCGCGCCCATGGCCGTCGCCGCGCCAGTGGCCGCGCCCGCGCCTGTCGCGGCGCCCGCCGCGGCTCCAACCGCCCCGGCTGCTCCGGCAAGCCATCCCGGCGCGGTCAAGTCTCCGATGGTCGGGACCGCGTATCGGCGACCCAATCCGGATTCGGCCCCCTTCGTCGATGTCGGCAGCGTGGTCAAGGCCGGCGACAAGATCGTGCTCGTCGAGGCCATGAAGACCTTCAACGAGATTGTCGCGCCCAAGGGCGGCACCGTGACGGCGATCTTCGTCGAGGACGGCCAGCCCGTCGAATACGACCAGACGCTCGTCATCATCGAGTGATCCGATGTTCGACAAGATCCTGATCGCCAATCGCGGCGAGATCGCCCTGCGCATTCTTCGCGCCGCGAAGGAACTGGGGATTGCGACCGTCGCGGTCTATTCGACCGCCGACGCCAACGCCATGCATGTGCGCCTCGCCGACGAATCCGTCTGCATCGGCCCGCCGCCGGCGCGCGATTCCTATCTCAACGTGCCCGCGCTGCTGGCGGCCTGCGAGATCACCGGCGCCGACGCCATTCATCCGGGCTACGGCTTTCTCTCCGAGAACGCGCGCTTCGCCGAAATCCTCGAAGACCACAATATCGCTTTCATCGGCCCCAAGGCCGAGCATATCCGCATCATGGGCGACAAGATCGAGGCCAAGCGCACGGCGCGCCGGCTCGGCATTCCCTGCGTGCCGGGTTCCGAAGGCGGCGTGAGCGACACGGACGAGGCGCTGAAGATCGCGCGCGAGATCGGCTATCCCGTGCTGGTGAAGGCCGCCGCCGGCGGCGGCGGGCGTGGCATGAAGGTCGCCCGCTCGGAAAGCGAGCTCGAACACGCCATCGCCACCGCGAAGACCGAGGCCAAGGCGGCCTTCGGCGACGACGCGGTCTATCTCGAGAAATATCTGGAAAAGCCGCGCCACATCGAGGTGCAGATTCTCGGCGACGGCAAGGGCGGCGCCATTCATCTGGGCGAACGCGACTGCTCGCTGCAGCGCCGCCACCAAAAGGTGTTGGAGGAAAGCCCCTCGGCCGCCCTCAACGCCGAGCAGCGGGCCGAGATCGGCGAGATTTGCGCCAATGCGATGCGCGAGATGCAATATGCCGGCGCCGGCACGATCGAATTCCTCTACGAGGACGGGCGCTTCTATTTCATCGAGATGAACACGCGCATCCAGGTCGAGCATCCCGTGACCGAGATGATCACCGGGCTCGATCTCGTCTCCGCGCAGATCCGCATCGCCGCCGGCGCGCCGGTCTCGATGGCGCAGGACGAGGTGCGTTTCTTCGGCCATGCGATCGAGTGCCGCGTCAATGCCGAGCATCCCGCGACCTTCCGGCCCTCGCCCGGCAAGATCGCGCATTACCATCCGCCGGGTGGCGTCGGCGTGCGCGTCGACAGCGCGGTGTACCAGGGCTACGTGATCCCGCCGAACTACGATTCGCTGGTCGGCAAGCTGATCGTGCACGGCCGCACGCGCAACGAGGCGCTGATGCGCCTGCGCCGCGCGCTCGACGAATTCATCGTCGACGGCGTCGATACGACGCTGCCGCTGTTCCGCACGCTCGTGCGCAATCCCGACGTGCAGAACGGCCTGTACGACATCCACTGGCTCGAGCATTTCCTCGCGACCGGCGGCATGGACGTCAACGGCTAGCGACATGGCGGATGCGACGCTTCCCCTTGCAATCGCGGCCGTCGCCGGCCTGATCGGCGGCTCGATGAACGCGATCGCCGGCGGCGGCTCGTTCGTCACACTGCCGGCGCTGGTGGCGGCGGGCGTTCCTTCCGTCAGCGCCAACGCCACGAGCACGGTTGCGCTCGTGCCGAGCGCACTCGCCAGCGCCTACGCCTATCGCCACGACTTCAAGGGATTCGAAGGCGTCTCGATGAAGACGATGGCGATCGTCTCGGTCATCGGCGGCGCCTGCGGCGCGCTGTTGCTGATGAACACGCCGCAGCGTGTTTTCGACGTCATCGTGCCCTTCTTGCTCGCGTTCGGGACGATCGTCTTCGCCTTCGGACGACAAGCCGGCCAATGGCTGCGCAGCCGCGTGACCATCGCGCCGAATACGGTGCTGGTCTGCCAGTTCTTCCTCGGCGTCTACGGTGGCTATTTCGGCGGCGCGGTCGGCATCATGATGATGGCGACCTGGAGCCTCTTGACCAGCTCCAGCATCGCGACGATCCAGCCCGCGCGCAATCTCCTGAACGCGGCGATGAACGCAACCGCCTCCATCCTGTTCATCGTCGGCGGGCTCATCTACTGGAAACAGATGGCGGCCATGCTGGTCGGCGCCATTGTCGGCGGCTATTTCGCAGCGCATTTCGCTCGCAGGCTCGACCCGGCCAAGGCGCGCATCGGCATTTCCTGCCTCAACGCCGTCATCACCGGGCTGATGTTCTGGAAGACGTTCGGCTGAGCCGCCACGTTTAGGTTAGCGTCCGTTAAAGCCGCCGCCGCGAGCGCCACAACGCCACATGAATGTGATCGCGGCAATATCCGTGCGTTCCCTCACACGGATATGAATCAATGAGAAAGCTCATCGCCTGCGTCGCCTCGATTTCCGCGCTCTGCGGGAGCGCCGCCGCCGCCACGCTGTCCAACGCGGACCGGCTGGCGCTGCAAACCGCGATGGTTCAGCACATCGATCGCCAGACGGTCGACGGGCTGTATCCCTGGTTCGACGTCAAGTCCGGCGGGATCGACAGGTACTCGCCCGCCAAGTCGCACCCGATGATCATCCGCGCGGGCGACACCTTCGTCCTGTGCACCGACTTCAAGGACAAGGACGGCGCGGCCACCAACGTCGATTTCTACATGATGCGGAAGGGCGTCAGTTTCGAGGTGATCCGCACGGAGATCGCCAATCGCGCGCCGCTCGAGACGCTCATGAACGCCGGCAAGGCGCAGCCGGCGGACTGATCGACACTGGCCATGCGCCGCTCCATCTATACCAAATTCGTCCTCGCGCTCGCCGGCGCGTTGCTGCTCGCGACGACGCTCGGCGGCGTCATCATCGCGCAGCAACGTCTGGCGAGCGCGCGGGCCGAGCAGGCGGCGCGCGTCGGCGGCCAGGTCGGGCGCATCGCCTCGACGATCGCCGAGGCCTCGCGGCCCGAGGATGCACAGGTCGCGCGACGGCTGCTGTCGTTGCTGCTGTTCGACCCCGCCATCATCTGCGCGGAAATCGTCGACCGGACAGGCGCGATCGTCGGCGTCCGCGCGCCCGCGCGCCTTGGGTGTCGTGGGGCAGCGGTGCAGGAGACGATCGCGGCGCCGATCCCGGACACCGGGCTGGAGTTGCGCGCGGGCGTTTCGAGCGGCGAACTCGATCAGATCCGGCGCGAGGTCATCTGGAGCGTCGCGCTCCTCGGCGCGCTCGCGGTCGTCTACGCAACGCTCGCCGCTTACGTGGTCTTCCGGCGCGTCGTCGGCGCGCCAATCGCCAATATTCTGGAGTCGATCGCGCATTTCACACGAACCGGCGCGCACAAGACGATCACATTCGCGGCTCACGACGAACTCGGCGACGTCATCGACGCCATCAATGCCATGCAGACGCGCCTGGAGCAGGACGCCGCCGCCCTGCGCGACGCCAACGACTTCCTTCGCCAGATGGCTATGACCGACGCACTGACCGCCTTGCCCAACCGGGCCGCGCTCGCCGCGCGTGGCGCGCAATATTGTTCGGGCGCCCTGCCCTCGCCGACCGCGGCCCTGCTGATCGACGTGGACAGTTTCAAGGAGATCAACGACAGGCTCGGGCACGCCGCCGGCGACGACGTGCTGCGCCATACCGCCCAGCGGCTTCAGGACGCCGCGGGCGCGGCCGTATTCGTCGCGCGTCTCGGCGGGGACGAATTCGTCATTCTGCTGGACGGCCATGCCGGCAGAACGATGTGCATGGAGCTGACGGGCCGAATCGAAAGAGCTTTCCTCAAGCCGATGAACGCCTCCGGCAACATGCTCGTGGTTCGACTGTCTGTCGGCATGGCGCTCGCCGGCGAGGCGGAGACGGACGCCGAGACGCTGATCGCGGCCGCGGACGAGAAAATGTACGAGGTGAAGCGGCGCGCGCGGGAGGCGCGCGCCAATCCGCAAGTCCACAGCGAGAGCGGTCGCGCGGCCTAGCGGGCCTCGAGCGCCGCGACCGGGGCCGAACGAGCGATGCAACAATATCGAGCAGGCTCCTTGACCCGCGCGGAAGCCATACCCAACATCTAACGCCATGTCGCGTGTCTCGCCTCGTCCTGACATCACGCCGGATATCGTCCTGCGCGCCTATTCGATCGGCCTTTTTCCGATGGGCGAAAACGAGGATGACGATCGACTTTATTGGGTCGAGCCGGAGGAGCGCGGCGTCTTTCCGCTCGACGGGCTGAAAATTTCGCGAAGCCTGGCGAAGACCGTCCGATCCGATCGGTTCGAGGTATCGGTCGACCGCGACTTCGACGCGGTGATCGAGGGGTGCGCGCATGCCGGCAGCGCGCGTGGAACGACGTGGATAAATGCGCCGATTCGCCGACTCTATCGCGAATTGTTCGACGCCGGTTTCGTCCATACGGTCGAATGTCGCCGCGATGGCGCGCTCGTCGGCGGGTTGTACGGCCTGTCGCTGGGCGCCGCATTTTTCGGCGAAAGCATGTTCCATGTCGACCGCGACGCCTCGAAAGTGGCGCTCGTGCATCTGGCGGCGCGCCTGCGCGCCGGAGGCTATCGCCTGCTCGACACGCAGTTCGTGACGCCGCATCTGGCCTCTCTCGGCGCGGTGGCGCTTCCACGCGCCGCCTACCGACGAAAGCTGGAGGCCGCGGTCGAGGCTCACGGCGACTTTTTCGCATGGCCTGCGGACATGCCTATGTCAGGTAACGATGTCCTCGCTTCTTTCGCAGTGCAACGTGACATGGCGTGATAAATCGCTAGCATTTCCGCGCCCTGACATTGGGAAGGGGCTGACCGCGATAAGACGATTTCGCACTGCGGTCACGGAGAGGGAGAAACGTATGAAATCGATGAAGCTGGCGCTCGCCACCGTCATTGCGAGCGCAGGCCTTGCGACCGCAGCGTTCGCTGAAAAAGCTTACGGACCGGGCGTAACCGACACTGAAATCAAGATTGGCAATATCATGCCCTACAGCGGTCCCGCCTCCGCGTACGGCATCATCGGCAAGACGCAGGCCGCCTATTTCCAGATGATCAACGATCAGGGCGGCATCAACGGCCGCAAGATCAACTTCATCTCGTATGACGACGCCTACAGCCCGCCGAAGACCGTCGAACAGGCCCGCAAGCTCGTCGAGAGCGACAATGTGCTGCTGATCTTCGCGCCGCTCGGCACGCCGCCGAATTCGGCGATCCACAAATACATGAACCAGAAGAAGGTGCCGCACCTCTTCCTGGCGACCGGAGCCACCAAGTGGAACGACCCGAAGAATTTCCCGTGGACCATGGGCTGGCAGCCCAATTATCAGGCCGAAGGCCAGATCTACGCGAAATATCTCCTCAAGAACAAGCCAGACGCCAAGGTCGCGATCCTCTACCAGAACGACGACTACGGTAAGGACTATCTCAAGGGCTTCATGGATGGGCTCGGCGGCAAGATCAAGCCGGTCATCACGCTCTCCTACGAAGTCGCAGATCCGACGATCGACTCGCAGATGACGCGTCTGCAGGCCTCCGGCGCCGACACGTTCTTCAACATCACGACGCCGAAGTTCGCCGCCATGGCGATCAAGAAGTCGGCCGAGATGAAATGGAAGCCGCTGCATTTCCTCAACAACGTCTCGGCCTCGATCGGCACGGTGCTGAAGCCGGCCGGATTCGAGAATTCGCAGGGCATCATCTCGACCGCCTACATGAAGGACCCGAACGATCCGCAATGGAAGGACGACGCCGGCGTCAAGAAGTGGAACGCCTTCGTCGACAAGTATCTGCCCGGCGCCAACAAGGCCGACGGCGGCATCGTGACCGGCTACAACGATGCGCAGACGATGGTGCAGGTGCTCAAGCAATGCGGCGACAATCTCACGCGCGAGAACGTGATGAAGCAGGCCGCCTCGCTCAAGAACGTCGAGCAGGAAATGCTGCTGCCCGGCATCAAGATCAACACCAGCGCCGACGATTTCGCGCCCATCCAGCAGGAGCAGCTCGAGAGGTTCAAGGGCGATAGCTGGGAGCTGTTCGGCGAAATCTACAGCGCCGAGAAGAAGTAGGATATCGCGGGGCGGCGGCAAGCCGCCCCGTTATTTCCAACAATGAGAATCGCCTGAAGGCGACGTATGTGCCGGCTTGAAGCGCACAAGACGCACGCCGGAGATACAAGACGGAATTGGGGGAAACGCCGGTCGCAATCCGGCCCAATGCGAGGGGAGAGGAACATGAAATACGCTAGATTTATCCTGGCGGCGACGGTGGCCGTCAGCATGGCGAGCATCGCGAAGGCCGAGAAGAAATACGGGCCTGGCGTTACCGACACCGAAATCAAGATCGGCAATATCATGCCTTACAGCGGACCCGCGTCCGCCTACGGGATCATCGGCCAGACCGAGGCCGCCTATTTCAAGAAGATCAACGATGAAGGCGGCATCAACGGCCGGAAGATCAACTTCGTCTCGTACGACGACGGCTATAGCCCGCCCAAGACCGTGGAGCAGGCGCGCAAGCTCGTCGAGAGCGACAACGTGCTGATGATCTTCAACTCGCTGGGCACCCCACCGAACACGGCGATCCAGAAATACATGAACCAGAAAAAGGTGCCGCAGCTGTTCGTCGCGACGGGCGCCACCAAGTGGAACGATCCGAAGAATTTTCCGTGGACGATGGGCTGGCAGCCCAACTACCAGGGCGAAGGCATCATCTACGCCCAGTACATCCTGAAGAACAAACCGAACGCGAAGATCGCGATCCTCTACCAGAACGACGATTACGGTAAGGATTATCTCAAGGGCTTCATGGATGGGCTCGACGGCAAGATCAAACCCGTCATCACGCTCTCCTACGAAGTCTCCGATCCCACGATCGACTCGCAGATGACGCGCATGCAGGCGTCGGGCGCCGACACGTTCTTCAACATCACCACGCCGAAATTCGCGGCAATGGCGATCAAGAAGGCAGCGGAAATTAAATGGCAGCCGTTGCACTTCCTCAACAACGTCTCGGCGTCCGTGGGCGCAGTGCTCAAGCCCGCCGGATTCGACAATGCTCAGGGCATCATCTCGACCGGCTATCTGAAGGACCCGACCGACCCGCAGTGGAAGGAAGACGCCGGCTTCAAGAACTGGTCGGCATTCGTCGACAAGTACATGCCGGGCGGAGACAAGACCAACGCCAACCTTGTCTATGGCTACACGGTCGCGCAGGGATTGGTCGAGGTGCTGAAGAAGTGCGGCGACAATCTCACGCGCGAGAACGTGATGAAGCAGGCCGCGAGCCTGAAGGACGCCAAGTTCGAGATGCTGCTGCCCGGCATTACCGTGAATACGAGCGCTACCGACTTCGCGCCGATCCAGCAGGAGCAGCTGCAGAAGTTCACGGGAGACCGCTGGACCCTGTTCGGCGAGATCTACGATTCCAGCAAGAAGGCGACGAACTGACCGGCGCAAGCCGATCGAACCTGGGGCGGCGATTTGCCGCCCCTTTTCTTTTCACGCGCGCGCGAGCGTCCGCAGCCAGTGCGTGAATTCCCAAATGGCCTCCTCGTCGAAATAGCCCGAGGACAGCACCAGCCAGGCGACGAGCATGACGACCAGTCCTGCGATTGCCGGGAATGCGCCGCGCGACAGCAGCATCGGCCGCCACGCGAAGCGGCGCGCGAGCAAGGCGACGGCGGCGACGCCGTAGACAAGGCCGAAGGCCGTCTCCGTCCGGCTGTGGCCGCCAATCTCGAAGCGGCTGATCGCGACGCCGAGCACGATTGCCGCGCAGAGCGCGACGACGACATAGCGCAACGCGCCCAGGTTCTCACGCTTCCAAGCGAGCAGGGCCAGCGCCCCGTAAACGAAAGCTGCGAGGGCGGTGTGGCCGCTTGGGCTGCGCAGCGGTCCGCCGCGATAGATGAACATGAAAAGGATTTTCGAC
Source organism: Rhodoblastus sp. (assembly GCA_020442275.1). Lineage (GTDB taxonomy): Bacteria > Pseudomonadota > Alphaproteobacteria > Rhizobiales > Beijerinckiaceae > JAJXWB01. The sequence continues at coordinate 8,112 of JAGRKN010000179.1, read as the reverse complement.
AGCACGATCGCCGCCAGACACAGCGCGAAGGCCAGAGCCAGCGCGCGCGCGTTACGTCGTTCGCCGGCGACCCAGAGCGCGGCGATCGCGCCGCAGACCGGCGGCGCGACCAGGCTGGCGTCGCCGAAATTCGTGATCGCGTAGAGAAATTCCAGAGCAGGCGGGCCGAGCACGGATCAGCTCCGCGCGTTCATTCCGCCGCCTCGTCGCCCGGCTCCCGCGCACGCTCTTCGCCGTCGCCGGCCTCGCGCGCCTCTGCCTCGTCGACATGAGACACGATGGAGCCCGCCGCCACGGCGGCTTCATCCTCCGCGTCCACCTGCGCCAGAAGCGGGAAATCCTCCGCCGTATCGTCAGCGTCGAGCGGATCCTCGTCCGCCGTCAGGGCCTCCCCGTCATCGGGCTTGGGAATGCCGAAGCCCGCGGGCAGGCGACCGTCGAACAGGCCCGCGCCCCGCAGCTCCTCGAGCCCCGGCAGGTCGGAAATCTGCTCCAGCCCGAAATGGACGAGGAAGCGGTCGGTCGTGCCGTAGGTGATCGGCCGGCCCGGCGCCTTGCGGCGGCCGCGCAGGCGAATCCAGCCGGTTTCCAGCAGCACGTCGATCGTGCCCTTGGAAATGGCGACGCCGCGAATGTCCTCGATTTCCGCACGCGTGACCGGCTGATGGTAGGCGACGATCGCAAGCGTCTCGACGGCCGCGCGGGTCAGCTTTTTTTGCGGCGTCTCCTCGCGGCGCAACAGCCAGCCGAGGTCGTCTGCTGTGCGGAAGTACCATTTGGTCCCGGCGCGCGCGAGATTGACGCCGCGCGTCGCATAATCGTCGCGCAATGCCGCGAGCGTCGCGGCGAGATCGGCGCCGTCGGACAGGCGCTCGCCGAGCAGGCTTTCCTCGAGTGGTTCGGCGGAGGCGAAAAGAAGCGCCTCGACGATGCGCTTGGATTCGGCGAGCAGCGCGGCCCGGGCCTCTTCGAGCGCCCGGTCCTCGTCCTCCACGAATTCGAATGCGCGAGCCGCGTCGGCCATGTCCTCTCCTTGCACTCTACGTTACTCAGAGGCGCCAGGCGCCCTACTCCGCCGCAGCCAGCGGCGTCTCTTCCTTGCGCCGGACCCAGATCGGCGCGAAAGCGCGGTCCTGCCGCAGATCCAGCCGCCCTTCCCGCACCAGCTCCAGCGACGCCGAGAAAGACGAGGCGCGAACGGTGCGCGCGACTTCCGGCGAGACGCAATATTGCAGCAGGTAGTCGTCGAGCACCGTCCATTCGCGCGCCATGCCGGACAAGCGCTCCAGGGCCGCGCGGGCCTCGGCGAGCGACCAGACGTGCCGCTGCTTGAGCGTCACTTTCGACAGCGCGTGCTTCTGGCGCTGGCGGGCGTAGGCCGACAAGAGGTCGAAGATCGAGGCCTGCCATTGCGGGGTGGCGACGGTCTCGATGCCCTCGGCGCCGCCGCGCATCGCCATATCGCGGCCAATCCGCGCGCGGTTGACGAGCTGCTCCGCCGCCGTGCGGATCGCCTCGAGCCGGCGCAAACGCTCGGCCAGCGCTGCGGCCAGATCGGCGGCCGCCGGCTCGTCCGCCTTCGGCGGGACCGGCAGCAGCAGGCGAGACTTGAGATAGGCGAGCCAGGCCGCCATCACGAGATAGTCGGCGGCGAGTTCGAGGCGGACTCGGCGCGCCTCCTCGATGAAATGAAGATATTGCTCGGCCAGCGCCAGGACGGAAATCTTGGCGAGATCGACCTTTTGGCGGCGCGCGAGTTCAAGCAGGAGATCGAGCGGCCCCTCGAACCCGTCGACATCGACGAGAAAGGCCTCCTCGGTCTCCCCCTTGTCCAGAGGCTCCATCTCAAATGGCAGGGCCGCAGCCATGCGAATCACTCACCGCTACCGATACTTGTCGTATGGGCGCGGAATGTGGCCCCTCTAGGCCGCGCTCGCAAGCGCCGCGGCGAGTTTCTCGCGGGAGTCCACAGGATCGAAGGCCAGTCGCTCTCCAGCGATGCGGGCGAGCGCCTTTTCCGCCCGTTCCTGCGCCTTGCCCGCGAGTTCCGGCGCCTCGGCGGCGACATCGCCGGCCTCGGCGAGATCGCCGTTGCAATGCAGGGCGAGATCGACGCCAGCCGCGAACAGCGCGCGCGCGCGGTCGCGGAAAGAACCTGCAAGCGCCTTCATCGACAGGTCGTCGCTCATCAGCAGCCCGTCGAAGCCTATGAATCCACGGATGATTTCATTGACGACGATCGGCGAGAGCGTCGCCGGCCGGTCTGGATCGATCGCTTTGAAGACGACATGCGCGGTCATGGCGACCGGCAGGTCCGCATTGGCCCGGAAGGGCGCAAAATCGCTGCGCTCCAGCTCTTCGCGCGACGTTTCGACGGTCGGGAGCTCGAGATGGCTGTCGGCGCGGGCGCGGCCGTGGCCGGGGACGTGCTTGAACACCGGCAGGACGCCGCCGGCGATCAGGCCTTCTGCGGCGGCGCGGCCAAGGCGCGCCACGGTTTCCGCGTCCTCGCCATAGGCCCGGTCGCCGATGATGGCGTGGCTGCCGGGCACAGGCAGGTCGAGGACGGGCAGGCAGTCGANNGTTGACGCCGACCTCGGCGAGATCGTGCGCGATCAGGCGGGTGGCGAGAAAGACGTTCCTGACCTGCGCCGCGGGGTCGGTCGCCGTCGCGGCGAGGCGGGCCGCCGAAGGATAGGCCGGCCAATGGTCGGCGGCCATGCGCTGCACGCGTCCGCCTTCCTGGTCGATCAGGACGGCCGCGTCGGTTCGGCCAGTCAGTTCGCGGAAACGATCGGTCAGCGCGCGCATCTGCGCGCGATCGGCCACATTCCGCTTGAAGAGAATCAGCCCCCAAGGGTCGGACTGGCGGATGAAGGCTTCCTCGTCCGCGGTCAGGACCGTGGACGAGCAGCCGCAGATGAAAGCGCGGGGCGCCATGTCAGCGGGCGACGAAGCAGGCGCCGCCAGCGGCTTTCACGCGCCCGCACATGGCGTTCGCGCTCTCTTTCGAGAGCCCTGTCACGCGAATGCGGTAGAGCGAGCCAGACGCCTTGATGACCGAGGGATGCCGTCCGCCGAGGGCGCCGGAGAGTTTTGCGCCGAGGCGGGAGGCGGCCTGGCGGGCGTCGGCCTCGGAGCCGGCGGAGCCTACCTGCACCGCATATCCGCCGGACGCGGCGGGCTTGGGCGCCTCCTCCTCGGCAGGCGCTGCGGCTTCCGCCTGCGGCTTGATGGCGGCGACCCGCGGCTTGGGCGCGGGCTTCGGCTTGGCGGCAGGCTTCGGCGCGGGAGCGGCGGCGGTAGTCGCATCGGCGCGGGTGGCCGACTTGGGCGTCGCATTGCGCGCAGGCGCGGCGCGCTCGACGGGCTTGGGCGCGGCGGCCGCGGACGGCGCGCTCTGACCACCGATGATCGAACCGTCGGCGCGCACCGAAACGGTTTTGACGCGCTTGGGCTCGGGGAAGGCGGATCGGGACGCGGGTTCGCGCGACACGCTCGGCGCGGGCGGCGCGACGGGCGGAACCGAGGCGGCGCCCCCCGTGGCCGAGCTGGCCGAATTATCCTCGCCGAGCGGAATGATGCGCGGCGTCTTGGCGACGGCGGCGACATCCATCGGCTGTTCTTCGCGGCTGACCACCTTCTTGACCGGCGGCGCCGTGGTGCGCTCCAGCATGGTCGACTCGCGCGCGGTCTTTTCGGAACCGTCATCCTTCGGCTGAATCTTGGTCGGGTTCGGGGAGGCCGCGATCGTCGCAACGCCGCTCGCTTGATGGGCGCCGCCACGCCAGGCCAAGGTCGAGCCGATGGCGACGAAGCCGGCCGCGATCACGGCCGCTGCGATATAGAGGGGCTTCCGGGAGCGCTCGCGCGGCGGCTCGAGGGCGGACAGGTCGGGCGCGAGCTCAGGGGTCTCGGCCCAATCCTCGAATTGCGCAGAGGTCTGGGGCTCCTCGGGATAGGCCGGAGGCGGAGGCGGCGCATAATCATATGCTTCCGGGACGGGCGCGGGCGGCGGCGGCGCGTCAGCGTGATCCGCGCCGCGCAGAAGTGGGCGCAGATCGGGAAATTCGGGGAAAGGCTCCGGCGCGGGCGCAGCCGTCTGGACGGGCCGCAGAGGCGGCGCGTCGGACATGCGCGCGTCGGACATGCGCGCATCGGGCGGGGCGACCGGCGGCACGGGCTTGCGGAAACTTTCCGCGAACAATTCGGCGAAGGGATCGCCTGCCTGCTGGTTCTGGCCGCCGACGAGGCGCGCCAGTTCGGCCAGAGGGTCCTCCGGACGCCGCACGGGCTCAGGGCCGCGCAGGCGGCGCTCGAATTCATCGATATCGATCGGCTCGCGACGTTCCGGCGCTGCGCTCATCTTCTCACCTCAATCGCGTTCCGACGCCAATGCAGGCGGCGCAAGCGCTTTCAGAGGAGTCCCGGGGCGGCGGGCGAAGCGGGCTTCGCGTCTAGCGCATCTCGTCTGGAGCGCTCACTCCCAGGACCCCCAGTCCCGCGGCCAGAACGGTTGATAAAGAAAGGATCAACGCGAGCCGGGCGCAGGTCAAATCTCTCCGGTTTTCATTAACAAAGCGTAATTCCGCGGAATCCTTTCCGCGGTTCCACTGCGCATGAAGCAAACTGGCGAGTTCGTGGAGGTAGAAAGCCAGACGATGGGGCTCGTGCGCGGCGGCCGCAGCTTCGATAACGCGCGGAAATTGCGCCAGCATTTTGACAAGGCCGATTTCGCCCTCGTCCGTCAGCAGCGAAAGATCGGCCTTCGCAAGAGCCTGCGCCGACAAGTCGAGGTCGGGAATGGCGGCCAGCGCCTGCCGCATCACGGATTTCACGCGGGCGTGCGCGTATTGCACGTAGAAGACCGCATTGTCCTTGGACTGCTCGATCACCTTGGCGAGGTCGAATTCCAGCGGCGCGTCGTTCTTGCGGTAGAGCATCATGAAGCGCACGGCGTCGACGCCGACTTCGTCGACGACTTCCCGCAACGTGACGAAATCGCCCGAGCGTTTCGACATTTTCACCGGCTCGCCCGCGCGCATCAGCTTCACGAGCTGACAGAGCTTCACGTCGAGCGCGACCTCGCCCGCCGACAGCGCCTTCACGGCTGCGTCCATGCGCTTGACGTAGCCGCCGTGGTCGGCGCCCCAGACGTCGATCAGCGTATTGTAGCCACCGTCAATCTTGACCTTGTGATAGGCGATGTCGCTGGCGAAATAGGTGTAGCCGCCATCCGACTTCAGCAGCGGGCGGTCGACGTCGTCGCCGAATTGCGTCGAGCGGAACAGGGTCTGGTCGCGATCCTCCCAATCGTCCGGCAGCTTGCCCTTGGGCGGCGCGAGGCGACCGACATAGACGAGGTCCGCCGCGCGCAGGAAATCGATCGCCGCCTTCACCTTGTCGCCGCCTTCTCCGCGCGTCAGCGAGCGCTCGGAGAAGAAGACTTCGTGCGTGATGTTGAGGGCTGCGAGGTCCTGCCGGATCATGTCCATCATCGCGTCGATGGCGAAGACGCGGACGGTTTCGATCCACTCCTCTTCCGGTTTGTTGCGCAGGCTCGCGCCGTATTTTTCCGCAAGCCCCTTGCCGACGGACACCAGATAATCGCCGGGATAGAGGCCTTCAGGGATTTCGCCGACGTTCTCGCCGAGCGCTTCGCGGTAACGCAGATGCGCGGAGCGCGCGAGCACGTCGACCTGCGCGCCGGCGTCGTTGATGTAATATTCGCGCGTGACCGTGTGGCCGGCGAATTCCAGCAGGCTCGCAAGCGCATCGCCGAAGACCGCGCCACGGCCATGGCCGACATGCATCGGGCCGGTCGGATTGGCCGAGACATATTCGACGTTGATCTTTTGGGCCGCTCCCACCCTGCCGTGCGGCGCGCGACCATAGTCGCCGCCTTGCGCCAATGCGGCGCGCAAGACTGCGCCGAAGACATGCGGCTGCAGGCGGATGTTGATGAAGCCGGGGCCGGCCACCTCGGCCTGCGAGACGTCGGGATCCTCGGCAAGCGCGAAGGCGATTTCGGTGGCGAGCTGTCGCGGATTGCCGAAACCGGCCTTGGCTTCTTTCGCGAAAACCATGGCGGCGTTGACCGCGAGATCGCCGAGCGCAGCTTCGCGCGGCGGCTCGACCACGAAACGGGCGAGATCGAGATCGGCGGGCAGACGACCCGCCTTGGCGAATCCAGCCAGGATCGCGGCGATGCGGGCGTGAAAATCGGCGAAAATGTTCATGGGGCGCCGGATTAGAGGATTGGCGCGGGCAGGTCAAAGACCGCGCGCGCCGCCCCCGCCGCTAGAGCCCGTTGATCGGCACCTTGAGGAAGCGCTTGCCCTCCTCGTCGGCCGGCGGCAATTCGCCGCCGCGCATGTTCACCTGAAGCGATGGGATGATCAGTTTCGGCATGTCGAGGGTCGCGTCGCGCGCCTCGCGCATCTTGACGAATTCGTCCTCGCTGATCCCGTCGCGGACGTGAATGTTGTGCGCGCGCTCGTCGGCGACCGTCGTCTCCCAGCGGATTTCGCGATTGTTCGGACCGTAGTCGTGGCACATGAACAGGCGCATCTGGCCGGGCAGCGAGAGGACGCGGCGGATCGAGCGATAAAGCGTGCGGGCGTCGCCGCCGGGGAAATCGGCGCGCGCCGAGCCGCCATCGGGCATGAAGAGCGTATCGCCGACGAAGGCGGCGTCGCCGATCACATGGGTCATGCAGGCGGGCGTATGGCCGGGCGTATGGATCGCGAAAGCCTTCATGCCGCCGATCTCATAAGTGTCGCC
>JAGRKN010000179.1:0-1303 GCA_020442275.1 Rhodoblastus sp. | reverse complement strand
GCTGGAATTCCGTACCCTCGTTGAACACCTTGCCGAAGGTGTTCTGGACCGTGACGATCTTCTCGCCGATGCCGATCTTGCCGCCGAGTTTCTGCTGGATGTAGGGCGCAGCCGAGAGATGGTCCGCATGGACGTGCGTCTCGATCAACCATTGCACGTCGAGCCCCTCGCCGCGCACGAAATCGATGATCTTGTCGGCGGATTCATAGGAAATGCGGCCGGCCGCATAGTCGAAATCCATGACGGAATCGACGATGGCGCAAGCCTTCGAGCCGGGATCGCGCACGACGTAGCTGATCGTGTTGGTTCGCGGGTCGAAAAAGGCTGTCACCTCCGGCTTGACGCCGAGATCGACACGGTCGGCGAATTCAGACATGCGCTCCCTCCTGCGGCTCGGTGGCCAGTATAGCAGGACATATGCGCGAAGGCGAATATATCAAGTCCCCGGCGTGCAGCGGCTAGACAACCAGCTTGCGGTAGAGATGCCAGCTCGCATGGCCGAGCACCGGCAGCGTGATGAACAGGCCGACGAAGCCTGAGAGAATCGACGCGCCGAGGAATAGCGCGATCAACAGCGCCCAGGCGACCATCTGCGCCGGGTTCTTCAACACGCAGCGGACGCTGGTCAGCATGGCGGTGACGAAATCGACGTCGCGATCGACCAGCAGCGGAAAGGATACCGCCGTGATCGAGAAGACGAACATGGCGATAATGGCGCCGAGCGTATTTCCGACGGCGGCGAAGAGCACTCCCTTGCCGGTCGAAAGAACGGCGATGACCAATTCCTGAACGGTCGGAATGTGCAGCCCGTAGAACATCAGGAAAATGAAGATCGCGAAATCGACCCAGATGATGAGCGCGAAAACCGTGACCAGCGCCATCCAGCCGAGATCCTTGCCCGAACGCGACCAGACGGCGCCGAGCACCCTGCCCCAGCTCAGCGGCTCGTGGCGTTCGAGCGCGCGTGAAACCTCGTAGGTTCCCGCCGCGACAAAGGGGACGACCAGCGCGAAACCCATGGTCAGCGGATAGCCGATCCAGGGCAGATGCAGCGCGAGGAACAGCGCGACCAGCGTCATGCCGCCGAGCGCATAGATGCCGCCGAAGAACAGGCCGTAGAGCGGCGCCGCCGCGAAATCGCGCCAGCCCTGCAGCAGGCATTCGATCAAGTCGTCGCGCTTCAGCGTCCGAATCTCGAGGCGGGCGCCGCGCGCCTGACCGGTCTCACCGGCGACCTCCGCTCCTGCCTCGCTCATTCCTCTCCCCGAACCGTCTGCTTGTTCGAAAACAAGCCATGAATGCG
>JAGRKN010000178.1 GCA_020442275.1 Rhodoblastus sp. | reverse complement strand
GAGATGCGCCAGCCCCGCCTTGGACGTGCCATACGCCACGCGCAGCGTCGAGGCGCGCAAGGACGAGATCGAGGTGATGTTGACGATCGCGCCGCCCGTCTCGCGCATGACGGGCACGGCGGCCTTGGTCATGAGGAAGGGGCCGGTGAGATTGACGTCCATGATCTCGCGCCAGATTTCGAGCGACGTCTCCATGACGCCGCCGAATTCAGCGACGCCGGCATTGTTCACGAGCGCGTCGAGCCGCCCGAATTTTTCGCGGATCGCGGCGACGGCCTCGATGGCGTCATCCGGCTTCGAAACGTCGAACGGCAGCTCCAGAACGCGCGCGGGTTCGCCAAGTGCGCGGACGGCGACGGCGAGCGTCTCGACATTGTTGTCGAGCAGGCCGACCGCCCAGCCGGCGTCGAGAAAGCGTTGCGCCGCCGCCAGACCGATGCCGCGCGCCGCGCCCGTGACGAGGGCGACCTTGCCCTTGCTGTCAGACATTCAAACGCTCTCCCGGCCCGCCACTATCCGCCGCAGGCTTAGATGACTGCGGCGACGCGGTCGAGAGGCGCCGCATTAACGCTCGATTCACCATGTCGGGTTGATGGTCGCTCAGACCGGAACGCGCCCGTGAGCTATCTCGAACCGCCGCCCATGCCTGCCGCGGTCGTCGTCCAGAAGGACGTCGGCGGGCTGGTGCGCGCCTATCAGGAGCGGACGGAACTCTACCGCTCGCAGAACCGCGAGGTGCGGCTGCACGAATGCCGCTCGGCCTGCACGCTGGCGCTGTCGCTGCCCAACGTCTGCGTCTATCCCTCCAGCACGCTCAAGTTCCATCAGGCCTACAACGACATCACCAAAGAGGTCGACTACGGCGTCACCAATGAATTGTGGTCCTCCTATCCGCAAGGGGTGCGGGAAAAACTCGGGACCCTGACACGGAAATACAAGGTGCTGCGCGGTTCGGAACTGATCGCGCTCGGCGTGCGCAATTGCAATGCGCCGGCGCAGCAGCCGAAGATCATGATCGCGAAGGCGACGCCTGCGCCAGCGGCCGAGGGGGGCGACTTTCTCAAGGGCGTTCAGGGCGCGGTCGAGACTTTGTTCGGCGCGGGCGCGAGGACGCCGGCGACGGCGCCCGTTGTCAGGCGCGCCGCGCCGGTCAAACCCGCGGAGCCGGCGGCCTCGCCGCAGTCGCCCGCCCCGCCCGCGACGCTGCAGGCGAGCGTGAGCGCGCCGCTGCCGCCGCCGCGTCCGCCGATGATCGGCGCTGTCCCGACGCCGCAGCCGCCGATCCCCAGGGGAACGCCGGCCTTCCTGACGCCGATCGCGGGCTCCGCGCCGATCCTCGAACCGCGCTTCGTTCCGCTGGTCGTGGTCCGCCGCCGGCTCGCCGAACTTGGCTTTGCTTTCGTCGGCCGCTGATTTCTGGTAGCCAGACCCCCATGGAAAACGTCGCAAAGCTCGCGGAAACCCGCGCCCATTCCGATGTCGAGACGCAGATGCGCCTGCTCGGTCGCGCCGCGCGCAAGGCCGCCCGCGCGCTCGCCCTGTCGTCCGGCGCGACGCGCGACAAGGCGCTTCACGCCGGCGCCGCGTCGCTTCGCGCGCACATGGCCGACATTCTCGCCGCCAATGCGCAGGACGTGGCCGACGCTGTCGCACGCGGCACGGCCGGCTCGTTCATCGACCGGTTGACCCTGAACGAAGCGCGCGTGGAAGCCATGGCGCGGGGCCTGGAAGACATCGCCGCCCTGCCCGATCCGATCGGCAAGGTTCTGGCCGCCTTCGACCGGCCGAACGGGCTGAAGATCGAGCGCGTCGCCACGCCGCTCGGCGTCGTCGGCGTGATCTACGAGAGCCGCCCCAATGTCACGGCCGACGCCGGCGGGCTGTGCCTGAAGGCCGGCAATGTCGCGATCCTGCGCGGCGGCTCCGAGAGTTTTCGCTCGACGCAGGCGATCCATGCTTGCCTGATCGAGGGGCTTCGCGCCGCCGGCCTGCCCGAGGCCGCGATCTCGCTCGTGCCGACGCGTGACCGCGCGGCTGTCGGCTTCATGCTGGCTGGCCTCGACGGCGCCGTCGACGTGATCGTGCCGCGCGGGGGAAAAAGCCTGGTCGCGCGCGTGCAGCACGAGGCGCGCGTGCCTGTCTTCGCGCATCTCGAAGGCATCGTGCATATTTTCATCGACCGCGCGGCCGATCTCGACAAGGCGAAGAAGATCGTGATGAACGCCAAGCTGCGCCGCACCGGCATCTGCGGGGCGGCGGAAACGCTGCTCGTCGACCGCGCCGTCGCCGCGACGCATCTCGCGCCGCTGGTGAAAATGCTGCTCGACGCGGATTGCGAAGTGCGCGGCGACGCCGCCGTACAGGCCGTCGATGCGCGCGTGAGGGGCGCGACCGAAGAGGACTGGCGCACCGAATATCTCGACGCGATCATTTCGGCGAAAGTCGTCGACGGGATCGACGCGGCGATCGATCACATCGAGACCTACGGCTCGCATCACACCGATTGCATCGTCACCGAGAATGGCGCGACGGCGGAACGCTTCCTCAATGAGGTGGATTCCGCGATCGTGCTGCACAATGCCTCGACGCAATTCGCCGATGGCGGCGAATTCGGCTTCGGCGCGGAGATCGGGATCGCGACGGGCCGCATGCATGCGCGCGGGCCGGTCGGCGTCGAGCAGCTGACGAGCTTCAAATATCGCGTGCGCGGCGACGGACAGGTCCGCGCGTGAGTTTTCGTCGTCATTGCGAGGAGCGCAGCGACGAAGCAATCCAGAGCCGGGGCGGGGCTCCTGGATTGCTTCGCTTCGCTCGCAATGACGGATGATTCCCTCGTCGATCCCGCGCCTTCCCCCGCACGCGCCGGGCATGCGCATCGGCCTGTTCGGCGGCTCGTTCAACCCGCCGCACGCCGGACATATGCTGGTCGCCGAAATCGCGCTGCGGCGGCTGAAGCTCGACCAGCTGTGGCTCCTGGTCACGCCCGGCAACCCCCTCAAGAACACGAGCGGCCTGCCGCCGCTCGAACAGCGCATGGCGGCGGCGCGGGCGCTGGCGCGCGATCCGCGCATCGTCGTCGCCGGGCTCGAGGCCGAGATCGGCACGCGCTACACCTACGACACTGTTGCCTGGCTGACACAGCGCGCGCCTTCCCTGCATTTCGTCTGGGTGATGGGCGCCGACAATCTGAGGCAATTTTCGCGCTGGCAGCGTTGGGCGGAGATTGCGGCGCTCGCGCCGATCGCCGTCATCGACCGGCCCGGCGCCTCGCTGGCGTCGCTGAACGCCAAGGCGGCGCAGCGCTTTGCGCGCCATCGCCTGCGCGAGGAGGACGCGGCGCGGCTGGCGTTGGCGCGACCGCCGGCGTTCGTATTCCTGCACGACCGGCGCATCGACCTGTCCTCGACAGAACTGCGCGCGCAAGCCCCGCAGAAAACTCGCGATTGAATTTTTTCGAATCAGACTCCATCTTGACGTTGCGGCGCAA
>JAGRKN010000177.1:6158-6359 GCA_020442275.1 Rhodoblastus sp. | reverse complement strand
GCGCCCGCTACGGCATTTCCTGGGGCGCGATGGGCGCGGCGGAAGATTGCTGGCGGCGCGCGCGCCAGTACACGCTCGACCGCAAGCAGTTCAAGCGTCCGCTCGCCGCCACGCAGCTCGTGCAGAAGAAGCTCGCGGACATGCAGACGGAGATTTCGCTCGGCCTTCAGGCCTCGCTGCGCGTCGGCCGTCTGATGGACG
>JAGRKN010000177.1:2949-5989 GCA_020442275.1 Rhodoblastus sp. | reverse complement strand
CAGAACCTCGAGACGGTGAACACGTATGAAGGCACGCATGACGTGCATGCGTTGATCCTCGGCCGCGCGATCACGGGGCTGCAGGCGTTCTTCTGAGACGGCGGAGCAGGGCGGTCTCGGGACGCGTCAGGTTCCGGGCCGCCTGTAGACGAAGCTGCGTCCCGGCCAGCATTCGTGGACCCGCAACGTCTTTGGCCGCGAGTTTGGCTGGCGGAACAGGCGCGGAATAACCGCCATGCTCTCGTCGGAGGCGATGTAATAGTCGCGCGGCGTGCCGGCCGCGGGTCCGTCTTCCAGCGATTCCCAGACATTGCAGACGCTGGCGGCCTCCGCCTTGCCCGTCGTGTTGCGCAGGATTTCGACGGCTGGCGTGACCGCGCCCAGCACGACGATCGCGACGGCGAGGACGCGCTGGCGCATCGGCTGGGCGCCGAGCGTCGCGAAAGCCGGCGCGGCGCGCAGGCACAGCAGCGCCAGCGCCGGAATGGAGGCGCGCATCACGAAATCATTGGCAATGCCGATCTTGTAGATCGGCAAAACGGCGAGGACGAGGGCGATGATCGCCAGTTCCCATCGTGTTCGGCCGTCTTTCGGATCCCTGGCTTCCCAGGCGAGCGCGAGCCATGGCGCGACCTTCACCAGCATCATGCTGACATAGGACTGCACGACAGCCATGTTCGTGAAGTCGAGAAAGCCTTGCGGCAATCCGGCCGTATCGCGGGTGATGTAGATGACGACCGGCAGGACGCCGAGGCCGGCGGCGACGGCGGACGCGAAATCGCCGATCCTGATCTTGCCGTCGCGGAGGTCGCTGGCGAGCGCGAACAGGAGGAACGGGATCGCGCCGAAGGCGGGGAGCGTCGACCACAGGATGGTCAGCGCCCAGAGCGGGCACATCAGCAGCGCGGGCAACCGCCCCATCCGCCACGCCTGATAGGCGGCGATGAACGTCCATCCGGCCAGCGCATGATGCGGCACCCAGAGGACCTGCGTGACATGCGACGAGAACTGGAAGAAGCCGGGCCACGGATCGAGATGCGGCAACAGCAGATTGTCCGGCGTTCCGTCGTAGAGGCGCTTTGCCCAGGCGAGACAGTCGAGGCCGGAGAAGACGACGAATAGCCCGAGCACGATCCAGCGCGCGCGGCCGAACACGGCCGTTCGCGCGAAGACATAAAGACAGAGCGCCATCAGCGCCGTGTTCTGCGTAAAGAGCGCGGCCTCGGCCGCGCCGGGGCCGAAGGCTTTGCCGACGAGCGCGGGGACCAGATACATGCCGATCGGCGCGCGCAGGACGCCACTGAAACTGTCGAGCGCATAGGGGATCGGCCAGGGGTAGCGGACGAGGTCCAGCAGCAGCGCGTCGCGCACGGTCCAGTCGTCGGTCTGGTAGACCAGATGGCCGACGCCGCTGACGAGCGTGAGGAACGCGGCGACGGCCGTGGCCCCGCCCAGCAGACGCCAGTCCGGCCTCAGGCGCCAGTCTGTGCGCGCGAGCGTGGTTGCGACCGAGGCGACCGTCAGGGCGGCGGCCAGCGCGGCGGGAATGGGCTCGAGCAGCGCCAGCGAGAAGATAAGCCCCGGCACGAGCACGAACAGCAGGATGGCCGTGTAGCTCGGGGCGATCACGCGCGACCTCCAGCCGGCGCGCGATCAGCCATCGCGGAAGACGCCGATATTGTTGGCGACGAAACTCGAGGCCGCATAGGCGAGGGCCACCAGAACCGCCGCCAGGCGATAGTTCATCGCGAGAATGTCCGTCAGGACATAGGTGCCGAGGCTCGCCGCGCCCGTCAGGACCATCCATTGCAGGAGAAAGCGCGGCAGATAGAAGTCGTGCCGGCCCTTTCGCGCGAAAGTGAATGTGTGGTGGCCGAAATAAGAGACGAAAACGGAAACGCCGGATGCGACGAGTGCGGCCGTCGCGGGGCTGGCGGCGCCGATCGCGGGCAGCAGGATAGCGACCGCGAGATAAGTCGCCGTCGCGGCGATTCCGACGATGCCGAACCGCACGACCTTGAGAATGCGTTCCACAGGCGCCGGCGCCGCGCTCCAGGCCGACATCATGCCTTTTTCCAGACCATGACGATGGTCTTGCCGAACGCGGCGCCGAAAAGCCTGTCGGCAATCACCGAGATGGGAACGATCGCGCGATCCCAGAAGCGCACCTGGCCTTTCGAGGGCGACGAGGTCTTGAGCAGCAGGCGGTTGACCAGCGCCGCCGCGAAGCCGACGCAGTCGAGATAGAAGCTCTGTTCGAGCGCGAGGCCGTCAGGCGTCAGCGCCGGCGCGTCCGCCTTCACGTAGCGCCGGAAATGACCGATCGCGCGATCGAAATCGCTGTAGACGAGATTGAAGGCGGGCGAGAGCACGATGATGCGGCCGCCCGGCTTCAGATGGGCGGCGGCGCGCCGCAATTCGTCCTTGTCATGTTCGATGTGCTCGAGCACATCGATGTAGAGGATCGTGTCGGCGCGCCGCTCGGGCGGCAGGTCCGCGAGCACGCCGCAGGCGGAGGCGCAGCAGGCGGGCAGTTCGCCGGATACGACCAACTCGTTCAAACGCGCGGCATGCGTGGGGTCCGGATCGAGACACAGCCAGCTTGAATGCGCGCCTTCGCACAGATAGCGCGTCGACCCGCCGAGCCCGGCGCCGACTTCGATCACGGCGTCGCCGATCAGGGGCCGCAGCTTGCCGGACCAGTAGCGCTTCCAGTTTTCCGCTTCCGCGAAGGCGTCGAGCTCGTCGCCCTGATACGCGAGCTCCGTGTGGCCCGCGGTGACGGAGAGATTCATGCGTCCGCTCTATTCCGCCGCGATGGGCAAGGATTCATAGGCCGCGTCGAGCACGAACGCGCCGGCGTCCCGCGCGGGAATGAAGGGTTTCAACGTGCGGGTCGACAGCAGCTGGAACATCGACATGGTTCCCAGCAACACCGCCTGGAGAAAGATGACGACCAGCGCGGCCGTGACATAGGACGCCCATCCGGGGATCGCCCAGTCGGTGCCGAGCTTGATCGCCAGCACCGAGAGGCCGCCCG
>JAGRKN010000177.1:223-2867 GCA_020442275.1 Rhodoblastus sp. | reverse complement strand
TGCAGGGCGAGGCTGACGAAATTCATCCGCGACTGGCCCGCGAGGCGCGAACCGCGGTCGAGCTGCAACCGCACGTAGGGAATGCGCGACCGGGAAATGGCGGCGGCGAGATTGTTCCAGATCGCGGAATTGTGGACCAGCGCCCTGACCGCGTGAATCGGCAGCAGGCTGAAATTGCCGAAGTTGATGACCTGGCCGGTCAGGACGCGAAAGATCGTCTTGTAGGCGATGTAGAACGCGCGGAAGGCGAACCCTTCCCGACGCTGGCCGCGCTTGGCGACGATGATCGAATCCGGGTTCTCCCGCCAGGCCGCGAGCAGTTTCGGAATATCGCCCGGCACGTCCTCGCCGTCGGAATCCATCACGACGACGGCGTCGAGATCCGGAATTTTCAGTGCGCTCACCAGTCCGACGGCGATCGCGCGCTGATGCCCGAGGTTGCAGGCGAGGCGGACGACCTGGACGCTGCGGATCGCGGCGTGGCGGCGCCAGTCGATGCTATGCTCTTTTTCCGGAGAACCGTCGTCGACGACGATCAGGTCGACCGAATGGCCCGCGAGATCGGGGAGGGCGGCGATCTGCTCCACGACGCCGGTCAGCGCCGCCCAGTCGTTGAACACGGGCGTGACGATGGCGATTTTCCTGCCATGGAGTCTGACGGGCGAGCTGTAAGACATGAGGGCGCGGACCGGACGATGAGTTCGGGGGGGCCGCCCAGACTAGGATAGAAAACGTAAACGTTTCGTGCCGCGGCGCGTGCGCGCCGCTCCTCACCGGCCAGGGCGTCCGCAGTCGACCGATCAGCGGCGTTCGCGCCTATCCCGTCGCCTTCTTGAAGTTCGCGCCGGCCTTGTCCCAGTTCACCGTGTTCCACCAGCCCTTGAGATAGTCGGCGCGGCGGTTCTGGTATTTCAGGTAATAGGCGTGCTCCCAGACATCGACGCCGAGCACGGGCTTCGCGCCCGTTTCCAGAGGCGTATCCTGATTGGCGGTCGAGATCACGTCGAGCTTGCCGCCCTTCACGACAAGCCAGGCCCAGCCCGAGCCGAAGCGCGACATACCGGCGGCGTTGACCTTCTCGCTGACGCCCGGCAGCCCGCCCATGGCGTCGATCGCGCTCTTCAATTCGCCCGTCGGCTCCTTCGGCCCACCCGGCGTCATCAGCTCCCAGAAGAAAGTGTGGTTCCAGTGGCCGCCGACATTGTTGCGCACGCCGGCGCGCACGGCTTCCGGGACTTTCGAGAGATCGGCGAGAACCGTCTCGATCGGCGTCGTCGCCAGCTCCGGCCATTTCGCGACGAGGCCGTTGGCGTTCGCGACATAGGCGGCATGATGCTTGTCGTGATGGATCATCATGGTCGTCGCGTCGATATGCGGCTCCAGTGCGTCGTTGGCATAGCCGAGCGCCGGGAGTTTGAAGGGGCCGGCGGGCGCGGGCGTCTGGGCGAATGCCCGCGCCGGCGCCAGGGCCGCCAGCGAGAGAGCGCCGGTCAGAAGCTTCAGGCCCTGTCGTCTGTCCATGGTCTTCCTCCCGCATCCTGCCCGCTTCATACGAGCCATGCGCGGACTTGAGCATTGCGGCGGCTGTTATCGCAAATGACTTTTGCGTTATTGTGCGCGCCCCGAACAAAGCCAAAAGGCGCCCCAAGGACATGACCGAACCTCTCGCTGGCATACGCGTCCTCGAACTCGCCCGCATTCTCGCCGGCCCCTGGGCCGGCCAGCTCCTCGCCGATCTCGGCGCCGATGTCGTGAAGGTCGAGCGCGCGCGCGAAGGCGACGATACGCGCCAGTGGGGACCGCCCTTCGTGGAATCGGAAGACGGCGAAAAGCTCGGAGCCGCCTATTTCTACGGCTGCAATCGCGGCAAGCGCTGCATCGAGGCGGATTTCGACACGGAGGAGGGCCGCGCGCTCGTGCGGCGGCTCGCCGCCAACGCCGATGTCGTGATCGAGAATTTCAAGCTCGGCGGCCTGAAGAAATTCGGCCTCGATTACGAGGGGCTGAAAAAGGTGAAGCCCGACGTGATCTATTGCTCGATCACCGGCTTCGGCCAGACCGGCCCCTATGCGCCGCGCGCCGGCTACGACTTCCTGCTGCAGGGCATGGGCGGCATCATGCATGTCACGGGGCAGCCCGACGGGCCGCCGACCAAGGTCGGCATTTCCATCGTCGACATTTTTACGGGCATGTATGCGGCCAATGCCATCCAGGCCGCGATCATCCGGCGCGAGAAGACGGGCGAAGGCGCCTATATCGACTGTGCGCTGATCGACAGCGTGACCGCCGTGCTCGGCTTCCAGGCGCTGAACTATTTCGTCGGCGGGACCGCCGGCAAGCGCATGGGCAATGCGCATCCCAACGTCACGCCCTACGATGTGTACAAGGTGGCGGACGGCGACATCATCATCGCCACCGCCAACAACGGGCAGTTCAAAAAGCTGGTGACCGCGCTCGGCGCGCCCGAGATGGCCGACGACCCGCGCTTCGCTCTGATGCCCGACCGCGCCATCAACCGCAAGGCGATGGACGAGAAACTGAACGCGCTGACATCAAAGTTTTCGCGCGCGGAACTCTTGCCGAAACTGGACGCGATCGGCGTGCCGGCGGGGCCGATCAATACGATTCCCGATGTCTTCGCGGA
>JAGRKN010000177.1:0-121 GCA_020442275.1 Rhodoblastus sp. | reverse complement strand
GCCCGCCGCCTCGCCGCGCCACGCGCCCGCTCTGGGGGAACATACAGTGGAAGTGCTGGCTGATCCCGCATGGGGCGGGGGCGCAAGCTGAATGTCTCCGTCATTGCGAGCGCAGCGAAGC
>JAGRKN010000176.1:5205-13094 GCA_020442275.1 Rhodoblastus sp. | reverse complement strand
TCTTGGCTTCCTGATCGCCGAACGACACGCCGCCGATCAGCAGCGCGACGTTGAGGCGATGGTTCACGCCATATTTCGCGAAGCTCTCTTCCACCTGCGCGGCGAGTTCGCGCGTCGGTTCGAGGATCAGCGTGCGCGGCATGCGGGCGCGGGCGCGTCCCTGCTCGAGGCGCGAAAGCATGGGCAGGGTGAAGGCGGCGGTCTTGCCGGTGCCCGTTTGGGCGATGCCGAGCACGTCTCGGCCGGCGAGCGCCTCGGGGATCGCCTGCGCCTGAATGGGGGTGGGGGTCGTATAGCCGGATGCTTCGACCGCCTGGAGGACCTTTTCCGAAAGGCCCAATTCGTTGAATTGCATCAAATGTCCTGGACGCGGCTTCGTACTGTCGGGAAAAGAGGCGCAGGCCGCGACAAAAGCGCCAGATTGCCGGGAGGGCGGGACGTTGCGAACGTCTGAAACGTCGAGCGTTCGAAACGTCGTTCAAGTGCCGGGCTCCAGAGAGCCTGCCCGCTTCCGCCGATATGCAATATGCTCAAATTCCGGAAAGTCAAGGATTTACGGGCGTCGATTGGCCGGTGGAGCCGAGATTTGCTCAGGAATGCCCGAGGAAACATCGGTTTGGCGGCCCGCATGACGGAAAGATGGCAGGAGCCCGGCGCCGACGAACGCGCCACCGCGCGCGCCTTCATAGCGGCGAATCTTCCTCTCCGGCCAGCGCCGGGCCTGCCGCAAATCCACATCCATACCGCGACGCCGCGCAGCGGGTTGCGCCGCCTCGTCGCCGGGCGCAATCCCTATTGGGCCTGGTGTTGGGCGGGCGGTCTCGCGCTCGCGCGGCACATTCTCGCCCGTCCCGCGACCGTCGCGGGGCTGCGCGCTCTCGATCTCGGATCGGGCTCCGGCCTCGTCGCCATCGCCGCCGCGAAAGCCGGCGCCGCGCATGTGCTCGCCATCGACATCGATGCCGACGCGGTCGCGGCCGCCGAGGCGAACGCAGCCGCCAATGACGTGACGATTGCGGCGCTGTGCGTCGATCCGCTCGACGTCGAGCCGCCGGAGATCGACGTCGTGCTCGTCGGCGATCTCTTCTACGACCGCGCCGTGGCCGGGCGCGTGACACGTTTTCTCGACCGGTGCGCGGAAAGCGGCGCGCGAATTCTCGTCGGCGATCCCGGCCGCGCGTTCCTGCCGCTCGATCGGCTCGAGCTTGTAGCGGACTATCCGGCGCGCGACTTCGGCGAGAGCGGCGAGAGCGGGGGCAGGGCGCGGGTGTACGGATTTCGTTGAGTCGCCATTGCAAGGGCAGCGAAGCAATCCAGAGCCGGGTCATGCGTCGGGATTGCTTCTTCGCTTTACTCCTCGCAATGACGGCCAGCTTTCCATCATCGCGTCCGGTCTCTAGGTTGCCCTCCGAAAGGAATCCTCATGTCCGCACCGCTGCTCCTCGTCCCGGGCCTCGCCTGCACCGCCGATCTCTGGGCGCCGCAGATCGCGGCCTTCGGCGGTCGCTACGACTGTCGCGTCGCCGACCATAGCAAGGGCGCGACAATGGCGGAGATCGCGGCCAATATTCTCGTGCAGGCCCCGCCGCAATTTGCACTCTGCGGCCTTTCGATGGGCGGCTATCTCTCCTTCGAGATCATGCGCCAGGCGCCGCAGCGTGTGCGCAAGCTGGCCTTGCTCGACACGCAGGCGACGCCCGAAGGCGAGGCGCAACGCGCCAACCGCTATGCCCGCATGGAAGCCGCGCGCAGCGGCGGCATGAGCAAGCTCGCCGACCTGCAATGGGAGCAACTCGTCCATCCCATGCGCTACGCCGATGCGAAGCTGAAGGACGACGTGCGCCGCATGGCGCTCGACACGGGAACGGAAGTCTACTTGCGCCATTGCGCGGCGATCATGAACCGTGTCGACTCGCGGCCAGACCTTTCGAAGATCAAGGTTTCCACGCTCGTGCTGGCGGGCGACAAGGATCAGCTGACGCCGCCGGATAAGGCGCGTGAAATGGCGGATAACATTGCGGGCGCGACGCTCGTGATCGTGCCGGACTGCGGGCACATGTCGACGATGGAGCGCCCGGAAGCGGTCAACGCAGCGCTGGAGGCGTGGCTGGCCGCCTGATTACTTCGCGCGCCCCGTGCAGGGGTCGAGCGTAACATTGCTCGCCTGCTTCCGGATGGAAGCCGTCGCGGTGTAGTCGACGTTCGGCTTGTTGTTGAACAGCGCGTAGAGCTTCGAATTCGGATCGCGCGAGGCGACATCGAGGAAATGCGCGCTGCCGAGGCTTGCGAGCGCGATCGCGCCGGCCATCACGGCGACGCGCTCCACAAGTCCGCCCCTCGTATCGCGAATGAATTTGCCAATGCCGAACATGCGCCAGTCTCCCTCGCGGGAACTTTCGCGCATCATGGTAAATGAAGGGTTTATTAACGCTGCGTCACTGGAGCGCGCGGCGAAAAAGCCGACGCCGGTTTTTCGCGAAGCGCGCGCTCTACACTTTGAAATAGATCAGCTTTTCTGCGCTCGAGCGATTCCGCTCAACTCCGCGCTGGTCTAGCGCTTCTCCGGCATCATGCGCAGCAGAACGCCGTCCTTCAGCGCGACCTGATGATAGATCGCCGCCGCGACATGCCCGACCGCCAGCGCGATCAGCGCGAAGGCTGCGATTTCGTGGACTTCCGTCGTCGGCCCGATCCACTCCTTCGTGCGCTCGATCGGCGAGGCGATCTGGAACAGTCCGAAATTGATCCCGCGCCCGCGCGCGAACAGCGGCGCGAAGCCGATCAGCGGCACAGCGAGCATCATCAGATAGAGCACGCCGTGGCCGAGTTTGATGGCGAGAGCCGCGAGCGCGCTGGAACCTGCGGGCGGAGGCGGCGCGGCGTGGCCCGCGCGCCAGCCGAGACGCAGGATCGCGAGCGCCAGAACCGTCAGGCCGATCAGGAAATGCATGTTCTGATACGACGGGCGCCACTCCTTGGGCGGCGTATCGACGGTCAGGCCGGTGATGAAGGCCGCCAGGATGAAAATCGCGCTCGCCCAGTGCAGGCTGCGCGCGACGGAATCGTATCTCTTGGGCTGCGTCTCGATCATGGTCCTGTCTCGCAATTTGTTCGTATCGCAATTTCGCGCGGCCTTGTTGGCTCCGCACCTTAATCTTCGGTCATGTGAACCTTGGCTGTGACGGATTCACGGCGTTTGCCGTCCGGCTGCGACGACTTGCCGCCATAGCGAGGCCGGCAAGCGCACGCCCTCGCGCGAAATACGCGCGCGCTCGGCCTTGCGACGGGCGCCCGGCAGGCGAACGCCGGGCAGGGCGCGCAATTCCCCGAAGAAAGATGCCGTATGCGCGCGCCAGCCCTCCGCGTCGCCGAATTTTTGCGGATCGAAGGCGATCAGCAGCACGCCGCCGTTCGGCGGCCCCGTGTCTTCCAGCGCGCCGCGAGCGGCTTCCTCACGGCCGGCTTCGGGACTGGTCGGCTGGCCGATCAGCACACCCGCGAGAAGCTCCACCATCAGCGCGATCGACGAGCCCTTGTGGCCGCCGAACGGCGATTGCGCGCCGAGCAGGATCTGTGCGGGATCGCGCGTCGGCAATCCGTCCGGCCCGACGCCCGCGCCCTCCGGCGCCAGAAGGCCGTCGCGCGCCGCGATCTGCAATTCGCCGCGCGCGGTCGCCGCGCTCGCCTGATCGAAGATGAAGCCGCCGTCCTCGGTCGGGAATCCAAAGGCCATCGCATTCGTGCCGAAGAATTTTTGGCGCGCGCCTGATGGCGCGACGAATGGCACGTAGGCCGTGCAGATCAGCGCGCCGAGCCCGGCGTCGACCAGCGGCTCGATATCGACCCACAGCGCCGAGAAGTGATGGACGTTCGTGATCGCTGCCGCAGCGATTCCGTTTGTACGCGCGAGTTTCGAAATTTCGTCGCGCGCGACTTCGGTGGCGAACGGCGAGAGCCCGCGCCGCCCATCGATTCGCACCACGCCCGGCGCGAGGTATGTGACGTTTGGCGCCGCGTCGCCGCGCGCCTTGCCGCACTTGAGAGCGGCGACGAAGCCCGGCAGTCGGAACAGCCCATGCGAGGCGCACCCGTCCTGCTCGGCGCGCACGAGAACCGCCGCAGCCGCGCGCGCATGGGCTTCGTCGCATCCGGCGGCAATCAGCGCCGCGCGTGCGGCGGCGTCGGCCTGCTCTGCCGTCACTATGATCCAGCTTGCGTCGGACATGGCGCGTAACGCTCGGTTGAAGGGGCGAGGTCATCGACGGGCACCTCTCCCTCTCCCCGCCTGCGGGGAGAGGGCCGGGGTGAGGGGCCCGTCGTGCGCGTGTCGGCTTGGCCCCTCACCCTGACCCTCTCCCCGTTTCACGGGGAGAGGTCTCCCTCACAAATCGATGATATCCTGCTCCTGCGCGAACGCCGCGCGTTCCTGGATGAAGGCGAAGCGCGCCTCGGGCTTGTTGCCCATCAGGCGTTCGACGCTGTCGGCCGTCTCGTCGCGATCTTCCGGCGCGATCATGACCTTCAGAAGAATGCGCTTCTTCGGGTCCATCGTCGTCTCTTTCAATTGCGCGGGCAGCATTTCGCCGAGGCCCTTGAAGCGCGAGACTTCTATCTTGCCCTTGCCGGTCAACACGCTCTTCTCGAGCTCGGCGCGATGCGCGTCGTCGCGCGCATAGACGCTCTTGGCGCCCTGCGTCAGCTTGTAGAGCGGCGGCGCGGCGAGAAACAGATGCCCCTCGTCGATCAGACGCGGCATCTGCCGGTAGAAGAAGGTGATGAGCAGCGAGGCGATATGCGCGCCGTCGACGTCGGCGTCCGTCATGATGATGATGCGGTCGTACCGCAGATCGTCATGCCGGTAGCTCGCGCCGACGCCGCAGCCGAGCGCCTGCACCAGATCGGAAATCTGCTGGTTCGCCGCGAGCTTGTCGCGGGTCGCGGAGGCGACGTTCAGAATCTTGCCGCGCAACGGCAGCACGGCCTGCATCGCGCGATCGCGCGCCTGCTTGGCGGAGCCGCCCGCCGAATCGCCCTCGACGATGAAGAGCTCGGATCCCGCCGAGCCGGAATTGGAGCAATCCGCGAGCTTGCCCGGCAGCCGCAATTTTCGCGTCGCCGTCTTGCGTTGAACATCCTTCTCGGCGCGCCGGCGCAGGCGGTCTTCCGCGCGCTCGATCACGAAATTCAGCAGCTGCGTCGCCTGCGTCGGCGAACCCGCGAGCCAGTGATCGAAGGCGTCGCGCACGGTCGCTTCCACGATGCGCGAGGCCTCCACCGTCATCAGGCGGCTCTTGTTCTGCCCCTGGAATTCCGGCTCGCGAATGAAGACCGAGATCATCGCGGCCGTCTGGCCGATCACGTCGTCGCCCTGGATGTTCGACGCGCGCTTCGATTGGCCGATGCGCTCGGCGTGATCCTTCAGGCCGCGCAGCAGCGCCAGCCGAAAGCCCGCTTCATGCGTGCCGCCGTCCGGCGTCGGGATCGTGTTGCAATAGGAATTGGTGAAACCGTCGTCGGCGGGCAGCCAGCAGATCGCCCATTCCAGCGAGCCGTGCCCGCCCTCGCGCTCTACCTTGCCGGCGAAGGGTTCAGGCGTGACTGTTTCCTTGCCCTCGATCTCGCGCGCCAGATAATCCTTGAGGCCGCCGGGAAAGCGGAAGACGGCCTTTTCCGGCGTATCCGTGCCTTCGATCAGCGACGGCGCGCAATTCCATCGGATTTCCACGCCGCCGAACAGATAGGCCTTGGAGCGCGCCATGCGGAACAGGCGGGCAGGGCGGAAATGCGCGCCCTTGCCGAAAATCTGAGCGTCGGGATGGAAGCGCACTTTCGTGCCGCGCCGGTTCTTCACCGCGCCGAGCTTCTCCAGTTTCGATGTCGGCGCGCCCCGCGAAAAAGTCTGGCGGTAGAGCTGCTGGCCGCGCGCGACTTCCACTTCCAGCGTGTCCGACAGCGCGTTGACGACGGAGACGCCGACGCCGTGCAGGCCGCCCGACGTCTGGTAGGCGCCGGAATCGAATTTGCCGCCGGCGTGCAGCATGGTCATGATGACTTCGAGCGCCGACTTCTTCGGAAATTTGGGGTGCGGATCGACCGGCATGCCGCGCCCGTTGTCGGTCACGGTCACGAAACCGTCGGCGGCAAGATCGACCTCGATGAAGGTGGCGTGACCTGCCACCGCCTCGTCCATCGAATTGTCGATGACTTCCGCGAACAGGTGATGCAGCGCCGTCTCGTCCGTGCCGCCAATATACATGCCGGGGCGACGACGCACCGGCTCCAGCCCCTCCAGCACCTCGATCGAGGCGGCCGTATAGCCGGCCTCGCCGGGCGTGCCGGAACGGGGCGCCTCTTTCTTCGCAGGGGTCGCGGGCGGGGCCTTGCGCGCCGCGCCGCCAAACAGATCGCTATTGTCGGCCATGCCGCGTTTTACGCTGATTCGGGGAGCCATGGGCCTGTATGCCATGACTTCAGCGAAAGCGCGAACGAAACGGAAACGACTGTGGTTACGCGGCCTTAAAGCGGCTCGTTTATTGAGAAGGCGAGACCTTTCCGCCCGTCATGCCCGCGCACGTCGCGGGCATCCATGCCGGGCCGCTGCGAGATTGGACGCCGATGTCGAAACAATCGCTGTCGCCTCCGGGCGTGGATGGCCGGGACGAGCCCGGCCATGACGGGGCGCGCGATCCCCTCACAGTCGTCATTTGTCTCGACCATGCTTCGGTGACCGGCGGGCAGGCGAAAGTAGCTTTCGATTCCGCCATCGGCCTGAAGGCGGCGGGGCACCGTCCGATCGTCTTCGCCGCCGCCGGTCCCGTCGATCCGCTGCTGCGCGACAACGGGATCGAGGTCGTCTGTCTCGGCCAGACCGATCTGCTCGGCGCCTCGTCGAAGCTCAAGGGCGCGGCGCAGGGCATATGGAACGCGCCCGCGCAGCGCGCGCTCGCGAACCTGCTGGCGGGCATGCCGCAGGGCCGCACGATCGTGCATGTGCACGGCTGGGCCAAGGCGCTCTCGCCCTCGATCGCGCCGGCGATCCGCGCGTCGGGCCTGCCGGCGATCTTCACGCTGCACGATTATTTCCTGTTCTGCCCGACCGGCGGCTTCTACGACTACACCGCGCATGAATTGTGCGAGCGAAAACCGCTCGGACTCGCGTGTCTCGCGACGAATTGCGACGCGGTCTCCTATCCGCGCAAGGCGTGGCGCAGCGCGCGTCTGGCCATGGCCAACGGCCTGGTCGGACTGCGCGACGTCTTCTCGGACTTCATTTGCATCTCCAACGTGCAGCGCGACATCATCGCGCCCTATGTGCCGAGGCGCGCGCGCCTGCATGCCGTCTCCAATCCCGTTGCAGCCGAAGACCTCGGGCCAAAGCCGGAGCCGGCATCGGGCGAGATCGTCTTCGTCGGCCGCGTGTCGCCGGAGAAGGGACCCCTTCTGTTTGCGGAGGCTGCGCGAAGAATCGGGCTTGTTCCGACCTTCGTCGGCGACGGACCTGCGGCTTCCGAGTTGCGTGAAAAATATCCGGAGGCGCGCGTGCTCGGCTGGCAGAAGCCGGAGGAGGCGCGCAAGGCGCTGCGCGCGGCGCGTGCGCTGGTCTTCCCCTCGCGGTGGTATGAAGGCCAACCGCTCACCGTGCTCGAGGCCAAGGCAGCCGGTACGCCGGTCATCGTCTCCGATGTCTGCGCGGGCCGCGAAGAGATTGTCGACGGCGAGACCGGTCTCTGGTTCAGGTCTGGCGACGCCGCCGATCTCGCGCGCGCCTTGACGACCATGCAGGACGACGGGGTCGTGCGAAAAATGTCGAATGCGTCTTATGCCGCCTACTGGCGCGATCCGCCGACGCTGGCGCGCCACGTCGAGCGGCTCGAGAAAGCCTATCGCGG
>JAGRKN010000176.1:432-5163 GCA_020442275.1 Rhodoblastus sp. | reverse complement strand
GCATGCGTCTCGCCGTAAACGCGCGCGTCACCGCCTTTTCCATGGGCGGCCAGCAGCGCGTGACCGCCGAAATCCTCAAGCGCCTGGGCCCGGTCGAGGCCGTCGCGCCATCAAGACCGCTCGGCGGCGTGAAAGGCCACGCCTGGGAGCAGTTCGTGCTGCCCGCGCGCACCATGGGCCAGCTTCTGTGGTCGCCGTCCGCGACCGGGCCCATCGTCAAGCGCGCCCAGGTCGTCACGCTGCACGACGTCGCCTTTCTCGATGCGCCGGAATTCTTCTCCGCCAATTTCGCCCGCGCCTATCGCATGCTGCTGCCGCCGCTCCTGAAGCGCGCGGCGGCGATCGTGACCGTCTCGGAATTTTCGCGCCAGCGCATCGCGCACTGGTACGAGCTTGAGCCACACAAGATCGAGATCATCGGCAACGGCGTGAGCGAGCAGTTTCATCGCTACGGGCCCGACGCCATCGCGGCGACGCGCGCCGCGCTCGATCTGCCGCGCCGCTACTACCTGCTTCAGGCGACCTCCGATCGTCGCAAGAATCTCGCGCGCGCTCTCGAAGCCTGGGCGGCCGCGCTGCCCGGCCTGCCATCCGATCTGCATCTCGTCGTCTCCGGCAATCTCGCGCGCACGCATGTCTTCGGCGACATGGGCCCGATCGGCGACGCCCCTCGCGTGAAACTTGTCGGTTATGTCGCGGACGAGCACATGGGCCCGCTGATCGCGGGCGCCGAGGCTTTTCTTTTTCCGACGCTCTACGAGGGCTTCGGCCTGCCGATCATCGAGGCCATGGCTTGCGGTGCGCCAGTGCTGACCAGCGCCGCCACGGCCACGCAGGAGGTGGCGGGCGAGGCCGCGCTGCTGGTCGATCCGACGTCCGTGGCCGAAATCGCCGCCGGCATGAAGGCGTTGGCGGACGATTCGTGGCTGCGCTCGCGGCTGTCGGCGGCCGGCGAACAACGCGCGAAACTCTTTTCGTGGGATGACGCGGCCGCGCGCTACAGCCGGCTTTTCGCGGATCTCGGCGCGGATATGGGCGTGTAACGAAAGCTTCAAGAACTTGTGCCTTAATTCTGGGCATGAGAACCAGAGCAGCCAATTCCGCTTCGCTGCTGCGCTGCGCAGACGCTGCGGGCTATGGCGCGGTCTCGTTCACCGAGGACGAACCGCGCATCCACTCCGCCAGTCGCCCACGCGGAATCTGGCGCGCCATTCTCGCGATCTTCTTCCCACGAACCTGACCCGTCGCCTCGTGCGATTTCGCGCAGCCTTCGCGCGCTGACTGCGCGATAGTGCGCGCATGAAGACGGGCGATGAACCGATCTCGACGCCGACGCGCCGCACTCTGCTCGCCGCGTGTTGCGCGCTCGCGTGTCTGGCGGCGGGCGGCGCGGGCGCGGCCGAAGCGAACGAGGCCGCCGGCCTGATGGCGGAAATCCGCAAGACATTCACCCTGCGCGGCAAACCGATCCCGCCCGAAATCTTCCGCGATTTCGGCGATGGCAATCTCGCCGAGTCCAACTCGATCTGGACGAGCGTCGATCTCGACGCCGCTGTCGGCAGCAATCAGTATTTCGATGCGATCAACAAGAGCGGCGCCTGGCTCGTGCAGGGCAGGGCGGCCAGGAACGGCAATGACGCCGAGCGAACCGCCTATCGCTACATCGGCGCGACGAACAATGGTCTGCTCGTGGCGATCGCGACTTTCAACGGCGGCGGCACGGGCGTGTTCACGACGCTGCATATTCTCGATCTTGCGGCCACGCGCGCCTTCGACGACGAAGGCAAGATCTACACGCGTCTCTCGCTCACCAATCTGCGCAGCATCGCGCTCGGCGACCGATGGGACGGCGAGGCGACGATCGCGGGCGACGACATTCATCTCAAGACGTCGCGAGACGGACCGACGGGCGGAACGCGCCCGCTGCAAATCATCAAGGCGAGACGTCCATGACGAAGATCGGAAGACTTGTGTTCGGCGCCTGTGTCGCGGCGCTCTGCACGACCCAGGCGCATGCCGATGCGCTCGACGACGCCTACATCAAGGCGCGTAACGCCTATGTCGCGCGTTTCGACCCTGGCGAGAAGGAAGTCGACTACAAGAAGATCGAGGGCCCCCACAAGGCCGCGCTGGCCGATCTGCGGGCCCGCTTGAGCAAGCTCGTCGGCGATGTGCAGTTCAAGGGCGCGACCGGCGCCGGCAAGCTCAACGAGATGAGCCTCGTGAAGGGCGATATGGAATTCGGCGCGCTCGACGCGCTCGTCTATTCGTTCGATGGCAAGCGAAGCGAGAAGACGCAAGCTTATGTCACGACACCGGGCATCGTCGCCGCATGGCTGAAGGAGCATGCCGACTGGTGGGACAAGGGTCTCGCAAACGTGCCGCCGCAGGCAGAGGCCGCGCTGAAGTTCGACGGTTTTTATACGCAGGCGATCAGCTCCGATGCGGCGGTTACGCGCTTTGCCGAGCTCGACGTGAAGGCGCCTGCCGGCGCAAGTTTCGCGCGAGGAATGCTCGACCGTCGTCAGCAGGACGACGGGTCCGGCGCACCGAACGAAATCATCGTGGCGGCTATTCGCAACGGCCGCGTCTATATCGTGACGACGCCGGCGCTGCCGAACGCGCCTGTGATCGCCGCCTGCGAGAAAGTGTGGAAGGATTTCGAGGCGAAATCCAACGCTGCGCAAAAACGCTACAGCGCATCCGGCCTGAAGGACGAAGCCGCGCTGAAGCAGAGCGAGACGCTGCGGACGGAAGGCGACAAGGCTTTTCGCGCCTGCTACGCGGAGAAGATCAAGGGAATGCCGGTCTATGCCAAACTCAATGCGCGCGCACAGTCGCTCATTGATTCGTTGCCGGCCCGATGACGTTCCTTCTGTTGAAGTTTGTTCATGTGATCGGCGCGATCGTCCTGCTCGGAACAGGCGCCGGCATCGCCTTCTTCATGCTGTCAGCGCATATGTCGCGCGACGTCGCCTATATCGCGCGAACGGCTGCGACGGTGGTGACGGCGGATTTTCTCTTCACCGCCACGGCGGTCGTCGCCCAGCCCGTCTCCGGCGTTCTGCTGGCGCGCGAAGCTGGCCTGCCGCTTGGCGAAGGCTGGATCGTATGGAGCCTCGCGCTTTACGGAATCGCCGGCGCCTTCTGGCTGCCGGTCGTGTGGATGCAGATGCGCATGCGCGATCTCGCACGCGGCGCCGCGCGTGACGGAACGCAATTGCCGCAGGCCTATTTCCGGTTGTTCCGAATGTGGTTTGCCTTCGGATTTCCGGGCTTCGGCGCCACGCTCGCGATCGTCTGGATGATGATCGCCAAGCCGAATTTGTGACGGCGCCGGCCATGACGAAGATCGCCATCCTCGGCGCCTCGGGACTGATCGGGCAATCCATTGCCGAAGAATTGCGGCGGCAGGGTCTTGAAGTCGCCGCGCTTGCCCGCAGATTCGCGACGTCGCAACGCGGATCGTTCGGTGGAGCGGCTATCGAGGCGCCCCTTGTCGATCTCGATGCAGCGGCACTGTCCGACCTGCTCGATCGTTGCGCGGCCGACATCGTCGTCAATTGCGTGGGCGTGCTGCAGGACGGCCCTGACGGCGCGGCTTCCGAAGTGCATCAACGCTTCGTCGCGCGCCTTGCCGCCGCCTCGCCCGAGCGGCTCGTCGTTCATATCTCGATTCCCGCTCCCGACGCCGGCGAGACCGCGTTCAGTCATACCAAGGCGGCAGGCGAGGCCGCCTTGCGGGCAAGCGGTTGCGCGTTCGCGATTGTGCGGCCGGGCTTCGTGGTCGCGCCCATCGCTTACGGCGGCGGGGCGCTCCTGCGCGCGCTGGCCGCGCTCGGCATCGGCCTGCCTCGGAAACTCGGCTCGGCGCCCTTCATGATTACCGCAGTCGGCGATATCGCAGCTACCGTGGTCACGCTCGCGCGCCGTTTTCGCGCGGGCGAACGCGACATGCGTTTCGTCTGGGATGTCATGTCGCCGGAGCGACTTGCCATCGAAGACGTCCTCGCGGCGTTTCGCTTGCGCCTGGGCGGGCCGCCGCCTTTCTTCAGCCTGCCAGATTGGCTGCTCGCAATTGGCGGCTACGCAGGCGACCTCGCGGGCAGGCTTGGCTGGCGACCGCCCACGCGTTCGACGGCGATCGCCGAAATCCGGCGTGGCGTCTCGGGCGATCCGCGCGGCTGGATGGAGGAAAGCAGGCTCGCGTCGCACGACCTTGCACTGGCGATGCAGGCTATCGACGCCGGCGTGCGAGAGAAATGGTTCGCGCGTCTCTATCTGTGGAAGGGCGCGGCAATCGTCGGCCTCGCGCTGTTCTGGATCGCGACCGGCGTCATCGCGTTGACATCAGGCTTCGCGGAAGGGCGCGCCCTGATGGCGAAGGCGACGGAAGGGATTGGAGCGGGCGACGGGGTGGCGGCGCTTCTGACGATTGCGACGTCGCTGCTCGACATCGCGATCGGCTGCGCCATCGCCTGGCGCCGCTCGAGCCGCGCTGGCCTCGTCGCCAGCCTGGCGGTCACGCTTGCCTACCTCGGCGCCGGAACGTTACTGGCGCCGGCATTGTGGGGCGGGGCGCTCGGTCCTTATCTCAAGGACCTGCCGTTGCTGCTCGCGACGCTCGCGGCGCTCGCCGTTTCCGACGATCGCTGAAAAGCAAAAGGGCGGCCTCTCGGCCGCCCTTCGCAGGTCTGTCTCCGAAAAGACTAGACCGAATAGTACATGTCG
>JAGRKN010000176.1:0-291 GCA_020442275.1 Rhodoblastus sp. | reverse complement strand
AGCCGCACACCGTCGGGATCTTCTTGAGCTCCTTCGGCGGCAGGTCGTACAGGTCCTTGTCCATCGCCGGGCCCGGATCGATCTTGTTGGCGATGCCGTCGAGACCGGCCATCAGCATGGCGGCGAAAGCGAGGTAGGGGTTCGCCGTCGGATCGGGGAAGCGAACCTCGACGCGCTTGGCCTTCGGATTGGCGGTGTAGGGGATACGGCAGGAGGCCGAGCGGTTGCGCGCGGAATAGGCGAGCAGAACGGGGGCTTCGTAGCCCGGGACGAGGCGCTTGTAGCTGTTCG
>JAGRKN010000018.1 GCA_020442275.1 Rhodoblastus sp. | reverse complement strand
TACGCCATGTGGTGGATCCGCGCGGCAATACAAGAGTACATCCTGCGCTCGTGGTCGCTCGTGAAGATGGGCACGACCGCGAACCAGAAGAAGCTGTTCTTCAACCTGCGCAAGGCCAAGAGCCAGATTTCCGCGCTCGAGGAGGGCGACCTGCGCCCCGAGAACGTCGCGGCGATCGCCAAGAAGCTCGGCGTGAGCGAGCAGGAAGTGATCGACATGAACCGCCGCCTCGGCGGCGACGCCTCGCTCAACTCGCCGCTGCGCTCGGACGGCGAGGCCGAATGGCAGGATTGGCTGGTTGACGACTCGGCCAGCCAGGAAACGGTGCTGGCCGAGCACGAGGAGAGCGACAACCGGCTGGCCGCGCTGCGCGGCGCGCTGGATGTGCTCAACGATCGCGAGCGCCGCATCTTCGAGGCGCGCCGCCTGCGCGACGAGCCGATGACGCTGGAAGAGCTGTCGGCCGAGTTCGGCGTCTCGCGCGAGCGTGTCCGCCAGATCGAGGTCCGCGCCTTCGAGAAGGTGCAGGCCGCCGTTCGCGAGGGCGTGGCCAAGCGTGAGGCGGTATCCCCCGCGCACCTGCCTCCGCCGAAGGGGCGGATAGAGGCGCATGCGCGCTGAGGCCGATCGAGGCTGAAGCACACGGAGAAGAGGCGGCGCGCGAGCGCCGCCTTTTTCGTTCTGCCGAAGGCGGCTACTTCTGCTGCGCCCAGACGCTCAGGGCGTCGTTGATGACGCGATCGCCGGAAGCGCCCTTTTCCAGGCTGAACTTGGCGATGCGGCCGTTGGTCAGCGCCAGCGGCACGTCGAGCCAGCCGCGGGTCTTCAGAAGGTCGATGTTGCGCGCCTCCATGTCGCCGCGCCCTAGACCGACGAGATAATAGGTGTCGGTGATCGGCACCGGCACGCCGGCGAGCGGATCGCCATTGGCCATGTCTTCGCGGCGCATCTGCACCGCGCCGATCTGTTTGACGCCGGGAATGATGCTGCCCTGCTGGAGCGAGAAGCGAATCTCGATCGTGTGCGAGGCATTGAGCGAAGCGTCCATGTTCTTCTGGAGGTCGACGGTCATGCGGACCTTCGCCTCGGGGATCTCGACATCGGCGTGCACCGCCGTGCCGAGCGGCTGGCCAGGGCCGCCGGGGACGTTGTCGAGACGCCAGACCACGGAGCCGATGTAAGTCTTGACCTTCTCCGGCGCGTCGGGCGCCTCGACCAACAAGGCCGCGCGATGGGCCACCGGCAGCGGCGCCTGGTTGGCCGCAGGCGTCGCCGGCTGCTTGGTCTCCGTCTTTTCGGTGGAGGGCGCCGGCGTCTCCTCGCCAACGCGACCGCCGATCTTGCCGGACGACGGCGTCTCTGCCGGCGCGCTCGGCGCGGGCCGCAGCTTGGCCAGGTCTTCGGGACGTCCCTTGAGCTTGATCGCGAGGCCCGCGATCAGCAGGACGACGCCGACTACGACGCCGCCGACGATCCATAGCCGGTTGCCACGCGAGGCCTGCGCCGCCGGACCAGGGGCGGCCGGACGCGGAGCCTCGCGCGGACGCGGCGCCTTCAGGCTCGGCGGCGTCTCGAGCTCGTTGTCGGCGAGCGCTGTCGCGTCGGCGTCGGCCGCCGGTTCCAGTTCCGCCTTTTCCCCGGGTCCGGCGGAGCCGACCTTGTCTTCCTCGGCCTTGCGGGCGGCCTTTTCAGCCTCGACGGCCTCCGGCGGGCGGAAGGAGAAGGGTTTCGGCGGCGTCGGCGGGACGGGCGCGGCGGCTGGGGGCTTGGGCGCCGCCGGGCGCGGCGGCAACGGCGGCGTGGCCGCCTTCGGCGGCAGGGGCGGCATGCCGGGCTTGGGCGCGGCTGGCGCGGCGCCGCCCGTCTGGGGCGAATCGGGCTTGGCCGGCGCCTTGCCGGCTTCGCTGGCGGGCTCCTTGCCCTGTTCCGCAGGCGCCTTGGGCGGCTCGGTCTTGAGCGGCTCGGTCTTGGGCAGCTCGATCTTGGGCGATTCAGTCTTGGGCGGCGCCTCGGGCGCCTTTTCCAGCGTCGGAGGCTTGTCGCCCGTCGGCGGCTTGGCCGTCTCGGCGGCCGCCTTCCCGGCGATCTCCGCCTCGATCCGCGCCACGGCCTCGTCCAGCGAGTCGGTTTCGCGCGCGATGTCGGCTTCGGCTATCGGCGGCTGAATGGCCTGCAACTGGCCGACCAGCGCCTTACGGGCGCGCTCGTAGATGGAGCGGCGCGCGTCTGCGCTGGAGTCGGTGAGGGCGCCGACCGCCCGCGACAGAAGTGGATAGTAATCGGCCATCCGCGCTTAAGACCATTCCCGCTGTTATGCGTCAATCCTGGAACGGGTTGTGAACCAGTATCGTATCGTCGCGCTCGGGACTTGTCGAAAGCAATGCCACAGGGGCGTCGATCAGTTCCTCGATGCGGCGGACATATTTGATCGCCTGCGCCGGCAGGTCGGCCCAGGAGCGCGCGCCGCCGGTCGTCCCGCTCCAGCCCTCGATCTCCTCGTAGACGGGCTGAATGCGCGCCTGCGCGGACTGCGACGCCGGCAGGCGGTCGATCGGCTTGCCGTCGAGCATGTAGTGCGTGCAGACCTTGATGGTCTCGAACCCGTCGAGAATGTCGAGCTTGGTCAAAGCGATGCCGTCGATGCCGGTGGTCTTCACGACCTGGCGGGTCAGGACGGCGTCGAACCAGCCGCAGCGGCGCGGGCGGCCCGTATTGGTGCCGAATTCGTGGCCGCGCTCGCCGATCAGGCGGCCGGTCTCGTCGTGCAGCTCGGTCGGGAAGGGGCCGCCGCCGACGCGGGTCGTATAGGCCTTGGCGATGCCGAGCACATAGCCGATGGCGCCGGGACCCATGCCCGAACCCGAAGCGGCATTGGCCGCCACCGTGTTCGACGAGGTGACGAAGGGATAGGTGCCGTGATCGACGTCGAGCAGGGCGCCCTGCGCGCCCTCGAACAGGATCCGCTTGCCGCCCCTGCGCGCCGTGGCGAGAATGTCCCAGACCGCGTCCATGTAGGGCAGGAGCTCGCCGGCGACGCTGAGCAATTCCTCGCGCAGCGACGCGCCCGAAATTTCCGGCAGGCCGAGGCCGCGGCGCAGCGGATTGTGGTGGGCGAGCAGGCGCGCGATCTTGTCGTCGAGCGTATCGGGCTCGGAGAGATCGGTCAGGCGGATGGCCCGGCGGCCGACCTTGTCCTCGTAAGCGGGGCCGATGCCGCGCTTGGTCGTGCCGATCTTCACGCCCTCGGAGGAGGCTTCCTCGCGGTGGCCGTCGAGTTCGCGGTGGATCGACAGGATTAGGGGCACGTTGTCGGCGATCTTGAGATTGTCCGGGCCGACATGCACGCCCTGGTCGCGCAGCTTGCGGATTTCGCCCACCAGGTGATGTGGATCGACGACGACGCCATTGCCGATGATCGACAGCTTGTTCGGCCGCACGATGCCGGAGGGCAGCAGCGCCAGCTTGTAGACCGCGCCGTCGATGACCAGCGTATGGCCAGCGTTGTGGCCACCCTGGAAGCGCACCACGACATCGGCCTCGACCGACAGCCAGTCGACGATCTTGCCCTTGCCCTCGTCGCCCCACTGGGCGCCGACCACCACAACGTTCGCCATAGCTTGCGCTTTCTCCGCAATCGTCCAATCAGGCGCGCAAAACAAAACCCCGGCGCAAGGGCCGGGGTCCATTGCGGTTGTGCCATAGCGGAAAAACGGGCGGTGGGAAAGGGGGCGGCGGGAAAGTGCATGGTTCGACCGTTGACGCCGATCATTGCGGCGAATGGTCGATGTGCGAACTAATCGCGACGAGAGGGTGGAAAGGGAAACGCCATGTCGTCTCCGTTCAAGCCCAGACAATTGGCCCTCATTCTGGCGGCGCTGATCGCGGCCTCTCCTGCGGCGGCGCAAGCGATTTCCGAGAACTGGAACACCGGCGCCTGCGGCGTGACCGATGTCGCCGCTGTCACGCTCGATCGTCCCGCGCATGTCCGGCGGATAGATCTCTGGTTTCAGTGGCGCGGCGGCGAAACGTCCGTGCGCTACGCCTTGTCGCTCAACGGCGCTCCGTTCGCGGAGGGCGAACTCGCGCGCGCCGATTGCGATCCCGTCCAGGGCGCTTGGTGTGTCGCGCGCGTCGAGCCGGACACGGACCTCGAGGCGGGAATTTATGAGTTCCGTACGGCGCGGCCGGGCGTGTGTCAGAACGCGGGCAGCGGCGGGCGCGGCTTCATTCGCGTGTATGGGGAGGCGAGGTAAGCGATGCGCGGGAACGCATTGGCGATCGTCGCCGCTCGGCTTGGCTTCGTCGTGGCCGTGGCGTTCGCGATCGCAGCGTCGCCGCTCGGCGCGCAGGAGCGAAAGCCCGCGGGGTCGTGGCAGGAACTGAAGTCGAATACGAAGGGATCGTTCAAGCGAGTCGGCGACAAGGTCCAGAGATATTACGCGGATTCCCCGAATCTGCAGACAGCGGTTGAAGGCCTTCAGGCGGCTATCAATGTTGTCGTCGATTCCGGGTCGGGCGAGGCGCTGCCGCCGGGAATCGGCGATCTCGCGACGATCCTTTCCAATTCGCCGCAACTGGCGAAACGGGCGCTCGACGACTGGCTGAACAACAAGATCATCGAAGCGATCAGCTCCGGCGACAGGAAGCGCGAGGAGCGCTACAGCGCATTCAGGTCGTGTCTGCGCGGGGATTGCGCCGACCTGAATGCGATCCTCAATCCGCCGCCCAAGCCGCCGCCGCTGCACAGCGGCCAGCTCGAGCGGTTGCAGATCGCGCCAATTGAGATCTTCCCCAAGGAAGTCAACGAGGGTGAAACGGCTCGAATCACGGTTGCCCTGAAAACCTACGTCGGCGGCGAGGTCGTCGTGAGCCTCCAAGCCCCTGGCGAAACGCTCGACACCACGCGATGCGTCGCCCGCGATCTGACGCCCGGCGGGACGACTTCTTGCGCTTTCAACCGTATCTTTCCGACGGCTGGCACATTCACGATCAAGGCCTTCGCGCGCGACAATCGCAGCGACGATTCCGCGGCCGCGATTCTGGTCGTGAAGAAAAAGGCCCCGGCGCTTCCGCCGGCCAGCAGCGCGAATTCCGGCCGGTTGTCGGGAGAGGGGCTCGAACTGATCTGGAACGTTTCCGGCGCTGAGGTCGGCGAACGCTTCCTTGCGGATCGCACTTGGCAGGCGAAGGGCGTGATTACCGGCCAGAGCGTGCGCTTCTGGGGGGTACTGAGGGCGTCCGTGCCTCCGCGGCTAACCACGGATTCCGGCATGCAAGCCTATATTTCCGGTCCGATGGGCGCCGGCAAGAAGGAAGCGAAATGGAACGGCGGGCTCGGCGCGCCTTCGCCGGCATCGCACGAAATGCCGTTCGACCTGACGTTCGATGCGGCGGCTGGTCAGCCAGTCATGGTCGTTGCGTCTGTCAACAAGGTCGGCGGCGCGGCCGACCTGCTTGCTATCAGCTTTCAGTTCATGCCGAGGAAGTAGCGGGGCGACGGCGGGGATTGCCGCTTTTGCCTGTGCCTATAATTTGCGCAGACCGGAGGCTTCGGGCGTCCAAAACTTGGGCGGCGGCGCCGGAGTTTTGCGCCGTGGCCCCGCGCGAGGCGCCGCCCCGCCGTGGTACATAGCTTGCGACTGCACCGACGGGCTGTTTGATGGGTCCGGAAAGGCCGTGACGAAGTTGAGCGAGACTGGATTTTTCGACGAGATGGGCGCGGACGCCGCGCCGCGCGAGGTCTATGCCCGGCTCGCGCGCTGGCTTCAGGATACGCCGCCCGAAGTACTTGCCTCGCGACGCGCCCAGGCCGAGCTTCTGTTCCGGCGCATCGGCATCACTTTCGCCGTCTACGGCGACAAGGACGCCGCCGAACGGCTCATTCCCTTCGACATCATTCCCCGCCTGTTCGCGCGCAGCGAGTGGAGCCGGCTCGAACAGGGCCTGTTCCAGCGCGTGAAGGCGCTGAACATGTTCTTGACCGACGTATACGGAAAGCAGGAGATTCTCGCCGCCGGAATCGTTCCGCGCGATCTCGTGCTGCGCAACCCCGGCTATCGACCGGAGATGGCCGGTTTTCGCGCGCCGCACGACGTTTGGGTGCATATTGCCGGTATCGACGTGATCCGCGTCGACGATCAAGATTTCTATGTTCTGGAGGACAATGCGCGCACGCCGTCCGGCGTCTCCTACATGCTGGAGAATCGCGAGGCGATGCTGCGGCTGTTTCCCGACCTGTTCATGGATCATCGCGTCGCGCCGGTCGACGATTATCCCGACCGGCTGCTTTCCTCGCTGCGCTCGGTCGCGCCGTATTCCGCGCCATCCGAGCCGACGGTGGCCGTGCTGACGCCCGGCCAGTACAATTCGGCCTATTACGAACATTCGTTTCTGGCCGACAAGCTCGGCGTCGAACTGGTCGAAGGCTCCGATCTCTTCGTGCACGACAATATCGTCTTCATGCGCACGACGACCGGGCCGAAACGCGTGGACGTGATCTACCGCCGCATCGACGACGAATTTCTCGATCCGCTCGCCTTCAAGCCGGATTCGGTGCTCGGCGTGCCGGGCCTGCTTGCCGCCTACCAGGCGGGCAATGTCACGCTCGCCAATGCTGTCGGTACGGGCGTGTCCGACGACAAGGCGATCTACACCTACATGCCCGAGATCATCCGCTTCTACACGGGCGAGGAGCCGATCCTGAAGAACGTGCCGACGTGGCGGTGCCGCGAGGACGAGGCGCTCGCCTATGTGCTCGATCATCTGCCCGAACTGGTCGTGAAGGAGGTCAACGGCTCCGGCGGCTACGGCATGCTGGTCGGGCCGCACGCGAGCAAGAACGCCATCGCGGAATTCCGCGCCAAGCTGAAGCACGATCCCTCCAATTTCATCGCGCAGCCGACGCTATCGCTGTCGACCTGCCCGGTCTCCGTGGAATCCGGGGTCGCGCCGCGCCATGTCGACCTGCGGCCCTTCGTGCTGTCGGGCGCCAACGGCATGGTGAGCCTGACGCCGGGCGGGCTGACGCGTGTCGCCATGAAGGAAGGCTCGCTGGTCGTGAATTCCAGCCAGGGCGGCGGAACGAAAGATACGTGGGTGATCGACGATGCGTGAGGCGATGCTGACAGCGCGGAGGAACGGCTGATGCTGGCGCGCACCGCCGACAATCTCTACTGGTTCGCGCGCTACGTGGAGCGCGCCGATCATGTGGCGCGCATCATCGAGGCGACGTCGCGCCTTGCCGCCTTGCCGCGCGCCTATGGCGGCGCGACATCGGAATGGGAGAGCGCACTCATTTCGTCCGGCGTCATCGAGCGCTTCAACGAGACGGGCAAGGAGATCAACGAGTCCAACGCCATCGCCTTTCTCGTGGTCGACACCGACAATCCTTCCTCGATCCACAGCTGCATGGAAGCGGCGCGCCGCAACGCGCGCGCCGTGCGCACCGCGCTGACGATCGAGACATGGGAAGCGGTCAACGCCGCCTGGCTCGAACTGTTGCGTTATGAGCGCGAGCGCGCCAAGGGACGGGGGCTCGAGCGCGACGATCTCGGACGCTTTCTCGCGCTCGTGAAGAAAATGGCGCTTGATGTCGACGGGTCCGCCTATCGCATGATGCTGCGAAGCGAAGCCTTCTATTTCATGCGCCTCGGCCATTTCGTCGAACGCGCGGACAATACGGCTCGCCTGCTCGACGTGAAATATCACGTTCTGCTACCCGACAACGAAGCCGTCGGCGGCTCGCTCGATTACTTCCAGTGGTCGGCGATCCTGCGTGCGGTCTCGGCGAACACCGCCTATCACTGGGTCTACCGCGAAAGCGTCAAGCCTTGGCTTGTCGCCGATCTGCTGATCCTGAGGGCCGAAATGCCGCGCTCGCTGACCGCCTGCTACGAAAATATCGTGCGCTGGCTCGACCTGCTGGCGCGCGATTACGGCCGGCAGGGCAAGGCGCAGCGCCATGCGCACGCCATGCTGGCCAAGCTTCAGGCGGCGGACCTGAAGATCATCTTCCAGAACGGGCTGCACGAGTTCATCGAAGGCTTCATCGCCGACAACGACCGGCTCGATATTGTCATGGCGGAGCAATATCTGGTTCATTGAGTCATGAGAATCTCGGTCCGCCACGTCATCACGCAAGAGTTCGCGCCGCCGGCGCGCTCGGTCATTCAATCGATGCGCCTGCGTCCACGCGCCTGCGAAAGCCAGAGCATCATGTCCTGGTCGATCGACGCCGACGTCGATTGCCAGATGCGTGAGCAGCACGACGCGTTCGGAAATTTCGTGCAGACGCTCGACGCCGAAGGGCCCCTGCAGAAGCTGACGGTGACCGCGCGCGGCGAAGTCGAGACCTTCGATACAGCCGGCGTATTGCGCAGCGAGAAGGAGCGGTTCTCGCCCGACGTCTACTTGCGCGACACCGATCTGACCGAGGCCGATCCGGCGCTGCGCGAATTCGCGCGCGAAGCGATCAAGGGCGCGAAGACCGAGCTCGACCGTCCGCATTTCCTGATGCGCGCCGTCAACGAGGCGATCGCATTCGAGGCCGCGAAGAAGGAGCCGGCTTCCGCCATCGACGTGTTCAAGGCCAAGACTGGCGGAAGCTGCGAGCTGGCGCATGTCTTCATCGCCGCGGCGCGCGTGGTCGGCGTGCCCGCGCGATTCGTCAGCGGCTATCTCGCCAGCGATTCCGATGGCGCCGAAAGCGCGGCCGACGCCAGCGACCTGCGCGGATGGGCGGAGGCCTATGTCGAGGGTCTCGGCTGGATCGGCTTCGATCCCTCGATCTGCCTGTGCATGCACGACGGCCATGTGCGCCTGGCCGTGGCTCTCGACTATCTGGGCGCCGCGCCGCTGCGCGTCTCGCCGTTGCTTGGCGCAACGCGCAGGATCGAGGCGCGCGCGGTCATGCTCCAGGGCCAGTCGCAACGGCAGGCCTGACGATTGACGGGCGCACGCGGGCCTGCTTCCTAGCGCCATGGAAACGCCGACATTCTCGCAAGCAGCGGTCGCCGCGCCGCATATCGACGCCGCGCGCGCCGGCAAGGCGGTACTCGCCGAAGGCGGCAATGCGATCGAGGCCATGCTCGCCATGGCAGCCACAATCGCGGTCGTCTACCCGCATATGAACGGGATCGGCGGCGATGGATTCTGGACGATCCGCGAACCGGGCGGCCGCGTGCGCGTGATCGAGGCCTGCGGCTTCGCTGGCGCGAGGGCGACGATTTCGTCCTATCGCGATGCGGGTCATGACATCATCCCGCGACGTGGCGCGCTCGCGGCGCTGACCGTGCCCGGCGCGGTCGGCGGCTGGATGCTGGCGCAGGATTTCGCGCGGGCGCTCGGCGGCAAGCTGCCGGCGCGCATGCTGCTGCACGACGCGATCGAGAGGGCGCGCGGCTATCGGCAGTCGAAATCGGAGGCGCGCTACAAGCATCGCGAGTCCGAGACGCTGTATTCGGCGCCGGGCTTCGCGCCAACCTTCTTCGTCGACGGCAAGATACCGGCCGCCGGCGAGGCGCGTCGCAACGACAGGCTCGGCGAGACGCTGGCGCATCTGGCGGACGCGGGTTTCGCGGATTTCTATCGCGGCGATGTGGCGCGAGAAATTGCCGCCGACCTCGAGCGCATCGGCGCGCCGGTCGTACGCGACGATCTCGCGCGCTATCAGGCGGTGATGCGCGATCCGCTGACGCTCGGGCTTCCCGGCCGAATGCAGATCAACACGCCGCCGCCGACGCTCGGGATCATTTCGCTCGTGACGCTTGCCCTGTTCGAGCGCCTTGGCGTCGAGCGCGCGGAAACCTTCGAGCATCTTCATGGACTGGTCGAGGCGTCCAAGCGTGCGTTGGCGTTGCGTGACGCGGCCTGTGTCGATTTCGATTTTCCGCGCCTCGATCCTGCCGGGTTGCTCGCGTCGAATTTCCTGGCGCGCGAAGCCGCGAAGATCGACATGAAGCGCGCCGCGACCTGGCCGATTGCGCCCGAAGAGGGCGATACGATCT
>JAGRKN010000429.1 GCA_020442275.1 Rhodoblastus sp. | reverse complement strand
GCAGGTTTTGCCCGCCACCGCGCGCTCCGTCGGCGTTCACGGCAACCTTCACGATTGCGCGACGGGGATCGAGGCCGGCATGCGCTACCTGCGCCTCGTGATCGCCCGCCACGGCCTCGGCTGCGGCGCGCTCTCGACCTATGAGCGCGGCGTCTACGCCAGTCCGCGCTGCACCGCCTACGGCCGCAAGGCCGTCCGTCTCGCGTCTCGCGGAGAATGACCATGGATCGCGCGATCTTTTTCGACCATGTCCGAGCCCAGCCGTTCGGCGGGCGTCTGACGCCCAGGCAGGTCGGCGGCTGCAACGCGATCCTCGACGCCTTCGAGCGGCACGCGCCCTCGGCCGATCCGCGCTTCGTCGCCTATGCGCTCGCCACCGCCTTTCACGAGACGGCGCGCACGATGCAGCCGATCTGCGAATACGGCAAAGGCCATGGTCGCGCCTATGGCGTTCCGGCGGGGCCGGCCCATCAGATCTACTTCGGGCGGGGCTATGTGCAGCTCACCTGGTGGAAGAACTACGCGACGGCGACCGCGCGGCTGCGCCAGAAAGGCGTGATCGGCGCCGACGTCGATCTCGTGAAAAATCCCGATCTCGCGCTGCGGCCCGACGTCGCCGCCGGCATTCTCGTCTTCGGCATGCTGGAAGGCTGGTTCACCGGCCGCAAGCTCGCCGATTATTTCGCCGGCACGCGCTCCGACTGGGTCGATGCGCGGCGCATCATCAACGGCTCGGATCGGGCCGCGCAGATCGCCGGCTATGCCCTGCATTTCTACCACGCGCTGGGCGTCGCGAATGCGGCGGCGCCGACGCCGGGCGTTCCCGTCGCGCCGAAGGCTGCGAAGGCCAAGGCCGCCGCGCCGAAGGTTTCGCGAACGATCGTCAAGGCGGCTGGCAAACGGCGGAGGGTCGCGTGAACCGTTGGGCCTCCCGCGCGATCTTCGCGCTCGCCATCGGCATGCTCGCCGTCGCCGTCCTCGGCGGTTGCGAACGAAACGGTCTCGGCGGCTACGAGCTGCCGAAGATTTTCAGGAGGTAGCGATGGGGTCGAAGGAAGAAGCCGCCGTGGAGGCTGCGACGCGCGCCGCCAACGAGTTCGCGGACCTTTGCAAGGCGCTCCGTGAGCTGGTCGAAAAGGTCGCGCCGCTCGCGGATATGGCTTTGAGCGATGAGCGTGAGCGCCGCGATGCGGGTCGATAGCGCCTCCGACGAGCGAACAGTCAACAATGCTGTTCGCCATCAGTATCGCGTCCTGACCGACGAGGAGAAGGAGGCGGTGGTCGCTCTCAAGGACAAGGGTGCGGAATTCATCGCGCTTTGTCAGTCGCGCGGCGCGAGCCGCGAGCTGTCGATCGCCATCACCAAGATCGAAGAGGCCGTCATGTGGGCGGTCAAGCACGTCACAAAGTAGGAGCCTCGCATGGAAGAGCAGAAGTCCTGGTACGCCTCCACCACCATCTGGGGCGGCGCTGTCGCGGCCGTCGCCGGTCTCGCCGGCATTTTCGGCTACACGATCTCGCCGGCCGACCAGGCCGCGCTGTCGGACTCGATCGGGCAGATCGTCACGCTCGTGACCTCGGTCTCCGCGCTCGGCGGCGGTCTGCTCGCCATCTGGGGCCGCGTGC
>JAGRKN010000017.1:10825-17419 GCA_020442275.1 Rhodoblastus sp. | reverse complement strand
CCTATGCGCGCGCCGCGCGCAGCCGGCGCGACAATCTCCTCAGCTCCATCGACGAATTGCGCGGTCAGCTCGAGGAGGCCAAGGCCCGCCTCGACGAGGCCATGGCCGAGGTGTCCAAGGCGGAAACCCTCGAAGGCCGCGAGAAAACCTCCGATCGCCTGGCCGACGTGCTCCGGCCAGCCGACATGGGCCTGATGGGCATGCGCGCCGCGCGCGCCTGAGGCCCGACAGTCGCCCCCCGAAACGCCGCCTCCGGGCGGCGTTTGTTTTTGGCGCCCGTCGGCTTGCGAAGCGCGGGCCCCTCGTGCATGGGTGGCCCTCGCCCGGCTCCACGGGCGCAGGATGAGTATGAAGCGCGCCCTCGACTATTTCTGGCCGGCGCTCGGCATGGCGGCCGTGCTGGCGGCATTCTGGCTGCTGGCCCGGGAATTCCGAGGCGAGTCGGTCCGCCATGACGTTGTGGCCGCGCTCCAGGCCATTCCCCCGCATCGCTATTTTCTGGCGGCCCTGTCCACGCTCGTCGCTTATGCGGCGCTCGCCTGGTACGACCGGATTGCCCTGCTCCATCTCGGCGTGAAGCACATTTCGTGGTTCTTCGTCTCGGTCTGTTCGTTCACGACCTACGCGCTGTCCCATAATATCGGGGCGTCGGTCTTTTCAGGCGCCATGGTGCGCTACCGCGCCTATTCCAGCAAAGGGCTGGACGCCGCGCAGGTCGCCATCCTCGTGGCGCTCTGCTCCTTCACTTTCTTTCTGGGCACGATCCTGCTCGGCGGGCTGGTGCTGGTTTTCGAGCCGCATCAGTTACAGCGGCTGGAAGGCCTGCTGCCGACAGCGCTGACGAATGTCGACACGTCGCGTTTCCTCGGCCTCGGCCTTCTCGCCATGGTCGCGCTCTATGCGACCGGCTCGATCTTGCGGTTCAAGGCTCGCCAGATCGGCAAGTTTCGCCTCGAATATCCGCGGCCCGAAATCACCTTGCGGCAGATGATCGCCGCGCCCATGGAACTGCTCGGCGCCGCCGGCATCATCTATTTCGCCCTGCCAGCGGAGGGAAATCCGGGTTTCTTCGTGATCCTGGCGGTTTTTCTCGCTTCCTTCTCGGCGGGACTTGTATCGAACGCGCCCGGCGGCCTCGGCGTTTTCGAACTGGTCTTCATCAAGGCGCTGCCGGCGCTCGCCAAAAGCAAGGTTCTGGCGGCGCTGCTCGTGTTCCGGCTGTTCTACCTGCTGATCCCGCTGGCGATCGCGCTGGTCGTCGTCATCCTGTTCGAGCGACAGCGCCTAGTCGAGCGATCTGGCGAAGAGAACGCGGACAAGACGGGCGACTGAACCCACGACTGGCGCGCCAAAGAAAAAGAGCGCCGGCTCGCGACGGCGCTCTTTTTTCTGATCCGCGCGACGCGCGGTCAAACCGCTCATGCGCGGTATTGCTGGATCCGAGTGGTGCGAAGGCCTGCAAGGCCATGCTGGTCGATCGACATCTGCCAGCTCAGGAATTCATCGACGGTCAGCGTATAGCGGCTACATGCGTCTTCCAGCGACAGCAGGCCGCCGCGCACCGCGGCCACCACTTCCGCCTTTCGCCGGATCACCCAGCGCTTGGTCGAGGGCGGCGGCAGATCGGCGACAGTCAACGGACTGCCATCCGGTCCGATCACATACTTGACCCTTGGGCGGTAAGCATCGGTCATTATTTTACTCACACACTCGACTGACCACTTCGAATGCAACTTTAGATGCGCCCGCTTAAGATTTACCTAAGCGCAGGGTCTCGCAAAACCCGAAAAATTCGTGAAAAATCTTTAGTTTAGAGGCTGTCTGCCCGTGTTTTCGTTCCACTTCGGCGCAAGACGAAATCGTCCGTTAACCATGATCGCGACGACCACCCTGTCGCCGCGATCCCGACATAGTCCTGAAATCGCCGCTGCGGATCAGTGCGACAGCAGAACCGGCAGCGTCATGTGCTTGAGCATGAATCGGGAACCGGAGCCACGCGAAAAGCGCGGATAGCCCTGCCCGCCGAAGGCGCCGAGCACCAGCAGGTCGGCGCCGCAATTGGCGGCTTCGTTGAGCAGTGCGTCCATCAGGCCGATATCGGAGGCCAGCGCCTGATCGGCCTTGCCCGCGATGCCGTGCGCCTTCAGATGCGCGACGGCGAGCTCCAGCGATCCCTTGCGATAGTCGATCGTCGGGTCGCCGGGCTTGGAGACGGAGACGACGAGCGCCGTCGCGCCCTTCGTCGTAACCCGGATGCCGTCGACGAAGGCGCGGGCAGCTTCGCGGGAATCGTTCCAGGCGAACATCGGGCGGTGGCCGACATCTGCGAAATGTCCGGCATGGGGAACGACCAGAGCGGGACGGCCGGCGTCGACGACCACGCGCTCGATCAGGTCGCCGGGGACAAGATGCCCTTCCGTCTGCGGCTGGCCGAAAATGATGAGATCGAAGTGACGGGCGAGGTCGATCGCCTGCACGTTGATGTCGGATTCATCGCCGCGGTTGAGGTCCATGAAGGCGCGATCGGCGAGGCCCTCGG
The DNA here is from genome assembly GCA_020442275.1 of Rhodoblastus sp. Taxonomy (GTDB): domain Bacteria; phylum Pseudomonadota; class Alphaproteobacteria; order Rhizobiales; family Beijerinckiaceae; genus JAJXWB01. The sequence goes on along the minus strand of JAGRKN010000017.1, from coordinate 14,880 downwards.
TCGCGGCCATGAAAGCCGCCTCGGCCCCGTTGCGGGCCGCGACATATTCGGCCGGCGGCCATGATGCGGCGACGCCAGAAGTCACCGAACGCTGGATCTGCGCGAACACGCCAACCAATCGCGACTGCATGCGTCTCGCAAGCGCGCTGGCAAGTTCGAGCCGGCCCTTCGTCTGGGCGCTTGAATCGAGATGCACGAGCAGATTGCGCATGTCAGGTCTTCTCCGTGTTGCGGCGCCGGCGCGGCGCGATGCATCGGTCGCCCTTTTCGCCGCGCGTTACCTTGCGCTGCATCAATCCGGGCTTCCGAGGCGGCCTTGTGTTTCGGTCGAGCATGCAGTTTCTTGCGCGCCAAAGGCAAGAAGCACGGATGAGCGAGCACACATGAGCGCGGGCAGGATCGAAGCGAGGGCCGAAGGCCCGATCGGCTGGGTGACCTTCGACAACCAGAAGCGTCGCAATGCGATGTCGCTCGGCATGTGGACCGGACTGACCGCCGCGCTCGAGCGCTTTGCCGCCGATCCCTCGGTCCGCGTGGTCATCTTGCGCGGGGCGGGCGAGACGGCCTTCGTCTCGGGCGCCGACATTTCGGAATTCGACGCCCATCGCTCGGACGCCGCGGCGGCCGCCGAATACGCGAGGGCGACCGACGGCGCCTGGAAGGCGCTCGGCGCCTTCGAGAAGCCGATGATCGCCATGATCCAGGGATTCTGCTTCGGCGGCGGCGTCGCCATCGCAATGAAGGCGGACCTGCGGATTGCCGCTGACAATTCGCTCTTCGCCATCCCCGCCGCGCGGCTCGGCATCGCCTATCCCACGCATTCCGTGCGCGACCTCGTTGCGCTGGTCGGCCCAGCGAAAGCCAAGGAAATCCTGTACACGGGCATGCGCCTCGACGCCGGCGCAGCGCTCGCGATTGGCCTCGTCAATCGTGTCATGCCGGTCGCGCATCTCGAGGCGGAAGTCGCCGCCCTGTGCGCGACCATCGCGGAGAATGCGCCACTGACCATCCGCGCCGCCAAGGAGACGATCGACCAGATCGCGCGCGACGAGCACGACCCGAAGAAGGTCGCCGAACGCGTCGCCGCCTGCTTCGACAGCGCGGACTATGCGGAGGGCCGACGCGCCTTCATGGAAAAGCGCCGACCGCAATTCACGGGGCGCTGAGGAGCGCGTCATGCAAGAGAAGCGTATCGCTGCCGGCGTTCTCGACATCGCTTATCGGGAATACGGCCGAAGCGATGGCTGGCCCTGCATATTGAGCCACGGCTTCCCCTACGACGTCCATGCCTATGCAGAAGCCGCTCCTCTGCTGGCCGACGCCGGCGCGCGCGTGATCGTTCCCTACCTGCGCGGTTACGGCCCGACGCGTTTCCTGTCCTCAGACACGCCACGCTCAGGCGAACAGGCGGCGCTCGCCGCCGATCTTCTCGCGCTGATGGATACATTGAAGATCGAACGCGCGACGCTTGCCGGTTACGACTGGGGCGGCCGCGCCGGCTGCATTGTCGCAGCGCTCTGGCCGCAGCGCGTCGAGGCGCTCGTCTCGGGCAATTCCTACAACATCCAGAACATTGCACGCGCGGTGGAGCCGGCGTCTCCGCGTGAAGAGGCTGCGCTCTGGTATCAGTATTATTTCCACAATGAGCGCGGCCGGCGCGGGCTAGCCGCCGACCGACGCGGCGTGACGCGGTTGCTCTGGCAAATGTGGTCGCCGACCTGGGCCTTCGACGAGGCGACATTCGAGCGCAGTGCACAAGCCTTCGACAATCCCGACTTCGTCGACGTCGTGATCCACTCCTATCGCCATCGCTACGGCCTCGTCGCCGGCGATCCTGCGGTCGCGGCGATCGAACAGAAGCTCGGCGCGCAGCCGCCAATCATCGTTCCCACGATTTCGATCGACGGCAATGCGGACGGCGTCAATTTCGGCACTGCACAACACGCGACGAAGTTTCCGGGCCGGCACGAACATCGAATTTTTCATGCTGCAGGGCACAATCTTCCGCAGGAACGTCCCGCCGACTGGGCGCGCGCGATCCTCGACGCGCGCGGCTTTGTGCAAGACTGATCACAAGCCGACTGTCGTCTAATTGACATAAGGTCGGGCGCGTCCGTATGAAATACATGTCGGACGATTTTGGTGACATTTCATGCCGAAAACGCTTGCCGCCAAAAGTGACGGATCGCCTGGCGTCGTCTATCGCGGAATTGTCGATGGCCTCTATCGTGGCCGCTACGTTCCAGGGCAACGCCTGGTCGAAGCCGATCTGACGCGCGATTTCGAGGTCGGCCGCGGCTCCGTGCGCGAGGCGCTGAGCCGGCTCGCCGCCGAAGGCCTCGTCTCCATGAACCTGCATCGCTCGGCGACCATTCGTTCGCTGAGCCGCAACGAGACGCGCGACCTCGTAGCGCTACTCGAAGTGCTCAACGGCTTTGCTGCACGGCTGGCCGCCGAGCGTGTCGAAGAAGGCGCCAACCGCAAGCTGATCGCGGAAGCCTATGCGAGCCTCGCCGATCCCGAAGTGCAACGTGACTTCCTGCGCTTCGCGCGCGCGCGCAATACGTTCTACAAGACGATGGTCGCGATGGGCGCCAATCACGAACTCGCCCGCTTGATGCCACGCACAAACGTCGATCTCATTCGCGTGCAGTTTCGTTCCTACACGACTGTCGACGACGATCTGCGCATGGAGGACTACCGCGCGATCTACGAAGCGATCAGCGAAGGCGCGAGCCGCAAGGCGGAAACCGCCGCGCGCAACCACATTCGCCGCCTCGGCGACGCCATCGACAAGCTGCCGGACCCGGCGTTCAACGGCTGAAGGCGCCCGGCCTCTCCGCTTGCGGGCGAAGCCCCTTGATTGTCACCTGAAATCGTCCGACAATCCTTGAAAGGCCCGGCAGCGGCCACGGAGGATTGCGCCATGGATTTCGAACTCGGTTCTCGCGCGAAGGAATTGCAGGCGCGCGTCGCCGCCTTCATGGCCGCTCACGTCTATCCCAACGAACATCTCTATGGCGAACAAGCGCAGGGCGCCGCCCGCTACCGCACCCCGCAGATCGTGCAGGACCTGAAGAAGAAGGCCAAGGCCGAAGGCCTGTGGAATCTCTTTCTTCCGGGCGACCACGGCGCCGGCCTCACCAATCTCGAATACGCCCCGCTCGCCGAACTCATGGGCCGCGTCGACTGGTCGAGCGAGGTCTTCAACTGCTCAGCGCCCGACACCGGCAATATGGAAGTGCTGACGCTCTACGGGTCTGAAGCGCAGAAGAAGCAATGGCTCGAACCGCTGCTCAACGGCGAGATCCGCTCGGCCTTCTCGATGACGGAGCCGGAAGTCGCCTCGTCCGACGCCACCAACATTCAGTGCACGATCCTGCGCAACGGCGATCACTACGTCGTCAACGGCCGCAAGTGGTTCACCTCGGGCGCGATGAACGAGGATTGCAAGATACTCATCGTCATGGGCAAGACCGACCCTGACAATCCCAACAAGCACAAGCAGCAGTCGATGATCCTCGTGCCGAAGAACACGCCCGGCGTGAAGATCATCCGCGACCTGAAAGTCTACGGCTACGATCACGCGCCGGTCGGCCATCCCGAGATCGTCTACGACAATGTGCGTGTGCCCGCCTCCAACATGCTGCTGGGCGAAGGCCGCGGCTTCGAGATCGCGCAAGGACGCCTTGGCCCCGGCCGCATTCACCACTGCATGCGCCTGATCGGCTGCGCCCAGCGCGCGCTCGAACTCATGTGCCAGCGCGCCAACACGCGCATCGCCTTCGGCAAGCCGCTCGGCGAACAGGGTTCGGTCCGCGAGGATATCGCGAACTCCTATTGCGAAATCGAGCAGGCGCGGCTCTTGACGCTGAAGGCCGCCGCCAAGATGGACCGCGAAGGCAACAAGGCCGCGCGCGACCTCATCGCCGCCGCCAAGATCGTCGTGCCCTCGATGGCGGCGCGCGTGATCGATCGCGCCATCCAGATTCACGGAGGCATGGGCGTATCGCAGGACACGTTCCTGGCGGAATCCTACACTTACGCCCGCTTCA
>JAGRKN010000017.1:3497-10788 GCA_020442275.1 Rhodoblastus sp. | reverse complement strand
GCATATGTCGCAGCTCGGACGAACGTTGCTGAAGCGGTATGGATGATGGGATGACGCCCCGCGTCTGATTCCCTCCCCATCCGAAGTCGGCTTCAGCCGACTTCGGCACAATACGCAGATCGGGAAAACCCGATTTGCGACGGGGGAGGCCGGCAGAAATCGGCAAAGCCGATTTCGCCTGTAGGGTAGGGGGTCGCGCAATCCTGCGATATTGGCGTGTCCGGATTGCGTTAGTGGCGCGGAATTTCTCGAACACCTCCCCGCCCCTCCCCACAAGGGGGAGGGGAGACTGCCAGCGAGCAGGAGCGCTTAGTGTCCGAACGAAACACCCCCTTCTCTCTCGCCGGCAAGGTGGCCCTTGTCACCGGCTCCACCATGGGCATCGGGCTCGGCATCGCGCGTGTGCTCGCCGGCGCCGGCGCGCATGTCGTGATCTCCAGCCGCAAGCCGGACGACTGCGCGCGCGTCGCCGATGAACTGAGGAAAGAAGGCCTCAGCGCCGAAGGGCGCGCCTGTCACATCGGCCGCATGGAAGACATCATGGCGATGTCGACGCATCTGAAGGAAACGCGCGGCGGCCTCGATATTCTCGTCAACAACGCCGTTCTCTCGCCCTGGCGCTCGATCGACGATACCGACGATGCGCTGTTCATGAAGGCCATGGAAGTGAACATGCGCGGCAACTGGTATCTGTCGGTCGAAGCGACAAAACTGATGAAGCCGCGCGGCGGCGGCTCGATCGTCAACATTTCGTCCGTCGCCGCCTTGCACCCCGACAAGATGCTGGCGCTCTATTCCACCTTCAAGACGGCGATGATCGGCATGAGCCGCTCATTCGCGCTGGAATACGGAGAGTTCGGCATTCGCGTGAACACGATCCTGCCGGGCCTCATCGACACCAAGCTGGCAAAGGCGTTCGAGGGCGAGGAAATGACGAAAATTCTTCAAGGCACGCCGTTGCGCCGCATCGGGCAGCCCGAGGAAATCGGCTATGCCGTTCTGTATCTCAGCTCGGCCGCTGGCGCCTTCACGACCGGCGCGAGCCTCGTCGTCGACGGCGGCGCGAGCATCGCGAGTCACTAGGCGCAGTCGTGTCCCCTCCCCCTTGTGGGGGAGGGTTAGGGTGGGGCTCGCACAATCCTGCGAGATTGGCGCCTTGTCCGCTCGATAATGTCGCAAGATTTCGCGACCCCCTCCCACGCCGCTCCCCACAAGGGGGAGGCGACCTCACCGGAGCCGCCATGCCTCTCACCGGTCAAACCGCCCTAGTCTCCGGCGCCGCGCGCGGCATCGGCCGCGCCATTGCGTTGCGCCTTGCTCGCGAAGGCGCTGATGTCGCGCTGATGGACCTCAATCCAGCCGTCGACGAGACGGCTCGCCGTATACGCGCGCTCGGACGCAAGGCCGTCGCAGTCCAGACGGACATCGCCGACGCGACGGCTGTCCGCGAAGCGGTCGCGCGCATTGCGGCCGAACTTGGTCCCGTCGACCTGCTCGTCAATAACGCCGGCGTCGTGAAGAACATCGCAAGCGTCGAGAAGATGACGGACGATGCCTGGCAGAACGAACTCGGCGTCAACCTCACCGGCGCCTTCAATCTCGTGCGCGCGACCGTCGGCGGGATGGCCGAGCGCGGCTTCGGCCGCATCGTCAACATTTCGTCTGTGGCGGCGCGCGGCGGGCTGGCGCGGCAGGTCGGCTATTCCGCGACCAAGGCCGGTCTTCTCGGCCTCACGCATACGGTCGCGCTCGAATATGCCCGCAAGGGCGTCACCTGCAACGCAGTCTTGCCCGGCATGGTGGAGACGGAGAACGTCAAGGCCATGCCGCAGGAAATCCGCGACGCGGCAATAGCGGCGACGCCCGTGCGGCGCTTCGGCGAGCCCGAAGAAATCGCCGCGCTCGTCGTATTTCTGTGCGGGGACGAGGCAGGCTACATCACCGGCGCCGAAATCGACATTTCAGGCGGCGGACATTTGAACACGATTGCGTTGGGCAGCCGGAAGGATATCAGCGGTCGGTAAGAGAGCCGTCCTTGCGAGCGAAGCGAAGCAATCCAGAGGCGTGGCGCGACACTGGATTGCTCCGTCGCTGCGCTCCTCGCAATGACGGTGGCGACGAAGACTACGGATTGCACGCCCGCCAGAGCTTCTCCGGCGTGATCGGCATTTCGATATCCTTCACGCCGCGCGAAGACAGCGCGTCGATCACGGCGTTGACCAGCGTCGGCGTGCCCGCGACCGTGCCGGATTCGCCGCACCCCTTGGCGCCCAACGGATTGGTCTTGCACGGCGCGCCGTCGAACAGCGCGACCTCGAACGACGGCATGTCTTCCGCGCGCGCGACCTTGTAGTCCATCAGGCTTGAGGTCAGCAGCTGCCCGTCGGAATAGACGGCGCCTTCATACAAGGCTTGCCCGACGCCTTGCGCGATGCCGCCGTGAATCTGACCGCGCACCAGCATCGGATTGACGGCGACGCCCACGTCGTCGAGCGTCGCATAACGCTCGATCTTCAGCGTTCCCGTATCCGGATCGATCGAGACTTCCGCGATATGCGCGCCGTTCGGCCAGCTTGGTCCATCCACGGTCGCCGTCGAACGCACGGACAGCCTGTGCTCGAATTCGCCGCGCGCGAGATCGCCGAGCGTGATCGACCGATCCGTACCCGCGACCGTGAACTTGCCGGCGGCATATTCGATGTCATTGTGCGCGGCCTCCAGATGTTCTGCCGCTTTTTCACGCGCCTTTTCCAGGAGATCGGCGGCGCCGACCGCGACAGCCGACCCGCCGACGAACAGCGACCGCGAGCCGACTGAGCCCATGCCCTGCGCGAGATCCGTGTCGCCCTGCACGATCTTCACCCGCGTGATCGGCACCTCGAAGGCGGCGGCGATCATCTGCGCATAGCTCGTCTCGAGCCCCTGCCCCATCGCCTGCGTCGCCGAATGAACGACGATCTCGCCTTCGGCGGTCGCATGCACGCTCACGGTCTCCTGCAGCGTATTGCCGCCGGTCCATTCGATGTAGCTGGCAAGACCACGCCCGTAGAGCAGGCCTTTGGCTTCAGCGGCGGCCTTGCGCGCGGCGAAGCCGTCCCAGTCGGCCGCCGCCGACGCCTTGTCGAGCAGGTCGGCGAAGGCGCCGGAATCGTAGATCTGCCCGACCGGCGTCGTATAGGGAAACCTGTCGGGCCTGATCGCATTGATCTTGCGGATTTCGCGCGGGTCCATCTTCAGCTGGCGCGCCGCTGAATCCATCAGGCGTTCGATAATGTAGATCGCCTCGGGGCGTCCCGCCCCGCGATAGGCGCCGATCGGCGCCGTATTGGTCATGACCGCGCTGATCTCGAAACGCACCGCCGGCACGTGATAGACGCCGACCGAGACGAAGGGCGAGAGCACGAGCGGGATGAGGACGCCGACGCCCATCGGCGTCGCGCCCGTATTGCCGAGCGACTGTGCGCGAAACGCGAGGATGCGGCCGTCCTTGTCGAGCGCCAGTTCCGCCTTGGTGTGGAGATCGCGGCCATGCGTGCCGCCGAGAAATTCCTCGATGCGGTCGGCGCGCCAGCGCACGGGCCGTCCGAGCTTGGTCGCGGCATAGGCGACCAGCGCCTCCTCCGGGTAGAGATTGGTCTTCTGCCCGAAGCCGCCGCCGATATCGCCGACGAGAACATGGATGCTCTCTTTCGGCCGCTTGAGCACGGCGTCGGCGAGAATGTCGCGGGTCGTCGTCGGCGTCTGCGATTGCGTTCGCAGGATCAGGCGTCCCGTGCCCTCGTCGACCTGCGCGAGCGCGCTGCGCGGCTCCAGCGCGAAGGGAATGAGCCGCTGGTTCATGATCTCGACCGCGACCACATGCGCGGCGGAACCGAATATCCCGTCGACCGCGGCCTTGTCGCCGTAGGAATGGGCCGCCACGAAATTGTCCGGGGCGGCGGGCCAGACCTGCGGCGCGCCAGCCTTGGCGGCCTCGCGCACGTCGGTGACCGCCGGCAGGTCGTCGTAGTCGATCGAAACGAGTTCGATCGCGTCATAGGCCGCCTCGCGCGTCTCCGCGATCACGGCGACGAGCGGTTCGCCGACGAAGCGCGTCGTCTCATCGGCGAGGATGCGGCGCGGCGGCGCCGTCATATCCGCGCCGTCGGGCCGCTTGAACAGTGGCGGCGGCGCGGGCAGCGCGCCCACCCCGTCGGCGACGAGGTCGGCGCCCGTGTAGACGGCCACGACGCCGGCGGCGACCTTGGCTTCGGACGTGTCGATCGAGACGATCCGCGCATGCGGACGCGGCGAGCGCAGCAGAACCATCCAGAGCGCGCCGGCTTCGCCCCGGTCGTCGATATAGCGGCCCTGGCCCGTCAGCAGGCGTTCGTCCTCGATGCGCGTGACTGATTGATGCGCGCCGAATTTCAGGTTTGCCGGAAGTACGTCCATGAGGCCCTCGATGTCTCCGGTGGAATCCTGCCGGAAACGCGCCGCGCTGTCGATGCTTGACAGGAGCGCCGCGGCTGGCGGGGCGAAGTTGATGCGGATCAAGGAAAGGCGGGCCGAAAACATGGTCGCTGGCATGCAGGCGCAACGCGTCCACGAGATGAGGCCGGGGGGCTTAGGAGATGCACATGGAAGCAGCGACCGCGACGAGCATGGACGTATCCGCGCGTCGGATGACCAAGCCGCCCGGCGCCTATCGCCATGGCGATTTGCGCAATGCGCTGATCGCGGCCGCGACCGAGCTGACCGTGCAGCGCGGCGGGCCGGACTTCACCCTGCGCGAGATCGCCGCCATCACCGGCGTCCGCCATGCGGCCGTCTACCGCCATTTCGCCTCCAAGAGCGCGTTGCTCGAGGAAATCGCCCGGCTGGGCGTCGAATCCCTTCGCGCGCGGATCGAGGAGCAGAACGCGGCGTCGCCCGGCGACCGCCTGGAAGCTATCGCCCGTAGCTATCTCGATTTCGCCGTGTCCCGACCCGGCGAATATCGCGTGATGGCGCAGGAAGGCGGCGTCTCCTCCACCCAGTACCGCGCCCTTCTGGACATGATGACGGCGCCCGTTGCGGCCGCCCAGTCCGCGGGCGCCCTGCGCAAGGACGTGTCGACCGACATGCTGGCGCGCCTTTGGTGGGCAGAGCTGCATGGTCTGGCCATGCTCGCGCTCAACGCTGCAATGAAATCCACCGAGCTCGGCGATTGCGTGCGCGCGGTCTCCCGCATCTGGCGCGCCGACGCGCCGGCGTTGAGCGCGGCCTGAGCCTTTCGGTCGGCTACGCGCCGACCCCGTGCAGGAAGTCGGCGGCCTCGTCCATGGCGTGGCGCGCTTCGGGCGTCCATCTGTTGGCGAAGACGAAAACGTGGGGCATGTCATGCGCCACACAAGTCTTCGTAACGACGCCCGCTTCCCGCGCCCGCTCCGCCGCGCGCAAGGAATCGTCGAGCAGGATTTCCGTGTCGCCGACCGAGAACAGGATCGGCGGCAAGCCCGTGTAATCGCCATAGAGCGGCGAGGCCAGCGGATTGCGCGCATCGGCTCCACCGAGATAGGCGTGCACGATCGTCTCGATCCCATCGGACACCAGCAGCGGATCGCGCTTGGCGTTGCTCTGCATCGTCCCGCCGGTGATCGCGAGATCGGTCCAGGGCGAAAAGGCGATGGCTGCGTCCGGCAGAGGCAGGCCCATGTCGCGCAGGTTGAGCAACAGCGCAAGCGTCAGACCGCCGCCGGCGGAATCGCCAGCGACGAAGGCCGGCCCCTGCGCGGCCGCGCGCAACGCTGTCCAGGCCGCGGTGGCGTCGTCGAGAGCGGCGGGAAAAACATGCTCCGGCGCTAGCCGATAATCGACGGCGAAGACGCGGAACCCGCGTCGCGCGAATGCCCCGGTGATGGCGCGGTGCGTGCGCGGCGACATGCCGACATAGCCGCCGCCGTGCAGATAGAGCAGCGTTCCCGTCGCTGGCGTCGCGGCGGCCTCCACCCATTCGCCAGGGACACCGCCCAGTGTCGCGGGCGTGAAGGTCACGCCGCGCGGCGGAAAGGACCGCGCCGAATTGAAGACGCGCCGGACGTCGTGCGGCGTCTTCGACTTGGCCAGACCGCGTTTGACGGTGTGGCGCAGGGCGAAATTGATCAGATGGGCGCGCAGGCTGGTCATGTCGTGCTCACTTCATCGCGCGTTCGAGGCCGCGCTTCATGATTTTCCAGTAGGTTCCCGGCATCAGTCTTTGCAGGATGTCGCCACGTCGCGCATCGGCGCCGATCAGCACCCGCGGCGCCCTGCGATCGACGCCGTCGAGGATGGTGCGCGCGGCGTCTGCCGGGTCGGTCGTCAGAAAGGCGTCGAACTTGCGCAACTGCTCTTCGAGGTCCGTCGAGTTCACGCCGGCGGGTATGCGCGCGGACAGCGCGATCGAGGTGCGAATGCCGCCGGGATGGACGACGGTGACGCCGATATTCGTGTCCCACAATTCGTGCCGGAGCGATTCCGAGAAGCCGCGCAGGCCGAACTTGGCCGCGCAATAGGCGGTCTGGCCGGGCGGCGCGACGAGCCCGAACAGGCTCGAAATATTGACGATATGCGCCGTCGGCCGGGCCTTGAGCGCCGGCAGGAAGGCCTTGCACATCCGCACCGGGCCGTAAAAGTTGATGTTCATCAGCCATTCGAAGTCGTCGAGCCCGATCTGCTCGAACGTGCCCGCCAGCGCGACGCCGGCATTGTTGACCAGCAGATCGACCCTGCCGTGACGCTCGACCACGACATCCGGCAAGGCCGCGACCGCCGCTGCATCGGCCATGTCGAACATGTGCTCGCTGACCTCCGCGCCGACGGCGCGACATGCTTCGCAGCTTTTTGCGAGCGTTTCGGGATTGCGATCCGTCAGCGCGAGCCGCGCGCCGCGTTTCGCGAGGTCGAGCGCGAGCGCCTGCCCGAGCCCACCGCCCGCGCCGGTAACCACCGCGACCGCGTCTCTGAACGGAAATGCCATGCCGCGCCTCGTTTTTCTGGAGGCGCATGGTTATCCGCGGCCATTGGGCGGCGCAACCCAATGTGCGATGTGCGGCGCTGGGCAGGCATGTGTTGCTGCGGCTTGCAGGCGCCGGGGCCGCGTGGTCCAATCCGCCCCCTTCCGGAGACCCGCCGTGGACCTGCCGCACAATTCCTTCAAGCACGCCATCGCCGCCGGCCGCCAGCAGATCGGGCTGTGGTGCTCGCTCGCCAGTCACGTTTCGGTCGAGATCGTCGCGGGCTCCGGCTACGACTGGCTGCTGCTCGACACCGAGCATTCGCCCAACGAAAT
>JAGRKN010000017.1:2840-3432 GCA_020442275.1 Rhodoblastus sp. | reverse complement strand
ATGGTGCTGATCAAGCGCTTCCTCGACATGGGCGTGCAGACGCTGCTTCTGCCTGTCGTCAACACGGCCGAGGAAGCCGCCGCCGCAGTCGCCGCGACGCGCTACCCGCCGCGTGGCGTGCGCGGCTTTTCCGGCTCGTCGCGTTCCTCGCGCTTTGGCCGCATCAAGGATTATCACACGCGCTGCGAGGACGAGATCTGCGTGCTCGTGCAGGTCGAGACACAGAAGGGCCTCGACAATCTCGACGCCATCGTCGCGACCGAGGGCGTGGACGGCGTCTTCATCGGCCCCGGCGATCTCTCCGCGGCAATCGGCTATGTCGGCGACCAGAACAATCCGGCCGTGGTGGACAGGATTGTCGACATGGTCGGCCGCATCCGCAGGGGCGGGAAGGCGGCCGGCATTCTCACGCCTGACGAGGGCCTTGCGCGGCGCTATATCGAGGCCGGCACGACATTCACCGCCGTCGGCTCCGATCTCGGCCTGCTCGCACGCCAGTCGGAAGCGCTCGCGCGGCGGTTCAAGAACGGGGTTTGAGAGTGAACGCGCATTCTGATCCGTCGGGCGGCAATGTGCTTGACGAAATCGGCGC
>JAGRKN010000017.1:2214-2786 GCA_020442275.1 Rhodoblastus sp. | reverse complement strand
GAGGAGCGCGGCCTCTATCGCGGCGCCGCTCGCGCCGTCGTGAGGCCGGGCTCCGTCGAGGAAATCTCGCGCCTCCTCGCCTACTGCAACGCGCGTGGCGTGAAGATCGTGCCGCAGGGCGGCAACACCGGCCTCGTCGGCGGACAGGTGCCGTCGATGGCGGGCGACGAAATCGTCCTGTCTCTGCGCCGTCTCAACGCCGTGCGCGAAATCGACGCGACCGCCAATACGCTGACCGTGGATGCTGGCATAACCCTGCAGAATGCGCAGGAAGCCGCCGACAAGGTCGAACGTCTGTTTCCGCTGTCGCTGCCGTCCGAAGGCTCCTGCACGATCGGCGGCAATCTTTCGACCAACGCCGGCGGCGTCGCCGCGCTCGCCTACGGCGTCGCGCGCGATCTCGTCATGGGCCTCGAAGTCGTGCTCGCCGACGGGCGCGTGATGAGCGATCTCTGCAAGGTCAAGAAGAACAACACCGGCTACGATTTGAAAAACCTGTTCATCGGCGCCGAAGGCACGCTGGGCGTCATCACCGGCGCTGTTCTGAAACTCTTTCCAAGACCGCGCGCGCG
>JAGRKN010000017.1:0-2132 GCA_020442275.1 Rhodoblastus sp. | reverse complement strand
CTTCGAACTGATACCCCGGATCGGCATCGATTTCGTGCTGAAGCACGGCGCCGACGCGCGCGACCCCCTGACGGAAAAACACCCCTGGTACGTGCTGATCGAACTCGCCTCGCAGACCGATGCGGCGCTCGACGAAGAACTGGAAAATCTTCTCGGCGAGGCCATAGAGAGAAGCTTCGTCGACGACGCCGCCATTGCTGCGTCGCTGGTCCAGCGCAACGATTTCTGGCGCCTGCGCGAGCTGATGTCGGAAGTGCAGAAGCACGAGGGCGGCTCGATCAAGCACGACGTCTCCGTGCCGATCTCGGCGGCGCCCGCATTCCTCGCCGATGTCGCGCGCGACGTGCCGGCCGCCATTCCCGGCGCGCGCATGGTCGCCTTCGGCCATCTCGGCGACGGCAATATCCACTGCAATATTTCGCAGCCCGTCGGCGCCGACAAGGACGCCTTCATGGCGCGGTGGGACGAAGTCCACGACATCGTCCACGGCCTCGTGCGCAAATATAACGGCTCGATTTCGGCCGAACACGGCATCGGCGTCCAGAAGCGCGACGAGCTTCCGCACGTGAAGGACAAGGTCGCCATGGAACTCATGCGCACGATCAAGAAGACGCTCGATCCGAACGGGATTCTCAATCCGGGAAAGGTGCTGTAGGCGCCAACCACGACAAAGCTGTCATCCCCGCAAGAGCGGGGATCCAGCCCTACGATCATGACGAAACTCTGGACCCCGATCGCCGCTTCCCGGCGTCGGGGATGACAGCAAGAACCACGGGAGCAAATCAATGAAAGACCGCGTTTCCATCGACCTCAAGGACGGCGTCGCCGACGTCAAGCTCATCCGCGCCGACAAGATGAACGCGCTCGACGAGGCGATGTTCGACGCTCTTGTCGAGGCCGGCGACAAATTGATGAACATGAAGGGTCTTCGCGCGGTGGTTCTGTCCGGAGAAGGCCGCGCCTTCTGCGCCGGTCTCGACATGGGCCGTTTCGAGGCGATGAAGACTCAAGGAGCGGCCTTGCAGGGCACACGCGACCTGCGCGCGCGCTCGCACGGCCCCGCCAACAAGCCGCAATGGGCCGCCTGGGTCTGGCGCGAACTGCCCGTGCCCGTCATCGCCGCCGTCCACGGCGTCGCGCTCGGCGGCGGCTTCCAGCTCGCGCTCGGCGCCGACATGCGCTACGCGACCCCGGACTGCAAGATGTCGATCCTGGAAATCCGCTGGGGCCTCGTGCCGGATGTCGCGGGCACGCAGATCATGCGCCATCTCGCGCGCGAGGACGTCGTCCGCGAACTCACCTACACCGGCCGCATCTTTACCGGCGAGGAGGCGTTCCAGTACGGCTTCGTCACCCGCGTCGCCGCCGACCCCTATGCGGCGGCGATGGAGACAGCCCGCGAGATCGCGGGCAAGAACCCCCACGCCATCCGCGCCGCCAAGCGCCTGCTCAATCTGGCGGTGACGACCGACGTCGAGACCGGGCTCACGGCCGAATCCGTCGAGCAATTCGCGCTGATCGGCAGCCCCAACCAGATCGAGGCGGTCAAGGCCCAGATGGAGAAGCGCGCCCCGAATTTCGCGGAGCCGTAGGGCAAAAGTCGGGACCGCCGGCCTCCGGCCAGCAAATCACGTCAAGCTCCGGCTGGAAGCCGGCGGTCCCGGTGTCCCCTAAAACTTGCCTACCCGCCGCAGCTTTTGCTATTGCGGCGCATCTCCCGGCCGCGCCTTCCGGCGGCCGGACCTGTTTTGTCGCGCGCTCACCCGCCGCGCGGCCGACCCGAGGGCAAAACGCCCCGATTTGAGGAATTTTCATGGCCAAGCGCGCGCTCCTGACCGGCATTACGGGCCAGGATGGGGCCTACCTCTCGCAATTCCTGCTGTCCAAGGGCTACGAGGTCTTCGGCGTCATCCGCCGTTCCTCGCACCGCGGCGTCGAGGATCACCGCCTGCGCTGGCTGGGCGTGGCCGACAAGGTGAGCCTGCTCGACGGCGACATGGACGACGTGTCCAGCCTCGTGCGTATCGTCAAGGAGACGAAACCGGACGAGATCTACAATCTCGCCGCGCAGTCCTTCGTCGCCTCCTCCTGGCGTCAGCCGATCCACACCGCCAACATTACCGCGACCGGCG
>JAGRKN010000175.1 GCA_020442275.1 Rhodoblastus sp. | reverse complement strand
CGCCGAAACGCGAATCGCGGTCGCCGACCGGCGAGGCTCGCATTAACCATTTTCATTGCCGACGTTTCGAGCGCCGGTGGAGAAACGGCTTGTGCCCCCCTGTCGGGCGGTTACAATTTTGACCGTTGCGAACCTGCGTGGCGCGAGGGTGACCTATGGCGTTCAGGACATTGACGATCGGCCTTGCCGCCGTGTTTCTCTCGCTTGCCGCCTCCGTATCGGCGCGCGCGGAAATGCAGTTCAGCCTGACGACGATCGGCGGCTCCTGCGGCTCGCATTGCCCGCTGGCCATCGTCGCCGACGGCGAGATCACCGATTCGACGCCCGATGAATTCGTCGCCTTCGTCCGCGCCAACGCGCGCTCGCGCAATGTGCGCAGCGTCGTGCTGCTCAATTCGCCGGGCGGCAAGGTCGTCGCTTCGATGGAGCTTGGCCGCGTCTTCCGCAAGGTCGGCGCGGCGACCGTCGTCGCGCGCGCCGTTTCGGATAGCGAGGGCCACAGCCATCTGGCGGCCGGCCGCTGCTTCTCGGCCTGCGTCTATGCACTGATGGGCGGCCGCAAGCGCGTCGTCCCGGCGCAGAGCCTGGTCGGCGTCCATCGCATGTTCGCGCTCGAGGCGGGCGCGGATCCCGCGGGCGGCGGCGGCGGCGCACGCCGGCGATTCGACAACGGTGACATGCG
The DNA here is from genome assembly GCA_020442275.1 of Rhodoblastus sp. Lineage (GTDB taxonomy): Bacteria > Pseudomonadota > Alphaproteobacteria > Rhizobiales > Beijerinckiaceae > JAJXWB01. The sequence goes on along the minus strand of JAGRKN010000175.1, from coordinate 2,005 downwards.
CAACACGCTGTCGCGTTACTCGCAGTCGATGGGCGTCAGCCGCGAGTTGATCGCGACCGCCGAGCGCACGCCGACCGAGACGCTGCACCTGCTTTCGCCGAGCGAAGTGGCGCGCTGGCGTCTGGGGTCGACGCGTTTCTGATGCCAGTCGCTTGACTTGGGAGCGGCGTCGTCATATTCCGCACCCGTCCGCGCAAGCGCGCCTTTCGCGGGGGAGTAGCTCAGTTGGTTAGAGCGCCGGCCTGTCACGCCGGAGGTCGCGGGTTCGAGCCCCGTCTCTCTCGCCATTCCCTATGAAATACGTCTGTCGGAATGGGCTTCGCGACTCGGCCGTTATCCCAGCTGAAGAGCCGGGATCCCGCGCCCGTTCGCCGGCTCCCGGATCGGCTGTTGGCCGTCCGGGATGACAGTGAGCGCGATCAGTACGTCGCCCGCCCGCCCGAAAGATCGAACACCGCGCCGGTCGTGAAGGAATTTTCCGCCGAGACGAGAAACGCCACCATGGCAGCTATCTCTTCCACAAGAACGAATCGCGCGCGCGGAATCTTCGAGAGCATGTAGTCGATGTGCTGCTGGCTCATCTGGTCGAAAATGGCGGTGCGCGCGGCGGCCGGCGTAATGCAATTGACAGCTATGTCCTGGCCGGCGAGCTCCTTGCCGAGCGACTTGGTGAGCGCGATCACGCCCGCTTTGGCCGCGGAATAGGCGGCCGCGTTCGGATTTCCCTCCTTGCCGGCGATGGAGGCGACGTTGACGATGCGTCCGTAGCCTTGCGCCACCATTGTCGGGACCACGGCCTTGCAGCCGTAGAAGACGCCGTTGAGATCGAGGTCGATCACGCGCCGCCAGTCTTCGACGGGATAATCGGCGACGGTCGCATTCGGGCCGGAAATTCCGGCATTGTTGACGAGAATGTCGATCCGGCCGGCCTGCTCGGCCGTGGCGGCCGCCGCAGCGGAAACGCTGGCGAAATCGCTCATGTCGCAGGCGACCGCGAAGGCCTTGCCGCCAGCCCCGATTTCGGCGGCGGTTTTCTCGGCGAGCGCGATGTCGCGATCCCAGATCGCCACTTTGGCGCCCGACGCGATCAGGCGGCTCGATACCGCGCGCCCGATTCCCTGCGCGCCCCCGGTAACAACCGCGACGCGGCCTGCAAGATCATATTGATTGGCCATGTAATCCTCCCGGCCGCGATCATGGGCGCCGCCGGCTGCCGCGTCCAGCCCGCGCCGCGCCTTGCCCGAAATCAATACGACCTTATGTGAAGGGAATGATTTCTGGGCCCGTTTCGGCTTGCGCCCCCGTGTGCGCTGCGATACGGATCGCGCCAGCCGCGCCGCCCGGGGCGGGGCCTTCCTCATCCCGGCGCCCCGAGCCAGCCCCGGAATGCCTATGCCCGGTTTCTTGGATCAATACCTCGCCCTGGTGATTTTCGCCGGTCTTTCAGCCGTCATTTCGATGGCCTTGCTGATTGCGCCCTTCCTGCTCGCCTACAAGTCGCCGGATCCGGAAAAGCTGTCGGCCTATGAATGCGGCTTCGACGCCTTCGACGACGCGCGCATGAAATTCGACGTGCGCTTCTATCTGGTGTCGCTGCTCTTCATTATCTTCGACCTCGAGGTCGCCTTCCTGTTTCCGTGGACCGTCGCCTTCAAGGACGTCGGCATGCTCGGCTTCTGGTCGATGATGGTCTTCCTCGGCGTCCTCACGGTCGGCTTCGTCTACGAATGGAAAAAGGGAGCGCTGGAATGGGATTGAGCGACAGCCGCCCCACTCTCGTCGCCGCTGCGCCGAAGGGCATCATCGATCCTGCGACCGGCAAGCCGATCGGCGCGAACGATCCGTATTTTCTCGGCATCAACGACCAGCTCGCCGACAAGGGCTTTCTCGTCACTTCGACCGACGAGCTGATCGCCTGGGCGCGCACCGGCTCGCTGATGTGGATGACCTTCGGTTTCGCCTGCTGCGCGGTGGAGATGATGCAGGTGTCGATGCTGCGCTACGA
>JAGRKN010000174.1 GCA_020442275.1 Rhodoblastus sp. | reverse complement strand
ACAAGCTCTGGCACACGTCCAATCTCTACCAGATTCCGGACGGCGAGCGGCTGGCGCAGCGACTGGTGGACGAGACTTTCGCGGACATGGCCTTCTTCACCAATTCCGGCGCCGAGGCGCTGGAATTCGCGTGCAAGACGGCGCGGAAGTTTCACGCGTCGGAGGGCCACCCCGAGCGCTTTCACATCATCACTTTCGAAGGCGCCTTCCATGGCCGTACGATCGCGATGATCGCGGCTGGCGGCAATCCGAAATATATCGAGGGCTTCGGGCCGAAGGCCGCGGGCTTCGACCAGGTTCCCTTCGGCGATCTCGACGCGGTGAAGGCCGCCATCGGCCCGCAGACCGCCGCGATCCTGATCGAGCCGATCCAGGGCGAGGGCGGCATTCGCGTCGCCGATCCCGCCTATCTGCGCGCCCTGCGCGCGCTTTGCGACGAACACGGCCTGCTGCTCGTGTTCGACGAGGTTCAGACCGGCGTCGGCCGCACGGGCAAGTTCTTCGCCTATGAACTGACGGGCGTGACACCGGACATTCTCGCCTTCGCCAAGGGCATCGGCGGCGGGTTTCCGCTCGGCGGCTGTATCGCGACCGCGCGCGCGGCCAAGGGCATGACAGCCGGCACGCACGGCACGACCTATGGCGGCAATCCACTCGCCATGGCGGTCGGCAATGCCGTGCTCGACATCGTGCTGGCGCCGGGCTTTCTCGACGAAGTCGCGCGCAAAGGCGTGCTGCTGCGCCAAAAACTCGCGGAGCTGCGCGACCGCCATCCCGACATCATCGCCGGCTTCCGTGGCGAGGGCCTGATGATGGGCGTGCAGACGAAGATTTCGGTCGGCGAATTCGTCGCCGCCGCGCGCGACGCGCATCTATTGACGATTCCGGCGGCCGAAAACGTGGCGCGGCTGCTGCCGCCGCTCAACATTTCGGAAGGCGATCTCGCCGAAGGGGTGAAGCGGCTGGAGGCCGCATGCGTCGCGCTGGAGAAGGCGCGGGCGACCCAGGGAGCGCCGGCATGAACGCGGCCATCCACGGCGAGGCGCGCTCCTTCCTCGATCTCGACCGGATCTCGGCGAGCGAATTGCGCCGCATTCTCGACATTGCCGTCGAACTGAAGAAGAACCGCGCGGCGGCCAAGGCGTCGGCGGCGAAGCCCTTCGCCGGCAAGTCGCTGGCGATGATCTTCGACAAGCCCTCCACGCGCACGCGAGTCTCGTTCGACATCGCCATGCGCGAACTCGGCGGCGAGACGATCATGCTGACGGGCGCGGAAATGCAGCTCGGCCGCGGCGAGACCATCGCCGACACCGCCCGCGTGCTGTCGCGCTATGTCGACGCGATCATGATCCGCATCCTCGCGCAGGAGGATCTCGAGGAGCTCGCGCGCTACGCGACGGTGCCGGTCATCAACGGGCTGACCAAAGTCAGCCATCCCTGCCAGGTGATGGCCGATGTGATGACCTTCGAGGAGCATCTCGGGCCGATCGGAGGACGCACGGTCGCCTGGACCGGCGACAGTAACAATGTGCTGGCGAGTTGGGTGCACGCCGCACAGCGCTTCGGCTTCCAGATCAATATCGCGACGCCGAAGGAACTGTCCCCGCCTCCGGCGCTGATCGACTGGGCGCGTTCCAATGGCGCAAAGGTGGAGGTGACCCGCGACCCCTTCGAAGCAGTGAAGGGCGCGGACTGCGTCATCACCGATTGCTGGGTGTCGATGGGCGATGTCGACGAGACGCATCGGCACAATCTGCTCGCGCCCTACCAGGTGAACGGACGCCTGATGGCGGCAGCGAACAAGAACGCTATCTTCATGCATTGCCTGCCCGCCCATCGCGGCGAGGAGGTGACCGACGAAGTGATGGACGGACCGCATTCCGTCGTGTTCGACGAGGCGGAAAACCGGCTGCACGCGCAAAAGGGCGTGCTCGCGTGGTGTCTCGAGGCGTCGCGATGAGCGACGCCGGCAGCCGCCCCGTTTCGGACGCGGCGATCGACGACGTGGTCCTGCCCTTCGCCGTCGAGCCGCTGGATCTGCGCGGGCGGCTAGTGCGGCTCGGCCCCGCGATCGACACGATCGTCTCGCGCCACGGCTATCCCGCGCCCGTCGCGCGGCTGCTGTGCGAAGCGGCTTCGCTCTGCGTGCTGCTCGGCTCCGCGATGAAGTCGGAAGGCCGCTTCCAACTGCAGACGCGCACCGATGGCGCAGTCGACATGGTCGTCGTCGATTTCGACGCGCCAGACCGGTTGCGCGCCTTCGCCCGCTTCGACGCGGCCCGGCTCGCCAATGCAGAGAGCGAGGGCAAGACCAGCGGCGCGGACCTGCTCGGACGCGGCCATCTCGGCTTCACCATCGATCCCGGCGGCGCGATGAACCGCTATCAGGGCGTGGTCGCCCTGACCGGCGAGGGGCTGGAGCGCGCCGCGCACGATTATTTCGAGCGTTCGGAACAGATACAAACCGTCGTGCGGCTGGCGGTCGGCGAGATCGTCACCGGCGCCGGCGCCCATTGGCGCACGGGCGGCCTGATCGTGCAATTCCTGCCGGAATCGGAAGACCGCCGGCGCCAGGCCGACCTGCACCCGGGCGATGCGCCGGAAGGGACAGAGGCGCACAGGATCGACGAGGACGAAGCCTGGGCCGAGGGGCGCGCGCTCGCCGGCACGGTCGAGGATCACGAGTTGATCGATCCCTCGCTGTCGGGCGAGCGACTGCTCTATCGCCTCTTTCACGAGCGCGGCGTGCGCGTGTTCCCCGCGCAGGAAGTGCGCGAACAATGCCGCTGCTCGACGGACAGTATCCGCACCATGCTCAAGCGCTTCACCTACCAGGAGCGCACCGACATGATCGGCGACGACGGCAAGATCGGCGTGACCTGCGAGTTCTGCTCGACGAAGCGGGAGTTCGATCCGCGGGAATTCGAGTAAGCGCCAGTCCTGTCATCCCGGCCGCAGGGCAGCGGAGAGCCGGAATCCAGCATCACGCATGCTGGATCCCGGATCGACGGCTACACATTCATCCGGGATGACAGTCCCGTCCTCAATCACCTGTCCCTGCGCAAGCAGACATCGGCGCCTTCGTCAGCTTCGCGACTTTGTCCGACGGGCTCTTGTCGATCGTCACGCTGGATTCGTCGGCCGCGTCCTGCGGGCGCCAGATGTGGAAATCATTGAAGCGCGCGGTCAGGGTCTTGCCGTCGCTGTCGAGCGTGAAATCGGCGGCGCCGCCGTCGCCCTCGACAAAGCAGCGCGCGACGAGCCCCCTGTAGTCGCCACACTGGCCGCCGCTCCAGTATTTCTGCCTGGAGCCGACAAGATGAGTGACGAGATTGTGGTCGAGGCGGCGTTCGCCGTTTTCGGTGCGCAGCGTCAGCTTGATCGCGACGTCGCGGATGCGCTGCGCCTTGTTGGCGGCGAGATGGCCGGCGTCATAGACGCGCGCATAGCAGACCGAGCCATCCTTCGACGCCGCTACGCCAAAACCGGCCTGCAGAAACTGATCCCAATCCGCGGCGCACGCCGACGAGGCCGCAAGGCAGCCAGCGAGTGTGAGGATGAACCTGCGCATGTGACTTCTCCAATTCCCGGCGAAGTCTAGCTGGAACGCCGCAGTCCGCCATGCGCTGGCGCACGTCTATCGCGAGAGCTCGTTCTTCAGCCGCCGCATGAAGGCGAGGCATTCCTCGATCTGCGATATATCGACCCATTCGTCGGCCTGATGCGCCTGCTCGATCGAGCCGGGGCCACAGAGCACGGTCGGCACGCCATGCGTCTGGAACTGGCCGGCCTCGGAGGCGTAGGGCACGGCGACGGTGTGATTGGCCTGCGCCAGACGCAGCGCCAGCGTCTCGGCGGCGGAGCCGGGCTCGGGCGCGAGCGCTGGAATCTCGACCTCGATTTCGGTGACGATCTCGCAATCCGGGAAGCCTGCGAAACGACGCGCGGCGATGTCGTCGCAAGCGAGCGTGAACTTGTTGTAGGCGGTGCGCAGCGAGACGCCGGGCAGGCCCCGAAACTCCCACAGCAACGAGCAATCGCGCGCCATGATATTGCGCGCCGTGCCGCCGCCGATAACGCCGACATGCACGGTCGAAACCGGCGGATCGAAACGATCCGAATTCGCGGTCTCCTCCGCGATTTCCGCGCCGATCCTTTCGAGCGCCATCACGAGCCGCGCGCCGACATGCACGGCGCTGACGCCCTGATGCAGCTTGGCGGAATGCGATTCATGGCCGCGGACGCGCGTACGATAGGTCGAGACGCTCTTGTGCGCGTCGGCGACCTGCATCGAGGTGGGTTCGCCGACCAGCGCAACGGAAGGCCGCGGCAGGTCGACGCCGAAACGCCTGATGATGTCGAGCGAGCCGGCGCAGGTCGTCTCCTCGTCGTAACTCAGCAGGATGTGGATGGGGCGCGCGAGGTCGGCCACCTGAAATTCCGGGATCATCGCAAGGCAGATGGCGTCGAAACCCTTCATGTCGCACGCGCCACGGCCGTAAAGCCGGTCATCGGCGCGGCGCAGGCGGAAGGGGTCGCCGGTCCAGCTCTGCCCGACCACCGGCACGACATCCGTGTGGCCCGACAAAATCACGCCGCCGTCCACCATTGGGCCGATGGTCGCCATGATCGCTGCCTTGTCGCCTGCGGCGTTCGGCGCGCGCACGAAGGGCACGCCGAGGCGACGCAGATAGAGTTCGACGTGATCGATCAGCGCCAAGTTCGATTTCGAGCTCTCGGTGTCGAAGGCGATCAGCTCCTCGGCGATCTCGATCGCGCGTTCCAGCGTGGCCTGCGTCGTCAATTCAGCACCTTCCGGCTGAAGGGCGAGTCCAGAGAGAATGCCGGTATTTCGATATCGAAAGAGCGACCGTCCTCGTCGACCATGCGATAGGTCCCGACCATGATGCCCGATGGCGTCGAAAGCGGGCAGCCCGATGTATAGCGAAAGGCGTCGCCCGGCCGCAAAATCGGCTGTTCGCCGACGACGCCCGGCCCTTTCACCTCCTCGCGACGGCCTTCGCCGTCGGTGATGATCCAGTGACGCGTCATCAATTGCGCCGTCACGCCGCCGAGATTGGCGACCTCGATCGTGTAGGACCAGACGTAACGGCCCTCGTCCGGCTCGGATTGCTCCGCCAGAAAATTCGGGAGAACCGTTACCTGGAAACCGTTCGTGAGCGCTCGATACATGGACGGACTATAGCGGCGTTTGGCGGCGCTTTCACCATACTCGCGCTTTCGCGGCCGGCACGCTGCGGAAACGCAGCATCATCCATCGCGCGCGCCGCGCAATTCCTGCGTCCGCGCCGCGCGTCATCTCCTCGATCCGCGCTTCGAGCTCGGGCGAGCGCACGGCGAGGGCGAGACGGCCGTAGGCGGCGAATTCGTTGCGATCAGGCCCCTCGACACGCGCGAGAACGACGCGCCGCAGCCGCTCCGCCTGCTCCGCGGTCAAAGTCGCGCGTTTCAGGCGACGGATCAGTTGTGCTTTCAGATAGCCGGAGCGGAAAAACCAGGGATCCGCTTCGAGAAAGGCCGTCGCCGTGTCGATGGCGCGGCGCTTGGCGTTCTTGAGATCGTGATAGAGGTCGGGCGTGCCTTTGGGATAGGCCGCGTGCATACAGGCGCCGAATTCTTTCAGCAGGCGTCCATAGGCTTCGGGATCGCGGTCGCGCAATCCGCCGCGGAAAGCCTCATCGACCGCCCGCTTGGCGGCGGCCGCCGCGGCGCCAGTTTCCCGAAATCGGCGGACGAGATCGTCGTAGTCCCTCATAGGCCTGCTTGTGCCAATGCCGCGCGTCGCGCGCCGTGCGCGCGGACACGCTGGCGTCAGGCGCGCGCGGCTTGCGCCGCCTGTGTCACATCGTCGATCAGGTCCTCAACATCCTCGAGGCCGACAGACAGACGCAGCATGCCTTCGCCTATGCCGCCCTTTTCGCGCGCTTCCGGCGACAGGCGCTGATGCGTCGTGGTCGCGGGGTGGGTGATCAGGCTCTTGGCGTCGCCGAGATTGTTGGAAATCTTCACGACGCGCAGCGCATTGGCGAAACGGAAGGCGGCGGGCTTTCCGCCTTCGAGATCGAGCGCGATCACCGTGCCGCCGCCCGCCATCTGCCGGCGCGCGAGATCGTGCTGCGGATGGTCCTTGCGGAAGGGATAGAGGACGCGGGCGACGCCCGGCAGACCCGCCAGCACGTCCGCGAGTCGCGCCGCGCTCGCGCCCTGCTGCGCGACGCGCACCGGCAGCGTCTCCAGGCCCTTCAGCATGACCCAGGCATTGAACGGCGAGAGCGCGGGCCCGGTCTGACGCAGCGGATTGTGGAAATTCTCGTCGATCATCTTCTGCGACGACAGGATGACGCCGCCGAGGCACCTGCCCTGCCCGTCGATGTGCTTGGTCGCGGAATAGACGACGACGTCGGCGCCGAGCGCCAGCGGCTGCTGCAGCAGCGGCGTCGCGAAGACATTGTCGACGACGAGCCTGGCGCCGCCGGCATGCGCGATTTCCGCGATCGCGGCGACGTCGAGAATTTCGAGCTGCGGATTGGTCGGGCTTTCGAGAAAGCAGACCTTCGTGTTGGGCCGCATGGCGGCGCGCCACTGGTCAAGATCGGTCCCGTCCACCAGCGTGGAGGCGACGCCGAAGCGCGGCAGCCATTCTTCCACAACGTAGAGGCAGGAGCCGAACAGGGCGCGGGCGGCGACGATGTGATCGCCGGCGCGCAAGAGGCCCATCAGCGCGGCGGTGACAGCGGCCATGCCGCTGGCGGTGGCGCGGGCGGCTTCCGCGCCCTCCAGCAGCGCCATGCGCTGTTCGAACATGGCCACCGTCGGATTGCCGAAGCGGGCGTAGATGAAGCCGGGCTCCGTACCCTTGAAGCGCGCTTCCGCGGCTTCCGCGCTGTCATAGACAAAACCCTGGGTGAGAAAGAGGGCTTCGGAAGTCTCGCCGAACTGGGAGCGCAACGTTCCGCCGTGAACGAGGCGGGTGGCGGGGCGCAGATTCAAAGGTTTGTCGGACGCGCTCATGACATCTCCATGCGGCAGGGCCGCGCAGGACGAAGAACGGGTTTTCAGCGAGGAAAGCCCGGCCTTTTAGTCCCTTGTTTTACGTGGCGGGCAAGCCGGCCGGCTCAAATGACCACGGGTTCTGTCTACAGAGGGCGGGACTTGGCGTCAACGCGGCCGTGCTCCACGGCCGGCGCGTGCTTCTCTTGGCGTCAACGCGACTATCCGCTAGCAGAGGCGCGGGCATCCGGCCCAAGGGACCATCCGATGAGCATCGCAATCTGGCCGGCGCAACGCATTCGGGACGCTTTCGCCAAAGGCATGGTCGCCGCCGACGCCGCGCCCGATCCTGACCAGGTGCAACCGGCGAGCCTCGATCTCAGGCTCGGCCCGAAGGCTTTTCGCCTGCCTGCCAGCTTCCTGCCCGGTCCCGGCCGCACGGTGGCGCAACGCGTGAGCGAACTGGCGACGCACGAGGTGGACCTGTCCCGTCCGACCGTGCTGGAGCGCAATTGCGTGCATATCGTGCCGCTGATGGAGCGGCTGCGGCTGCCTAGGGGCGTGGACGCCCGCGCCAATCCGAAATCCTCCTCCGGCCGTCTCGATATTTTCGTGCGCATTATCGCCGACGGGGCCGCGACCTTCGATGAGATTCCAGCCGGTTACGACGGGCCGCTCTATGCGGAAGTCGTGCCGCGCTCGTTCCCGGTGATCGCCAAGTCCGGCTCGCGGCTGGCGCAGATCCGATTTCGCGAGGATGTGCCGCACGCGCCGGCCGCCCGGCAGGTTCCCGTGACGATCGACCTCGACCCCGCCGGCAAGCCGGGCGGCGTGATCGGCTATCGCGCCCGCCGCACGTCGGGCCTCGTCGATCTCGCCAAGGTCGGCGTTCTCTCGCGAGCCGACTATTGGGAGCCGATCGTCACCCGGCCCGAGCGCCCGGAACTCGTGCTCGACCCCGACGAATTCTACATTCTCGCCTCCGGCGAGGCGGTGATCGTCGGCGCGGACGAGGCGGCCGAAATGATCGCCTACGACACGTCGGTCGGCGAATTGCGTTCGCATTACGCCGGCTTTCTCGACTGCGGCTTCGGGCTGGCGGAGGCCGGCGGCGCGGGCTCGAAACTCGTGCTGGAAGTGCGCAGCCACGACGTGCCCTTCCTGCTCGACCACGGCCAGCGCATCGCGACGCTGGTCTACGAGCCGATGATCGAGCGGCCCGACATGCTGTACGGCACGGGGCTGGGGTCGAACTATCAGGGCCAGCAGCTGAAGCTGTCGAAACATTTCAGATAATCGATCAGGCGCAGAGTTGTGCTGCCCCAGCGAACGAGGGCGCCAGCCGCATTTGAATTATTGACTGGCTGGTCAGTCAATATATGATTGACGGGCATTCGAGACGCTTCCCGTCATGCCCGACACCGCCGCCCCGCCCGCCAACAAGCGCCGCCAGGCCTCCGAAGCCCGGCGCCGGGCGATCCTCGATGCGGCCTTCGAGATTTTCATCGCGGAAGGCTTCAAGGCCGCGCGGCTCGACGACATCGCCAAACGCGCGGGCGTCGCCAAGGGCACGCTCTACCTGTTCTTCAAGGACAAGGAAGATCTGTTCGAGCAGGTGGCGCTGGACATGGTCGCGCCCGTCCTCGAACGCCTGACGCTCTTGGCGACGCAGACCGACCTGCCCTTCGCGGCGCTGCTGACCGGCATGTTCGCGCTGTTCGAGCGCGAGGTTCTCGGCACGAAGCGGCGGGAGATTTTCCGGCTGATCATCGCCGAGGGCGCGCGCTTTCCCACCATCGCCGAATTCTATCATCGCCAGGTCATTTCGCGCGGAATGGCGCTGATCGGGCGCGCGGCCGAACGCGCCCATGCGCGCGGCGAAATTTCCTCCGATGCGCTGGCGCGCTACCCGCAGCTGCTGTTCGGGCCACTGCTGGTCAGCGTCGTGTGGCGCGGCCTGTTCGAACCCTACCAGCCGCTGGACGTCGCGGGCATGCTCGCCGCGCATCGCGACATGCTGCTGGCAAATGCACCAAAGGCGCATGAGTCATGAACGCCAAGAAACTCCTCGCAATCCTGGCGCTGCTCGCGCTCGCCGGCGGCGGCTACTGGTACTGGAAGGACCGCGCGACCGCCGGCGGACCGCTCGTGCTGCAAGGCAATGTCGAGGTGCGGCAGGTCAATATCGGCTTCAAGGTCGCCGGCCGCATCAAGTCGCTCGATGTCGACGAAGGTGCGCAGGTGAAAACCGGCCAAAAACTCGCCTCCCTCGACAAGGTCTATTTCGAGGACACGCTGCGGCAGTTGCACGCGCAGGCCGATCAGGCCGCCGCCAATCTCGCCAAGCTCGAAGCCGGCAACCGGCCGGAGGAGATCGCGCAAACCGAGGCCGTCGTCGCGGAGCGCGAGGCCATGGCCGCCAACGCGAAGGCGGCGATCGATCGCGCGACGCAATTGCTGAAGACCAACGCCGGCACACAGAAGACCTACGACGACGCGCTGTCGGCCAGCCGTCAGGCGGAAGCGCTCCTGCAATCGGCGCGACAGGCGCTGCGACTGATGAAGGCTGGCTTCCGCAAGGAGGATATCGCGATGGCGCGGGCGCAGCTCGCCGAGCGCAAGGCCGCGATCGAGATCGCCGAACGCCAGCTCGGCGACGCCATTCTCTACGCGCCGAACAATGGCGTGGTGCTGAGCCGCGTGCGCGAGGCCGGCGCCATCGTCAACGCGGGCGAAACCGTGTTCGTGCTCAGCCTGACCAATCCGGTATGGGTGCGCACCTACGTGTCCGAGCTCGATCTCGCGCGCGTGAAGCCCGGGATGCCGGTGGAAGTGCGCACGGATGCGCCGGGCGCCAAGCCGCTGAAAGGCGTGATCGGGTTCATTTCGACAACCGCGGAATTCACGCCGAAAACCGTGGAGACGCGCGAATTGCGCACGGCGCTCGTTTATCGCATTCGCATCGTCGTCGAGGATCCGGACGGTGTGCTTCGTCAGGGTATGCCGGTCAGCGTCGGGCTGCCGGACGCGACGGACACGAGCAGCGCGAAATGAACGCGCCGCTCGTCAGAATCGACGGCTTGACCAAGACCTTCGCAGCCGATGCGCCTGCGGCTATCGAAACGCTGACGACGCAGGTCAGGGCCGGACAGGTGACGGGGCTCGTCGGCCCCGACGGCGCCGGCAAGACGACGCTGATGCGCCTGATCGCCGCGTTGCTGACGCCGAGCGCCGGCCGGATCGAGGTCTGCGGCCTTGATGTCGCGACGCAGGGGCCCGCGATCCACGACACGATCGGCTACATGCCGCAGCGCTTTGGGCTCTACGAAGACCTGACGGTGATGGAGAACCTGCGTCTCTACGCCGACCTGCGCGGACTGCCGGACAGCGCGCGGCATGCGACCTATGAGCGCCTTCTCGCCTTCACCGATCTCGCGCGTTTTACCGGGCGGCTCGCCGGCGCGCTGTCGGGCGGCATGAAGCAGAAACTCGGGCTCGCCTGCGCCATGCTGCGCTCGCCGAAACTGCTCTTGCTCGACGAACCGAGCGTCGGCGTCGACCCGATCTCGCGCCGCGAACTCTGGCGCATGGTCTATGCGCTGATCGAGGACGGAGTCGGCGTCGTCTGGAGCACGGCCTATCTCGACGAAGCCGAGAATTGCGCCGAGGTGATCGTGATGAACGCCGGCCGCGTTCTCTACCAGGGCGACCCCAAGGCGATGACCGCGCAGATGGCAGGGCGCGTCTACCAGGCGCATGGGGCGGGCGTGGAGCGACGCGCATTGCTCGCGCGCGCGTTGACCGCGCCGCAGGTGATCGACGGCGTGATGCAGGGCGAGGCGATCCGGCTGGTGATGGCCGAGGGCGCGGCGTCGCCCGATGCAAGCGTAATCGGCGCGCCGCCGGAGACCAGGATCGAGCCGGCAGTCCCACGATTCGAGGACGCCTTCGTCGCCGCGCTCGGCGGCGTTCCCAAGCATCCGCTCACCCCGCCGGCGCGCAAGGACTTTTCCGACACACGCATCGCGCCCGTGGAAGCGAGGGGACTGACGCGGCGCTTCGGCGATTTCATCGCCGCCGACGACATCAGCTTCAGCATCAGGCGTGGCGAGATTTTCGGGCTTCTCGGCCCGAACGGCGCCGGCAAGTCGACGACCTTCAAGATGATGTGCGGCCTGTTGCGGCCAAGCGCGGGCGAAGCGCTGGTCGATGGGCTCGATCTCTACAAGGCGCCTTCGGCCGCGCGCGCGCAACTCGGTTATATGGCGCAGAAATTCTCGCTCTACGGCGACCTCTCGGCACGCCAGAATCTTGAATTTTTCGCCGGCGCCTATGGTCTGTCCGGCGCGAGGCGACGCGAGGCGGTCGCGCATGCGATCGAGACTTTCGACCTCGCCCCCTACGCAAAGACCAACGCCGGCGAATTGCCGCTCGGTTACAAGCAGCGCCTCGCGCTCTCCTGCGCGATCATGCACGAACCGCCCGTTCTGTTTCTCGACGAGCCGACGTCCGGCGTCGATCCGCTGACGCGGCGCGAATTCTGGGCCTATATCAACGCCATGGTCGGACGCGGCGTGACCGTGATGGTGACCACCCATTTCATGGACGAAGCCGAATATTGCGACCGTGTCGCGCTGATCTATCGCGGCCGCTCCATCGCCATAGGCACGCCGGAAGCCCTGCAGAATTCTGTGCGCACGGACGAACGCCCACAGCCGACCCTCGAGGACGCGTTCATCACGCTCGTCGAAGCGCGCGAGAACGCGCAGAAGGAGGCGGCGTGAGCGAAGCTCCAGGCAGCGCGCGCCGCATCCGCGCCCTCGTCGTCAAGGAGAGCCTTCAGGTCGCGCGCGATCCCTCCAGCTTTGTCGTCGCCATCGTCCTGCCCGCGCTTCTCCTCTTTCTCTTCGGCTTCGGCATATCCTTCGATGCGGCGCGGCTGAAGATGGGTCTCGTGATCGAGGAGCCGACGCCGGCGGCGCGCGATTTCGCGACATCGCTCACAAACACGCCCTATTTCGCCGTGCGCCAGTCCACGGATCGCCGCGCCTTCATCGACGATCTGGCGGCGGGCAAGATCAACGGCGTCATCACATTGCCGGGCGACTTCGCCGAACGGCTAGCACGCGGCGACACGGCGGCCATCCAGCTCGTGACCGACGGCAGCGACCCGAACACGGCCTCCTTGACGACAGGCTACGTGCAGGGCGCCTGGCAGGCGTGGCGCGCGCAGCGCTCGCTCGGGGCGGACAAGCAGTCCGGCGGGATAGAGGTTCAACCGCGTTTCTGGTTCAATCCGGAGCTGGAAAGCCGGCGTTTTCTCGTGCCGGGATCGATCTCGCTCATCCAGATGATGATCGGTTCGCTGCTGACAGCGCTCGTGGTCTCGCGCGAGTGGGAGCGCGGCACGATCGAGGCGCTGCTCGCCACCCCGGTCGGCGTGGTCGAATTCATCATCGGCAAGCTCGTGCCGAATTTCGTGCTCGGCATGGTCGCGATGATGGTCTGCGTTCTCGCCTCCATCTTCGTCTTCGGCATTCCGCTGCGCGGCTCGTTCCTCGTGCTCACACTGTTCACCGCCGCGTTTCTCGCCGTCGCGCTCAGCATCGGCCTGCTGATATCGACGGTCGCGCGCACGCAATTTCTCGCGAGCCAGATCGCGATGCTCGTCGCCTTTCTGCCCGGGCTCTATTTCTCCGGTTTTCTGTTCGAGATCGCCAGCATGCCGAAGCCGCTGCAATGGTTCTCGGTCATCGTGCCCGCGAAATATTACGTGCGCGGCCTGCAAACGATATTTCTCGCCGGCGATATTCAGTCCGTCTTGCTGCCGGCCGGCGGCGTGCTCTTGCTGATGTCCGCGATCCTGTTCGCGCTCACCGCGCGCAACACCAAGCAAAGGCTCGACTGACATGGTGTGGACGCGCCTTTCCGCTCTCATCGTCAAGGAATTGCTCGCCGCCTTCCGCGATCCGCGCGGCCGCATGGCCCTGATCGTGCCGCCGCTGATCCAGCTTTTCCTGTTCGCCTATGCGGCGACGCTCGAAGTCTCGAACGTGCCGATCGGCGTCGTCAATCAGGACTGGGGCGCGCAATCCGCGCAATTGATCAGCCGGCTCGAACATGCATCAGCCTTCTCCGAAGTGCGCCACTACGCCAGCGAGAAGGAAGCGCGGGCGGCCATCGACCGGCAGGACGTCATGGTCGTCGTCGAGATCGGCCAGGATTTTTCGCGCAAGCTCGTATCCGGCGAGACGCCGTCCGTGCTCGTATTGCTCGACGGGCGGCGGTCGAACGGCGCGCAAATCGTGAATTCCTACGTCAACAACATCGTCGCGCAATATGCGGCGGAGTTCGGCGCGGGACGCGGGCCGCCGCCCGACAGCGCGATCGTCGACCGCAGCTGGTACAATCCCAATCGCGAATACCGCAACGCCATGGTTCCGATCCTGATCGCTACCCTGCCGATGATGACCGTGATGATGATCGTCGGCATGTCCGTCGCACGCGAGCAGGAACTCGGCACATTCGAACAATTGCTGGTCTCGCCGCTGCAGCCGATCGAGATCGTCGCCGGCAAGTCGGCTCCGGGGCTGATCGTCGGGCTGGCGCAATGCGCGGTCATTACTCTCATTGTCATCTTCGCCTTCGGCATACCCTTGCTCGGTTCGGCGCTCGTCCTGTTCGCGGCGCTCACCGTCTTCCTGCTCTCCGTCATCGGCGTCTCGCTGTTCGTTTCGTCCATCGCGACCAATCAGCAGCAGGCGATGATGGGCACGATGGTCGTCATCATGCCCGCGATGATGCTGTCGGGCTTTTCCTCGCCCGTGCAGAACATGCCCGACTGGCTGCAGCCCTTGGCGCTCGCCAATCCGCTGACGCATATTCTCGTCGTCATTCGCGGCCTGTTCCTGCGCGACATGCCGACAGCGTTGGCCGCGCAGCATATCTGGCCGATGGCGGCCATGGCGGTCGTGACGATCTTCGTGGCGGCGTGGATGTTTCGCCGCAAGGTTCAATAGGTTTTCGACATGGATCGCGCACTTGCCCACGCCAACGGCGTTCCTGACGACGTCATCGACGCGCTTGCCGCCGTCGCGATCGAACCCGTCTGGAATTTTCATCCTGCGGCGCCGACGGTGGCGGCCGCCATGGAGCATTGGAAGGACATTTCGGGCGCGCATGCCAAGAACCTGTTCTTCAAGGACGCAGGCGGCGCACTCTGGCTCCTGACGGCGCTCGCCGAGCGACGCCTCGACCTCAAGGGTCTGCCCAAGATTGTCGGCTCCAAGCGGCTGTCCTTCGGCAGCGCGCCGCTGCTGGAAGAAGCGCTCGGCGTGACGCCGGGATCGGTGACGCCGCTGGCGGCGCTGCGGGACACGGCGCGGCGCGTGACGATCGCGCTCGACGCTGAACTGATGAGGGCGGAAACCGTCAACGTCCATCCGCTGGTGAATACGGCGACGATCGGCATGCGGCCGGACGAGCTCGTCGCATTCCTGAAACATTGCGGCCACACGCCGCTTGTCGTGGAACTGGGCCCGCTTTGACCGTGCGACCGGGTCGCGCGATCATCGCAACGCCAGCCGGGAGTTTGCGCCATGAAGCAGATCTGGATCGAGAAATTCGGCGCGCCTGACGTTCTCGAGGTCAAGGAAGCGCCGGACCCCACGCCGGCCGCCGGCGAGATCCGCGTGCGCGTGGAGGCGAGCGGCGTCAATTTCGCCGATATCATGGGGCGTCTCGGGCTTTACCCCGACCTTCCGCCTATTCCGGTCGTGCCGGGCTACGAGGTCGCCGGCCGGGTCGATGCGGTCGGCGCAGGCGTCGATGCGTCCTGGATCGGTCGCGACGTGATCGCCATGACGCGCTTCGGCGGCTATTCGGACGTCGTCTGCGCCCCGCGGGCCCAGGTCTTCGCACGGCCCGACGGCATGTCGGCGCAGGATGGCGCGGCGCTGCCCGTCAATTACATCACGGCCTGGCAGCTCGTCATCGTCATGGGCGGCCTGAAGAAGGGCGAGACCATGCTGGTCCATTCGGCCGGCGGCGGCGTCG
>JAGRKN010000173.1:10235-10526 GCA_020442275.1 Rhodoblastus sp. | reverse complement strand
TCGACGACCAAGGCGCAGCAGGGGCTCTACGAGTACGACGCGGTCTCGCGCCTGCGCGACTCGCAGCTCGGCGATCCCCGCGTGTCGGACATCCACAATTACATCAAGCGCGGCAAGATGTGGGAGGCCTTCGCCTCCGAACAGCGCCCGGTGCTGCTGATCGACGAGATCGACAAGGCCGATATCGAATTCCCGAACGATCTGTTGCAGGAACTCGACCGGATGGAATTTCACGTTTACGAGACGGGCGAGACGGTGCGCGCCCGTCACCGGCCCGTGGTCATCATCACC
>JAGRKN010000173.1:6309-10209 GCA_020442275.1 Rhodoblastus sp. | reverse complement strand
CTTCCACTACATCAAGTTCCCCGACGCCGAGACGATGGAGCAGATCGTCGACGTCCACTTCCCCAACATCAAGAAGCGGCTGGTGGAAGAGGCTTTGCGCATCTTCTTCGAAGTGCGCGACGTGCCGGGCCTGAAGAAGAAGCCTTCCACGTCCGAACTGCTCGACTGGCTGAAGCTGCTGCTCAACGAAGACATCGGCCCGGAAATGCTGCGCGAGCGCGACCCGAAGAAACTCATCCCGCCGCTGCACGGCGCACTACTCAAGAACGAGCAGGACGTGCACCTGTTCGAGCGGCTGGCGTTTTTGAACCGGCGGGAGAGGTGATAGTTGGAGGCCCGTATCTGAAAGGAAAATAACGATGCGACCGGCACGCCTCGGAGTGGCGGATGCGTTGAGGTCCTTAGCGACTCGGCTACCCAGAGTTATTAAGGAACACGAAATTCTCAGGGTCTCTGGCGCTCTCGACGGAGAGGACGCGTCTTCCGTAGCAGCAATGGCACGGGATGAGGTTTTGCGATGGGCCCAAAAGCGAAGCGGCGGGTTGCTACCGAAGGACGCATGGTCGCATCTCTCGTTTGAGTATCTCGCCGGCGGGAGGAATTGTTCGGCCGTACGGATAAACACCGAGAGCGCAGATATTTGGGCTGTGCGGGCGGATGATCCCGACAAGACGGTGCCTGGTCGTGTCTGGACGACCGAAGCCACTGTCGCATTCTTGGGTTCTCGATCCGCTCAGTTCGGACTCAGGTTGCTTGTCAGTTCACCAGAAGCTGAACTGCAAATTGATCCACATGTTCCTGGTCTGGTCGCTCAGATTGTCGATCGTTGCGGGTTAGTTCCCGATGCATATCCGATTCAAGTCAGTCCGTGGCTTGTCGACCGTGATGAGCGCGCCAATCGTCTGATTGAATATTTGATCGACGGCAGTCGTAAGATTCCAATCATCGTTCTCAGTGTTGCAGAGAATCAAGAAGATGAGTTTTCTCCGCGGCTAGATGCCGGTGTGTTGGCCAAAGCTTGTGCCGGGCTCGCTAGGGTCGCTGTATTGCCGGCCAGATTTAGCTGGGCACTGACTGAGGAGTTCGGAAAGCGGTTATCCGTCTTTGGTGGTGCCGCGAGATGGTACTTGCCGGGCTTTAGCGCTGAGAGCGATCCCTACGGAGGTCATCGACTGATCCTCCGTGAATCGATCGAGGCCGATCCGGACGGATGCGCGAATCGGATCCGTTGGCTGGCGGCACAGGAAAGTTTACGCAACAACAAGCTGGATGAAGAGGTCTTGGCGTTCGCGAGTATCAAGAGCGCGAGCCTCAGAATACAGCAGCAGACCCTCTTGGAACAGGACGCCAGTGAAACCGTTCGCTTGGACGCGGCGTTAAATCGGATCGAGTTTCTTGAAGCCGAAGCGGAACGTTGGAAAGAGTGGGAGCAGACGCTATCGGATGAACATTCGGCAGCCGAAGAGCGCGCACAGGTTGCAGAAGCGCAACTCCAAGCCAGCGCCTACAGAATTCAACAATTGCAGGACCAGCTGAAGGCTGACGGACGAGAGCCTGATACTTCGATCGAGACTCCGGTCAGCTGGGCTGAATTCGCGGATTGGTGTGATACGAACCTGGTAGGTCGTGTTGCTTTAACGCCTAAGGCAAGGCGCGCAGTAAAGAATCCCGAATTCGATGACCCGTCGCTGGCAGCTAGATGCCTCATTTGGCTGGCAAACAGAGGGCGGAATTGGAAATTGGGCGGAGGCGTCGGCAGCATCGGCGACGCTGAGGTCGAGCCCGGGTACTGGAACTCCCACTGCGGATCCGATGCATTCGACGTCACTTGGCAGGGCAGAGATTACGTGGTCGACTGGCATATCAAAAGCGGCGGGAATACTCGTGATCCTAGGCGCTGCCTTCGAATTTACTACTTTTGGGACGATATTAGCCGGCAATTCGTGATCGCCGAAATGCCTGCGCATCGTGTTACGAGCGCGTCGTGAGTGGCTAAATGTTTAGTGTGATTGCTGTTTGCTCGGCTTTTCCTCGCGGTTCTACTCCCTGACCACCAGCACCGAACACGTCGCATGCCGCACCACGGTCGTCGCGTTCGACCCCAGCAGATAAGTCGACATGGCCGGGCGGTGCGAGCCGATCACCACCAGATCCGCGCCCCAGTCCTTGGCTTCCGCCAGAATCTCGGGGTACACGCCGCCGATACGCACGACGCTCGACAAGCGGTCGGCGGGCAGGTTCACGTCCTTCAGCATGTCGGCCAGCGCCTTTTCGGCGTTCGCCTTCTGCATTTCGTCGAAATCGGCCGGCACGTAATCCATGAAGGTCGCCGGCAGCAGCGACTGCACGTTGATCAGCCGCACGCGACCGCCCGCCACATTGGCGAATTCGACCGCCGCGCGAATGGCCGGCTGCGCGGGCGCGGGCTCGGCGAGATCGACGGGGGCGAGAATGGATTTGAACATGGCCGGTCTCTCCTTGGCTCCTGCCCTGTGTTTGTCACAGGCTACGAGCGTCGCGCCTCGCGCGCGTTGCTCGAAATCAACGGCGCGGCGTGCGCGCGGGCACGGTCTTGCGTCCAATTGCGACTAGACTGACGCCCGGTCGATCACAGGAACCGCATTCTTGAGCCAATCGCCATCCGATGCAACGAACGCCGTTTTCGCGCGCGCACAAATCTACAGCGACGGCGGGAGCGCGCCGCGCCGCGTCGATCTCAGGCTCGGCGACACCTTGCAGATTTTCGAAGAGGGCGCGTTTCGCGCCGGCTGGGCGCTCGCCGATATCAGGCGCGTGTCGAGCGCGACGGGCGCGCTGCGCATTCGCGCGCTCACGGCGCCGCCGCAAGCCTGGTGCGAGATTTCCGATCCCGCCTTCGCCGCCGCCATCGAGCAGCGCTGTCGGCTGCTTGCCGGCGACCGCCAGGAGAAGCGCGAGGCGCGCTGGCGGATCGCGGCGCTGGCGACGACGGGAGTCGTCGTCATCGCCGCGCTCGTCTGGTTCGTCATTCCCGCGCTGGCCGACCGCCTCGCGCCGCTCGTGCCGGCCAGCGTCGAGAAGCAGATCGGCGCGGCGGCGGATACGCAGGCGCGCGCGCGCTTCAAGGGCGGCGCCTGCGTTTCGCCCGCGGGCGAGGCGGCGTTGGCGCGGCTGGTCGACAGGCTCAAGCTCCTGGCCGGCGTTCCGCTCGACGTGCAGGTCGGCGTTATCGCCTCGCCCGTGCAGAACGCCTTCGCGCTGCCCGGCGGACGCGTCTATCTGCTGCGCGGCCTGATCGAGAGCGCGCAATCGCCCGACGAACTCGCCGGCGTGCTCGCGCATGAATTCGGCCACGTCGCGCATCGCGACAGTCTTCGCGCGGCGCTGCGGGAGGGCGGCGCCGCTCTGACGATCGGCGTGGTTACCGGCGGCGCCTTCGGGGCTGGCGCGATTTCGGCGGCGGCGCGCGCCTCGCTGTCGGCGGCCTATTCGCGCGAAGCGGAGACTGAGGCCGACGATTTCGCGGCGCGCGTGATGAACAAGGCCGGACGTCCCGCCCGCGCGCTCGGCGACATCCTCAAGCGCATCGCGGCCGACGAGAGATCGACCCCGCTCGACTTCTTGCGTGACCATCCGCTGACCAACGAGCGGCAGGACCGGCTCGAAAACGAATCCACGAAGGCGAGCGGCGAGCCTCTCATGTCGGCGGGCGATTGGCTTGCGTTGCGCGCGATCTGCAATCGCTAGATCGGCGCACATCGTTCGTTTTTCGCTCACGCATAGTCGGGCAGCGCAAAGTCGTCGCTAAGGTTCTTACCCACCATGAGATGCGCCGCGCCGGGCAGAGCCATCAACCTTGTCGCCTGATTGCGAAGCCATATGCCGAGCTCGGTCTGCGGAACGAAGGTCGAGGCGAAGCTC
>JAGRKN010000173.1:0-6218 GCA_020442275.1 Rhodoblastus sp. | reverse complement strand
CCCGCCAGCACATAGGCGCCCGTCATCGCGATCCCGGCGCCCTCGCCGGCGAGAAAGGACACGGCCATCGCCGCATCGCCGACGAGCGCGATGCGTCCGCGACGCCAAGAGGGCATGCGTATCTGGCTGACGCTGTCGAAATAAAGGTCGCCGGCGGTTTCCATCTCGGCCAGTATGCGCTCCGTCTCCCATCCCGCATTGGCGAAGATCGACTTCAACAGGGCCTGGGTCTCGGCAGGGCCGGTGGGCTCGACGCCGTTTGCGAGTTCGTTTCTGTAGATGAGCAGGAACAATGTTCGGTCGCCGCGTAGCGCAAAGCGGCCGATCTGGCGCGAGGCCGCCGCATGGATGACGTAGACGTTTTCGTCGCGCGGCGCATAGCCGGCGGTTTCGAACACGGCGAAGCGATAACCGAGGTCCTTTTCGAAACGATCTTTCGGCCCGAAGACCAGTTCGCGCACGCGCGAACGTAACCCGTCGGCGCCGACGAGAAGTTCGACGTCGCGCGCCTCGCCGCTCCGCAGCACGATCTGGACGCCGTTTTCGTGTTCGTGGATTTCGGAAATCTGGTCTGCGAACAGGGTTTCGACGCGGCCTTCAATCGCGCGATAAATTTCCGACGCGAGATCGCTCCGCGCCACGCTCGTCATTCGCCCCTTCGTCAAATCGCGTAGCGCGTCGACGGCGAAGCCGCCAACCCTACGCCCGTCGTCGGCAAGGAAACGAACCTCCTCGACCTGATAGCCGGCGCGGCGCACGGCGGGCAGGATGCCCATCCGATCGGCGACGGAGTAGCCGACGCCCCAGAAATCCATGATGTATCCGCCAGTCCTGAGAGTCGGCGCGCGCTCGATCAGGATCGGCTCGTGTCCGGCGCGCCGCAACCACCAGGCGAGCGTCGCCCCGGCGATTCCCGCGCCGCTGATCGCAATCTTCATGGCGGTTTCCTTTTGTCTCGGGCGCCGGCCGGACTCCTGTCGACGACAAGCTTACACATTGGTGTGTACCAGTGGTACACACTATGGTTTGTAGTGCGCGGATGGGCTATGGTCAATCCTGTGAGTCGCCGCCTGGACAAGCTCGATGCCGATCGCCGGACGCGTCTGTTCGAGAGCGCCGCGGAGGAATTTGCCGCGCACGGCTTCGACGGCGCGTCGCTCAATCGCATTCTCGAGAAGTCGGGGATGAGCAAGAGCTCGCTCTACTATTATTTCGACGACAAGGCCGATCTCTTCACGACGATGATCGAGCGATCGCTCGCCGTGCTCTTCAGGGAAATCGGCGGCTTCGATCCGGCGACGCTCGACACGGAGACTTTCTGGGGCGCGTTCGAGGAGCTCTATCGGCGCGCCATCGCCGTCGTCGACCGCAACGCGTGGCTCGTGCAATTCGGCGGCATGTTCTATCGCCTGCGCAACGATCCGGGACAGGGTTCGGCGACCGGGCGTCTTTTTCTGGCGGCAAGAAAGTGGGTGACGCTCATCATCGAGCGCGGCCAGGCGCTCGGCGTCGTGCGAACCGATCTGCCGCAATCGCTGTTGATCGATTCGGCGATGTCGCTGCTCGAGACGCTGGACCGCTGGGTTGTCGCGCATTGGAGCCAGCTCGGGCAGGCCGAGAAAGACGCGCTGCCACACCAGCACATCGCGCTGTTCCGCAGTCTGATCTCTGCGTAGAGCGCGTCACGTCGGCGCCGAAGCGCGCGACGCGCTCAATTCTACTGGCGCTGCCGCGCATCCCCTTCGCAAAGTCCGCGACTCCTACGAGCTGGACTCTAGCTGTCCGGCGAGCTCTGCCCAACCTCGTCCGCAGCCATGTCGCCGCGCGGCGCGAGCGAAGGGATTTCACCGTAGGCGGCGATCGCTTCTTCGATGCGGCGACCGATTTCGGGATTGCGCGCCATCAGCGTGCCGAGGTCGCCGGCGTCGAGCACGAGCAGTTTCGAGGGTAGGGTGGTGCGCACGGTCGCGGTGCGGCGCGTCTTGCGCATGACCGCGATCTCGCCGAAGAACTGGCCCTCGCCGAGCCGCACCGCATTATGCGGCAGGTCGACTTCCACCTCGCCGGCGGCGACGAAATACATGCAATGGGCTTCCTCGCCTCGCCGCACGACGATCGTCCCTGCGGGCACGGTCTGAGCGCGAAGATAGTGCATGATCTCGGCGATTTCCGAGGCGTCGAGCGTCGCGAACAGCGGCACATGCGCGATCATCGACCAGGTGACGACGAATTCGCGGCGATGGATCTCTTCCGCGAAAGCCGTGGCGACGATGCCGACGGGCAGCGCCAGCAGCAGAAAGCCCATGAAGGCGGTGACGCCCGCGATCATCTTGCCGACGATGGTGACTGGCACGACGTCGCCGTAGCCGACCGTGGTGATGGTGACGACCGCCCACCACATGGATTCAGGGATAGAGCCGAATTTGTCGGGCTGCGCGGCATGTTCGGCGATGTGCATGGCCGACGCCATGACGAGCACGACGCCGAAGATGATGACCGCCGAGGCGCCGAGCGCCTTGCGTTCGGCCTTCAGCGCCGCCGCCAGCGAGCGCATGCCCGGCGAGTAGCGCGCGAGTTTGAAGAAGCGCGCGAGCCGCAGCAACAGCAGCACGCGAAAATCGCCTGGCAGGAACAAGCCGAGATAGAAGGGCAGGACGGTCAATAGATCGACGATCGCATAGGGCGAGCGCGCATAGGCGAGCCGTGCGCGCCAGGGCGTCATGCCGAAATAGGGAGCGCTGTCGGGCGCGCTCCAAAGACGCAAAGCATATTCGATCGAAAAGCCGATGAGAGCGACGAGTTCGATGGCGTCGAACAGGATCTGGTAGCGCTCGCGCAGCGCCGGCACGGTCTCGAGCACGACGGCGGCGACCGAGACCGTCACCAGCACGATCAGAAAACCGTGCGCGAACCGCGCGGCGCGATCGTTGACGCCGCTGTCGAGAATGAAATGGACGCGGCGCCGCAGCCGCGCGATGCGCGCGCGGCGTCGCGCGATCATCCTGCCGCCTTCTGGCGCAGCGCGCTTTCGATGGCTTCGAGCGCGGCAGGGATCTGCGAACCGTCGGGACCGCCGGCCTGCGCCATGTCGGGCCGTCCGCCGCCGCCCTTGCCGCCGAGTTTCTCGGAGGCGATGCGCACGAAATCGACGGCGTTGAAGCGGTCGGCGAGATCGGCGGTGACGGAGACGACGACGCCGCCCTTGCCGTCGGCGCTCGCATTGCCGATCGCCACGACGCCGGAGCCGATCGTCTTCTTGGCTTCGTCGGCGAGCGACTTCAGATCCTTCATCTCGACGCCGGCGACAGCGCGCGACATGAACTTGACGCCCGCGATCTCGCGGAACGGAGCGGCCTCCGACGCGCCGCCGCCCATGGCGAGCTTGCGGCGGGCGTCAGTGAGCTCGCGCTCCATCTTCTTGCGCTCCTCGATGAGCGCGGCGAGACGATTGGCGGCGTCCTCGGCCGGCGCACGCACCAGGCTGGCGATCTCGCGCAGGCGGCGGCTCTCCTCGTTGAGGTGATGTCGGGCGCCGGCGCCCGTCTTGGCCTCGAGGCGGCGCACGCCCGAGGCGACGGCGCTCTCGCCGACGATGGTGACGATGCCGATGTCGCCAGTGCGCGCGACATGCGTGCCGCCGCAGAGCTCGATGGAGAAGGCGCGATTGGCGCCCTCCGCCTTGCCCATGGCGACCACGCGGACCTCGTCGCCGTACTTTTCGCCGAACAAGGCGCGGGCGCCGGATTCGATGGCGTCGTCGACCGCCATCAGGCGTGTCTCGACGGGCGAATTCTGCAGGATCACCGCATTGGCGATGTCCTCGATCTTGGCGAGTTCGTCGTCGTTGATGGGCTTGGGATGCGAGAAGTCGAAGCGCAGGCGATCGGGCGCGACCAGCGAGCCTTTCTGCGCGACGTGGTCGCCGAGCACGAGACGCAGCGCCTCGTGCAGGAGGTGGGTCGCCGAATGGTTTGAGCGGATCGCCGCGCGACGCGCGTGGTCGACATCGAGCTCGAGCGCGTCGCCGACCTTGAGCTCGCCGTCCTCGACCACGCCTTCGTGCACGAAGAGGTCGCCGAGCTTCTTGCCCGTCGTCTCGACCCTGAAGCGCAGGCCCGCGCCGCGCATAGCCCCGGTGTCGCCGGTCTGGCCGCCGGATTCGCCGTAGAAGGGCGTCTGGTTGAGAATGACGCTGGCGCGCGCGCCCGTCGGCGCGGACTGGACTTCCTGGCCGTCGACGAGGATCGCCTGCACCACGCCCTCGGCCGTCTCGGTCTCGTAGCCCAGAAATTCGGTCGCACCGAGTTTTTCACGCAGGCCGAACCAGACTGCCTCGGTCGCGGCCTCGCCGGAGCCGGCCCAGGCCTTGCGGGCCTCGGCGCGCTGGCGCTCCATGGCGGCGTCGAAGCCGGCCGTGTCGACCGAGAGATTGCGGGCGCGCAGCGCGTCCTGCGTGAGGTCGAGCGGGAAGCCATAGGTGTCGTAGAGCTTGAAGGCGGTCTCGCCGGACAGCGACTGGCCCGCGACCAGCGTGCGCGTCTCGTCCTCCAGAATTGAAAGGCCTCGCGCGAGAGTCGTGCGGAACTTGGTTTCCTCGGTGCGAAGCGTCTCGACGATGAGCGGCTCGGAGCGGATGAGCTCGGGATAGGCCTGGCCCATCTCGCGCACGAGCGCGGGCACGAGCTTCCACATCAGCGGATCCTTCGCGCCCAGCAGCTGCGCATGGCGCATGGCGCGGCGCATGATGCGGCGGAGCACGTAGCCGCGCCCCTCGTTGAGCGGCGTGACGCCGTCTGCGACGAGGAAGGCGGAGGCGCGCAGATGGTCGGCGATGACGCGGTGGCTGGCGGCCTGCGGCCCGTCGGGATCGACGCTTGTCTCTTCGGCGACCGCGCGAATCAGCGCGCGCATGAGGTCGGTCTGGTAGGTCGAGGTGACGCCCTGCAGCAGGGCCGCAATGCGTTCGAGCCCCATGCCTGTGTCGATGGACGGACGCGGCAGCGGCACACGTTCGGTCGGCGAGACCTGTTCGTATTGCATGAAGACGAGGTTCCAGAATTCCAGGAACCTGTCGCCATCCTCATCCGGGGAGCCGGGCGGGCCGCCCGCGACGTGCTCGCCCTGGTCCAGAAATATCTCCGAGCACGGACCGCACGGGCCCGTCTCGCCCATCGACCAGAAATTGTCCGAGGTCGGGATGCGGATGATCCGACGGTCGGAAAAGCCGGCGATCTTCTTCCAGAGGTCGAAGGCCTCGTCGTCGTCGTGATAGACGGTGACGAGCAGACGCTCCTTGGGCAGATCGAAATGTTTGGTGATCAGATTCCAGGCAAGCTCGATCGCGCCGTCCTTGAAATAATCGCCGAACGAGAAATTGCCCAGCATTTCGAAGAATGTGTGATGGCGCGCGGTATAGCCGACATTGTCGAGGTCATTGTGCTTGCCGCCGGCGCGCACGCATTTCTGCGACGATGCGGCGCGTGAATAGGCTCGCTTCTCGACGCCGGTGAAGACATTCTTGAACTGGACCATGCCCGCATTGGTGAACATGAGGGTCGGGTCGTTGCGCGGCACGAGCGGAGAGGAGGAGACCTTCTCGTGGCCGTGGCCCGCGAAATAGTCGAGGAAGGTCGCACGGATTTCGTTGACGCCGCTCATTGTCGCCCAACTCTCGCGGCCGGGGCCGCCTGTTCAGATATCGCTTTCGCGCTGTTCACCCGGGACCGCCGGCCTCCGGCCAGCGTTCACGTCGAGGCGCCAGCCGGCCGGAGGCCGGCGGTCCCGGCTCTGTCCCGCGCGGGCCAGGACAAGCGAAAGGCCCGGCAGAACCGGGCCTTTCTAGCGGGGCGCCATGAAACTGTCGAGCGAAACGCGGAGATGGCGGACCTGTTTCGCGCGAGGGGCGGCTCATGACGCCTCGCCGGCGTCCTCGCGGTCCGCGCGTGCGGGGCGCGGCCGAGAGGTTCGCGATCTCAGCCCTCGTCGCCGTCTTCCTCGCTGCCCGAATCAAGGATCTTGTCGGCGATGAGCCCGGCGTTCTCGCGGATGGCGAGTTCGATGCGCTGGGCGATTTCCGGGTTCTGCCGCAGGAAGGCCTTGGCGTTCTCGCGGCCCTGGCCGAGGCGCTGGCTGTCGTAGGAGAACCAGGCGCCGGATTTCTCGACCACGCCGGCCTTGGCGCCGAGATCGACGAGCTCGCCCATCTTGGAAATGCCTTC
>JAGRKN010000172.1 GCA_020442275.1 Rhodoblastus sp. | reverse complement strand
CGATGATGGGCGGCGCCGGGCATCTCGGCCTCGGCACGATGGTGGTGCTCGGCGTGATCGCCTATGCGCTCGGCATCGATCCGCGCATTCTGATCGGCGGCGCGGAAATGCTGAACAATTTCCGTGGCGGCGGCCAGACGGTGGAAGAACAGGCGCCGCGCCAGCAGACCACGCGCCAGACCGGCGCGCCGTCCGACCAGATGGGCCAGTTCGTGGCCGCCATCGTCGGCATGAACGAGGACGTGTGGTCGGACATTCTGCCGAAGCAGAAGAACATCCGCTTCACGCCCGCCCCGCTCGTCATGTTCTCGGGCGCGACGCGCTCGGCCTGCGGCGCGGCGCAATCTGCCATGGGGCCGTTCTACTGCCCGCTCGACAAGAAGATCTATCTCGATACGTCCTTCTTCCGCGACATGAAGCAGAAGTTCGGCGGCGGCGGCGATTTCGCCTATGCCTATGTGATCTCTCACGAAATGGGCCATCACATCGAGAACCTGCTCGGCATTCTGCCGAAGGTGCAGCGCGCGCAGCAGGAATCGGGTCGCGCCGACGCCAATGCCCTGTCTGTGCGTGTCGAGCTGATGGCCGATTGCCTGGCCGGCGTGTGGGCCGCCAACGCCAACGCAAAGTGGCGCAATATCGACCCGGACGACATCCAGAAGGCGGTCGCGACCGCGCAGGCCATCGGCGACGACCGCCTGCAGAAGGCCTCGCGCGGCTATGCCGTGCCGGATTCCTTCACACACGGCTCGTCCGCGCAGCGCGTGCAATGGCTGCAGCGCGGCATGCAGTCGGGCCAGGTCGATTCCTGCAACACGTTTTCGCGCTGAGCTTGCGCTTCAGACCACGCGGCGCGCGCGCGTAACAAGCGTGCGCGCCCCGAGTTTTCGCGCGAGAGTCGCAGCCGTGTCCGCGTGCACGCCAAGCAGGTCCTGCTTGATCGCGACAATGCCGGCGCAGGGCGCGAGCGCGGGAAAGATGCGGCGCGCGAGACTGTCCGGCTCGGCGCGCAGGGCCATGGCCGGCGGCGTCGCCGACAGCGACCAGTCCGACATTTCGTCGATGAAGCCAGACATGGGCGCATAGCCGGCGCTCAGCACGAAGACGCGGTCGCCGCGCGCGGCGCGTACTGCTTTCTCGAGGCGAGCCAAGACATCGGTCTCTTCCACCAGCCCGCAGCCCGCGTGATCGGCGATCGCGGCCAGGCGCGCGCCTGGCGGACCGGCGATGCAGGCGTCGCGCACGACATCGGCCACGGCGGCGCCCACCAGCGCCGCCAGCGAGCGGACGATGGCTTCCTGGGCGCGGCCCGCCGCGGGATCGGCGTCGGAAGGCGCGAGAACGATTGCCGAAAGCATGGCGCGCTCTCTAGCACCGGCTCGCGAAAAGTCGGCGCCTCTTTGTGAGGCGACCGTCGTTTCAGTGCGAAGGCTGCTTGACAGCGCCGATCAATGTTCCATATTTGTTCTCATGTTCCCGGTCCGTTCGCGCCCTCGTCTGTCGGGAACGAAGCGCGCGGCGGATTTGGGGTTCGTGTGTGCGTTGCGTGTTGCGTTGGGCGTCATTCGTACGGGTTGGGGCGCGAGGAGGCCTTCATGGGTCGCAGTGCAGTGGCTAGCGCAGGTCAGGTAGATGTTCGCGTCGGACCGCGCGATCCTCGCGCCCTTCTCGGCTCGCATAACGGCGCCTGCGACCTCGATGGCGCGGCGCCGCCCAAGGCGTTGCGCGGGCGCGGCGCGGTCACCAACAAGACCGGCCGTTTCGAGAAAGAGGCGCGCGCGGCGGTCGACGACGGCTGGGGCTCGCTCGGCGAGATCGAGGCGCTGCGCACCGAGGTCCATACAGAACGCCCGCGCGCCATGATCACGCGCAACGAGTCGCCCGACATTTCATTCGATCGCTCGATCAATCCCTATCGCGGCTGCGAGCACGGCTGCGTCTATTGTTTCGCGCGGCCGACGCATGCCTATATGGGCCTGTCGCCGGGGCTCGATTTCGAGACCAAGCTGTTCGTGAAAGACGGCGCGGCGCAGCTGCTGCAGCGCGAATTGTCGGCGCCGGGCTACCAGCCGCGCACGATCGCCATCGGCACCAATACCGATCCCTATCAACCGATCGAGCGGACCTATCGGACGATGCGTTCGATCCTCGAAGTGCTGTCGGCGGCCAATCATC